>JBMOGG010000023.1:0-26393 GCA_049318505.1 Sphingomonas sp. | reverse complement strand
CTAGCAACCACGAGCAGCTTCTTCACGGCACGTTCCTTTCGGGCGGAATCCGAAATTGAGTGTCTCCGGCGCCGACACCGCTGTCAAATGCGGCACCGAACCGCGTGCCAGCTAGCATTTCGGTCAAGTGGCGGCGGGCGCGGCCGGGCTTAAGGTGGCGATCGACGAATTGCGCGAGGACCGACCATGCCACTGACACCGGAATTGCGGCGGGAGATGTATCGCCAGATGGTGCGATCGCGCGCCTTTGATAATGCGATGATCGGGCTGTACTGGGTCGGCAAGACGCCGATCTTTGCCTTTGCCAATGGGCCGTTGCCCGGCGAACTCCATTGCTCGAATGGCGCTGAGCCGGTGGGCGCCGGTGTCTGCGCCGCGCTCGATAGTGACGATATGATCACCGCCGATCACCGCCCGCACCATGTCGCCATCGCCCGCGGCGTCGATGTCGGCCGGATGACCGCCGAACTGCTCGGCAAGAAAACCGGGCTGTCGCAGGGCAAGGGCGGCCATATGCATATCTATGACACGGCGGTGAATTTCGCCTCGTCGGGGATTATCGCCGAGGGCATGGGCCCAGCCGCCGGCATGGCGCTGGCGCGGCGCTTGCAGAAGCGGCCGGGCGTCGCGCTGACCTTTCTGGGCGAAGGCGCCGCCAACCAGGGGGCGTTTCACGAAGTGCTCAACCTGGTCGGCGTGATGAAGCTGCCGTTCATCGCGGTGGTGCAGGACAATGAATGGGGCGTTTCGACGTCGAAAAAGGAATCGACCGCGGTGGCGCGCAATTCCGATCGGGCCAGCGCCTATGGCATGGCCGGCGAATATGTCGATTCGAACGACCCGGATGACATTTACCTCGCCGCCGAACGCGCGATGACGCTGGCGCGCAGCGGCGGCGGCGGCACCATTCTCGAGCTGCGCACGGCGCGGCTCGCCGGGCATTTCATGGGCGACCAGCAGGCCTATATCCCCGAACAGATGAAGCAGACCGACCCGATTCCGCCCTATCGCGCCAAGCTGATCCGCGACGGCGTGCTGACCGAGGCCGATGCAACCGCCATCGATGCGGCGGCGACCGCCGAGATCGCCGCAGCGGTGCAGGCGGCGCAGGATGCCCCCTGGCCCGACCCGTCCGAAGCCTTTGACCATGTCTTTGCGGAGCAAGACGCATGAGCCGTATCCTGACCATGGCGCGCGCCGGCCGCGAGGCGCTCGATTGGGAGATGGAGCGCCGCGACGAGATTTTCGTGCTCGGCGAGGATGTCTATAATTTCGGCGGTATCTTTGGCACCGCCGATGGCTTTGGCACCAAATATGGCCCGGAACGCGTCATCAACACGCCGATTTCGGAAACCGGCTTCATCGGCATGGCGGCCGGCGCTGCCATGGCCGGCATGCACCCGGTGATCGATCTGGCGTACATCGATTTCATCGGTGTCTGCTACAACGTGCTGCTCAACACCGCATCGAAGACGCATTACATGTCGGCCGGCCAGGTGCGCGTGCCGATGACGCTGATGATCGGTACCGGCGGCGGCTACAACAATGCTGCGCAGCATAGCCAGGCGCTGCACGCCACGGTGGCGCATATTCCAGGGGTGAAGGTCGTCTATCCATCGAACGCCTATGACGCCAAGGGCATGATGCATTCGGCGCTGCGCGACCCGAATTTCGTGATCTACCTGACCCACAAGGGCACCGCCGGGGTCGGCTGGATGGGCACACCGCTGAAGACGACGTTGAGCGAGGTTCCCGAGGAGCCCTACACGGTGCCGTTCGGCAAGATCGCCATCACCCGCGAGGGCACCGATGTTACCATCGTCGGGCTCGGCATGTCGGTGCACGAAGCGTTGACCGCCGCCGACGACCTGGCGAAGGACGGCATTTCGGCGCAGGTCGTCGATCTGCGCAGCCTGTCGCCGCTTGATCGCGACGGCATCTTTGCCGCGGTCAGCAAGACCGGGCGGCTGATCGTCGCCGACGAGGACTATCTGTCCTATGGCGTGTCCGGCGAAGTCATCGCCTCGGTGGTGGAGCGTGACCCGCGCGTGCTGCGCAGCCCGCCGATCCGGGTGTGCACGCCCGACATCCCCATCCCCTTCTCACGGCCGATGGAGCAGGCGATCCTGCCGCTTGCCGGCCGCATCGCCGATGCTGCCCGAAAGATCTGCAAATGACCGAAGTGCGTGTGCCGCTCGATTTGTGGGCGGAGGATGACAAGACCGGATCGATTGTCGTGTGGCTCTACCCCGATGGCGCGGCGGTGAAGGAAGGCGCGTTAATCGCCGAAATCCTGGTCGAGAAAACCACGCTGGAGCTGTATGCGCCGGCGTCGGGCACGCTGAGCATCACTGTTGAGCCGGAAGTGGTGATCGACAAAGGGCAGTTGGTGGCGACGATCGTCTGACCGCTTTCCTCTCCCGCGGGCGAAAGCGGATTTGAATTTCCGCCTTGCCTGCCGGCATCCGCAGGGTATCGAGAGCGCTCCACAAAAGGCCTGCGCTTGAAACGATTGCTGATCATTGTCGCCGGGTTCGCGCTGCTCATCGGCGCGGCGTTGCTCGTCGTCCGCATCGCGGCGCCGCTGGTGTTCATCGATGCGAAGCGCGAGTTGCGGCTGGCGCTTGGCCTGCCCAAGACCTGGAAGCGCGACTTCAACCTCGACACCGCCAGTGCCGAGAAGCTGGCCTGCCCCGACCCCGAAGCTATCGTCATCGTCACCGGCGGGCAATCCAACGCCGCCAACGCCTTTGCCGACCCGTTGCCGGCGTCCGCCGCGGGCGGCACCTACATGATGCTGGATGGCGCCTGCTATCGGCTGCGCGACCCGGTGCTCGGCGCCACCGGCCAGGACGGCAGCCTGTGGACCGGACTGGGCAGCGCACTGCACCGTGCCACCGGGCGGCCGGTGGTCTTTATCAACGGCGCGGTCGGTGGGTCGCAGCTTGGCGACTGGCTCGATGACCGGTCGGGCTATCGCCAGCGGCTTGTCGCGCAGGTTCAGGCGGCGCGGCGGGCCGGCCTCAACCCCGACACTATGATCTGGATTCAGGGCGAGACCGATGCGGCCGTACTGCTCGATCCGGCGCTTTATGTCCGCCAGATGCAGGAGCTGGTCGCTCACTTCGATGCCGAAGGCGCAACACTCACGGCCACGCCGTGGATCGTGTTTCGCAGCACGCATTGCATGCAGCGGCGCAGCAACGGCCCCGCCATCGACAAGGCCATCGCCGATTGGGCGGCGCAATCGGACCGCATCGTGCTGGGGCCGCTGGCATCGGCGCTCGATGACAGCAAGCGCCGCGATGGTTGCCACTTCAACGGCGCCGGGCGCGACGTGCTGGTGGCGGACACGCTGGCGATCATGGCGCCGGCGCGCTGAAACTATCCGGGTGGCGGCGCGTTCAGGGCAGAACGTCGCCATATCGGAACCCTGCATGTTGCTTGCCCATGACACCCTTATCGCCGTTGCCGATGGCGAAAAGCTGAACCTGTACCGCAACAGCGGCAATGAAGCCGAACCCAGGCGGGTCGCCATCGACAGTACCGAACCGAGCGGCGAAAATTACAGCGGCGGCAGCCGTCACCACAGCAGTTCGGGCAACCCCGACGCCAGCCAGGTCGAAGAGGACAGCTTTGCCGCTGCCACCGCCGCGATGCTCAACACCATGGCACTCGGCAACAAATTCGACGCGCTGGTGGTGATTGCGGCGCCGCGCACGCTGGGCGAATTGCGCAAGCATTGGCACAAGGCGCTGGAGGCCAAATTGGTGGTCGAGATGCCCAAGGACCTTACCGGGCACAGCGTTGCGGATATCGAAGCGGCGCTGGCGAAGGCGTGAAACCTCCCTCTCCCGCGCGAGCGAGCGGGTGAGAGTGTTCTTTTGCTGCGGCGCGCGGGTACACCCTCACCCGGCGCGCTGGCGCGCGTCTCGCCTCTCCCGCAAGCGGGAGAGGGGGTTAAACTAGCTCGACATATTCCACCGTCAGCCCGCGGGTGTAGATCGGGCTGAGGAAGTTGCAGCGGAAACGCCCGGCAGCGCCCATGACATGTTCGGGTTCGAGCAGCTTCATGCCCTGCGTCTCGACTTCGGCGGCCTTGGCATCGAGGCTGGCGACGACATAGGCGAGATGGTGGAGACCGCCCATGCCCTTGTTGAACTTGAGCAGCGGGCCGCCATCGGGGATGACGAATTCGACCGGCGAGGCGCCATGCCCCTGCGTGAACACGCATAGCGCGTGGAATTGCGGGACATAGCCGCGATAATCCTCCGCCAACCCGAGCACCGCCATCATCGCCGCCATCTCGTCGGCATCCGGCACCACGATGCCGACATGGTGGAGCACGGGGACATCGATCATGGTGCAGGTGCCTTTTGCAGCAGCGGCACCAGTTGCGGCGCCAGCCAGTCGGTCAGGGCGATGGCGCCATCATGGTTGAGATGCGCCACGTCGGAAAACCATTCCGGGTGGGTGGAAACGAACCCGGCGTCGAACATCGGGCCAAAGCCGGCGTAGAATTTCGCTTCCTGGATGACCTGTGGCCCGGTGTAATAGGGCAGGAAGAGGAAGGCGATGCGCACGCCGCGCGCCTGCGCATCGGCGACCATGCGCCGGACATAGGTGCGTTCGTCGCCAAATTCCTGGTCGGCGAAGCGCGGTCCCAGCACCGGCGGGGTGACGCCGCGTTCATAGCGGACAACACCGGCCTCGAGTTCGGCGCGCGGCACGATGCGTTCGCGCTCGACCAGGATACCGTCGCCGGTACGGAAGCTGACGGTGGAATCATAGCCGGTGCCGGCATAGCGCGCTGGATCATAGCCGGCGGGCAGGTCGAACGCCGCCGGAAACGCACGCGCCGCGAACAGCCGCATCTGGCGATAGGGCAGATAGATCAGGTTCGACAGATAGTTGAGGTTGCCGACATAGCCGGGATCCATGACGTCCCGCGCCGGCGCGATGTATTTGTACGCGGGATGGCCATAGCGGCCAGGCTTTTCGGTGACGGTGATGATGATGAGTTTGGGCGTACGTGCCGCCAGCAATTGCTGCTCGACGACCCAATGCAGGTCGCGGCCATTTTCGGGCAGGGCGAAGTTGACGACGCCGAGGGCCCCCCTCTGCCCTGCCACCCCCTGCGCTGCCAGTGCCGCTTGCAGCCGCGGCGCGCTGATTGCCGCACCAGCGCGCGAGGGGCCGAGGATGACGACATCGATCGGCGCCGGGTCGTGGTGGGTGCGTTCGTAAATCCAGCGCAGACGGTTCTGGATGGTTTTCTCAAGGCTGGCGAAACGTTGATACTCGTTGTCGGGCAACGCCGCCGCCGCGACCGCCGCCAGCAAGGCGACGCCGAACATCGCCAGCACGGCGCGTTTCCAGGGGATGGTTTTCATGCTCCCTCCCCGATCAGAAGTTGAAGTACAGGAACACGGCCTGGCCGCGCTGGATGAATTCGATGCCGATGAACAACGCCAGCCCGGCGAGGATGATGCCGGTCGTCGACGGCACCCAGACCCAGTTAAGCCGCGACGGCGCCACATTGGCCCATTCCCGCCAGTTGAAGGCCGGTTCGAAGCGCGCCATGATCTGCTGCGTATTCGGCGCCACAGCGACTATCAACGCGGCAAATGAAATAGTGGCGAGCAGTTCCGGCCCCAACCCCGGCACAGGCTGGCCGGAGGTGATGCCCGCCAGCCCGGCCATGGCACCCCAGATCGAGGTCGCCTCACCAACGCTGGCGGCGCGGAACATGACATTGCCGAGCACCACGGCGAGCAGCGTGATGAGGTGATAGCCGGCGATTTCCAGCCCCTGCGGGTCGCCCAGCTTGATGCCCTGTTTGCGCAAGATGCGGCGCCGGTTCTTGCGGCGTTCGCGCCAGGCTTCGTTTATGCAGATGTACAGCGCATGCATCACGCCAAAGGCGATGAAGGTCCAGCCGGCGCCGTGCCAGATGCCGACGGCGACAAAGGTGACGAAGCTGGGGATCGCCACGCCGACGCCAAAGGCGCTCCACCCGGTAAGGCCGCGTTCCGCCGCCAGCCGGTTGAGCGGCAGCGACAGCGGCTGGAAGATATAGGCGACTATGAAGCGTTGCAGCGTCATGTGCCAGCGCCGCCAGTAATCGATGATGCTGGCCGCCCGCAGCGGCGAGTGGAAGTTGAGCGGCAGCTTGACCCCCAGCATCCGCCCCAGCCCGATCGCCATGTCGGAATAGCCCGAAAAGTCGAAATAGAGTTGCAGCGTGAAGGTGATCGCCGCCAGCCAGCCGGCGACCAGGCTCGCCCGGCCCGGCGCGGTTGCCGCGGTGAACAGGTCCGGCACATAGGGCGACAGCGTGTCGGCGATGACGGTCTTCTTGAACAATCCGATGGCGAAGATGACCAGCCCGATACCGATGTTGCGCCATTGCAGCCTGCCGAACAGCGGCTGCACCAATTGCGGCACGATTTCCTCGTAATGAACGATCGGCCCGGCGATCAGCTGCGGAAAAAATGCCGCGAACAGCGAAAAATCGAGGAACGACATGCGCCGCGCCTCGCCGCGCGCCGAATCGATGAGATAGGCGATTTTCTGGAAGGTGAAGAACGAGATCGCCAGCGGCAGCGCGATACGTTCGAGCATGAAATCCTGGCCGATCAGCGCGCCCGCGGTATCGGCGACGAAATTGGCATATTTGAACCAGCCGAGCAGCGCGATATCCGCCAGCAGGCCGAGAACGAGCAGCAGCTTGACCTGGCGCTTGTTGCCGGCGGCATGGGCACGCTGGATGCGATCCCCCATGACATAGTTGAAGATGATCGAGCCGAGCAGCAGCGGCAGGTGCACCGGCTTCCACCAGGCATAGAAGCCCAGCGACAGCAGAGTCAGCGCCAGCTTCGCGCCGACCTGGCTGAAGCGGCCGATGCCATAGGTTGCCACCAGCACCAGCGGCAGGAAGCCGAAGATGAAGATGAAACTGTTGAACAGCATGGTGGCTATTCAGCCCGGAATCAGGCCGGAACCGCGATGACGCCGGTCGACACGCTGATGCGATTGGCGATGGCCGATTCGAGTTTGCGGCCCTGGGTGGCGAACATCTCGGTCGTCTCGACGCGAAAGCCGGCGGCGGCGATCATGTCGGTCAGTTCCTCGGGCGTGCTGAACAGATAGATATGGTCCGGCGACGGGCTGTTGAGCGGCACGTTGATGAAGATGCGCCCGCCCGGCCGCAGCGCCTTGCGCAGGAACGCCAGCGCCGTCTGCGGCGCCTCGAGATGTTCGAGCACTTCGGAAATGACGATCAGGTCGTATTGCTGCGCCGGAGCTTCGGCCTTCAGGATATCGACTTCGACCAGCGACACCGGCTTGGTGACGCCCAGCGTGGTCAGCGCGGCGCGGGTTTCCTGCAACGACACGGCGCTGACATCCCAGGCCTCCAGCGTGCGCGACAGCGGCGATTGCGCCGCGAGATAGACCATCAGGCCGTGGCCGGGGCCGATTTCGAGATAGTCGAACGGCGCGGTTGCTGCGCCGAGCACGCGGCCCATGAACATTTCGAAAGTGCCGACATGGTTGAACCACAGGATCTGCGAGAGCAGGAGCCCATCGACATAGGGCGCCATATAGTCATGATTGGAATAGACCTCCTCCCACGCCTCGGCAAAGGTCGACAGGCGGTAACGGCCTTCGCGGTGGAAGAAGATTTCCTCGTCGCGAAGCTGGTCGCACGTCCATTTGTAGCCGGCGGCAAAGCGCGCCTCGTTGCCGGCCATCAGCTTGCGCGCGGCGGTGGATGCCACCTCCGTCGCCGCCAGCATCGCCGGGTTGCGCGCCGAAAAACCCTTGAGCAGATAGGCGACATGGTCGGGCCAGATCGCCAGCACGGCATCGACGATGATGCGGGTTTCTGGCATGGCGGCGAGCAGGCCGTGCAAACCGGCGGTCTTGTCGTCGCTCATCTGCCGATCCCCATCCTCGAATTCACGGCTTTACCGCGTGAAAGCTGCGCGCAAGGCCCGGCTAACAGCTTGACCCGTCGATATCAACCAGCGGTTTTTGCAGTGCAGCAAAGACGACTGCACGGCGTTCAGGCTGGCATTTCGACACGGATCGGCACGTCCGGCGCCGTATAGTCCTTCAGTGCCAGCCGCCACAGCGTCGCGCCGCTATCGTCAGCGCCCGCAGCTTCAAAGCCGAGCTTGGCGTAATGATCTGCAACCATGGCGTTCTTGGCCGACGGGATATAGCGGCCGGTCAGCGCGGTCGCCCCCGCCGCCCGCGCCGCGCCGGCGATCTGCGCCAGCACGCATTCCTCCAGCCGGCGCCCGAGAACGCGGCAGCTCATCAACCAGGTGTCGATTTCCCAGGTGGCGCGATCAACGATGATTACCGAAATCATGCCATTGTCGCCAAAGCGATCGACCAGCCGCACCTGCATCGTCAGGCGGGCTGGGTCACCTTCCAGCGCCTCGACCTGTTTTTCGGTATAGCGGCGCGTCGTCAGGTTGAACTGGTTCGACTTGTTGATCAGCTGCGCAATGCGCGCTCGGTTGACGCTGTCGAACGGCCGGATATCGGCAACCATTTCCAGCGATTGCAGATAGCCGGCCATGTCGCTGGTGCCGGCAAAGGCGGCGCGCTGGGCATTGGCGCGATAGGCATCGGCGCGCACCCGGTCTTCGGCGGCGAACGCAATCGCTTCGAAATAGCCGGCGGCGGCGAGCAGGCGCGGGTACCGCACCGGATCGGCGCCGACTTCGGGCACCGCCACCATCGGCAGCTCGCGGCGGACCTGGGCCCGCTCGACGGGATTGTCGTCGAGGAAGACCAGCGCATCGAGGCCGATGTTGAGCGCCGAAGCGATGGCACGCAAATTGGTCGCCTTGTCGCCCCAGTTGGCAACGAACACCGCGATATGCTCGTCGCGCAGCAGCATGTCGGGGTGATCGCGGAACGGCACCCGCGCCACCGCTTCGTCATTCTTGGAACAGATCGCCAGCACGATGCCGCGTTGGCGCAGTGCCAGCGCCATCGCCTGGATGGCAAGGAAGGCCTCGCCGGTGGCGGAGCCCTGCCCGATGGCGATGCCGTCGACACCGTCGTCGCCAATGATGCCGCCCCAGACGGTGTTGTCGAGATCGAGCACCAGGCATTTGCGAGTCGTGCCGCGCAAGGCGCCGAGCACGCGCGCGATAGTGTCGGCCGCCAGCGGTACGCAATCCGGGCCGATCGCCAACTTTGCACTGTGCCATTGCCCGGCATCGTGCCAGGCGGCGAGGCCGGTCCAGGCAGCAACGCGCGCCAGGTCGACAAGGATGATAGCCTTGGCCGCGGCCATTGCGGCCAGCCCGGCATTGAAGGCTGCGACCATGGCGTGCACCGACCCGGCTTCCACCGCATCGAAACTGCCGAACAGCGGTTCGAGCGGCGGCACAACGGTCGCTACCAGGACGCCGCCGGCGGCACTGGCTTCGAGGCCGGCCACCATCGCTGCGACCAGATCGAGCGCGCTGGCGACAGCGGCCTGCGCCGCCGCGGCATCGGCGCGCGGTGCATCGAGGCCCAGGGTGCGGTGATCGAGCGCGATCAGCACCGCGTCATGGGTTTGCGCCCGGAAACGGCTGTGCGGATCAATAGCGTCGCGCACCGCACTGCCATAGTCGCCGCCGGCGATATCGACGAGGACGCGGTGGCGCAGCGCCGAAGCGGCGATGGCGGGTTGCAGCAGGTCGAGCGTGCCGGCGCCGAGCACGCCGAGCCGCAATCGCGCCAGCGGGCCGGGCGGCGGCGCACTGGTGAGATAGCTGGCAACGGTGGTGGCGAGCGCGCCGAGCTGGTTGAGGTCAAGCGCGTGCAACGCCAGTTCGTACAGCGCTTCTTCTGTCGCTGCCGGCGGTTCCGCAGCCGTGACAGACGCCCGAACCGCCTTCAACCGGGCGCGAAAATCGCCCGGCGACGGCAGCAACCAGTCCAGTCCGCTCAGCATGGCAGCTCGATCAACGCAGGTTCGACAGCGCGCCGCCGGTCATGCCAGCTTCTTTTCGATCGTCCGCACCAGGTCGCCGACGTTCTTCAATTCCGAGATTTCTTCATTCAGGAACTTGATCTTGAACAGCCGTTCGACGCTGATCATGAAGCGGATGTGGCTCAGGCTGTCCCATTCCTCGACATCGTCGGCCGATGTCGCTTCGGTGATGGCCAGATCATCGACATCGAAGACATCGACCATCAGGTCCTGAACTTTTTCAATGATTTCGGCATGATTCATCGACGTCACTCATTTTCCTCTGGGGCCAGCGCCCATGTTGCACGGCAATGTGATGATGATGTTGCGGAATGAAGAAACTATTCGAATTGAATCAGGATGTTGGCGTTATGCTTAGTGGCGTTCGGCAGCTTGCACAACGCACCACCGCCGCAGACCAGCTAAACGTCGGATGCCGCCTTGTCACGCTCCCGACGCTAAACACTGGCAAGCAACGTTCGTATTCGTCTATGGTGCATCGCAATAGACTTGGCATTCGTAGCTGCGCAACCCGGGAGACGATGTGAGCAAGGCGCTGATCCTGAAGCCCTATGAGCGTCGGCGTGAGCCGGGGATCTTTTCGCGCATCTTCCTCGGCGGGTCGCTGCTGTTCCTTGCCGCCTTTTATGGCTTGATGTGCGGCGTGCTGCCGATGCAGGTGCTTGCCGTGCCAGCCGTCCCGATCCTGATCATGTTCGGCATGATCCTGTGGCTGCTGCCCGATGTGGAGGTCGTCAAGGAAGACCTGATCGGTTCGGCGATGGTCTGGTATGTCGGGCTGAATGCCTTGTGGCCCGGCTATGTCGCCATCGATGCGCCCGGGTTGCCGTGGATCACGCCGACTCGCATCGCGGTGTTCGGGCTGCTGGCGGTTGCCATGCTCAACTATGCGACATCGGCGCAACTGCGCCAGCGTATCCGCGAATCGCTCAACACCCTGCCGTTCGCCAACAAGATGTTCTGGCTGTTCTGGATCCTGACATCGGTGTCGATCTTCATGTCGCCGCAGGTGTTCGTGTCGGTCAGCAAATACGCCAACAACCAGATTTTCTGGACGATGATGTTCGCCCTGTCGGCGTGGCTGTCATGGCGCGAGGGCTTTGTGCTGCGCTATTGCCGGGTTCTCGCCTGGACGATCATCCTCGTCTCGCTGCTGTCGCTTTACGAGTATCGCGTCAGTTCGGTGTTCTGGCTGCCGTGGCTGCCGTCGTTCCTCAAGGCCGATCCGGCGGTGTTCGCCAAGCTCGCCGAAACCGGCGCGCGCACCGGAACCGATGTTTACCGCACCCGCGGCACCTTTGGCGCCGCGCTGTATTTCGCCGAATATCTGTCGCTGACCTTCCCGTTCGTGTTGCATGCACTGGTGAGGACGAAACGGCTGGGCGATACGCTGCTGCTCGCGGCCGGCACCTTTGCGGTGATGGCGGCGATATTCTGCACTGGATCGCGCGCCGCAATGGCATCGCTGATTCTCACCTTTCTGACCTATGGCTTCATCGCGGCGTGGCGCATCCGCTTGCAACGCCCAGAATCGATCGCTGCCAGCGCTGCGCTGTTTGCCTATCCGGCGTTCGCCGTGGTGCTGTCGCTGCTGGTGGTTTTCTGGCGCCGGCTACACGTCATGGTCATTGGCGGCGGCCAGCACCAGGGCAGCAACGAAAGCCGCGCCCAACAATGGGCGATGGGCTGGCCCAAGATCGGCTCACACCCAATGGGGTACGGTCCGTCGCGCGGTAGCGAGGCGCTGGGCTTTTTCAACCCGGGGTCGGAAACGCCGACGGTGGACAGCTATTTCCTGACGCTGCTGCTCGATTATGGCGTGCTCGGCTGTGTGGCTTGGGTGACGTTTTTTGGGCTGGTGATCTGGGCTGCGTTCACGACCTACAAGCGGGCACGCACCGAAGAAATGCTGATGCTGGCACCGATGACCGCCGCGCTGGTCAACTTCGTTGTCGTCAAGACGGCATCGAGCACCGAGGGCAATCTGCCGATTGCCTTCATCATCCTGGGGTCGATCTTCGGGCTGGTCGGCCGGCAGCGCCGCGACGATGCCGCGGCAGAGGCCGCCGCACCGCCGCCGCAGCACCGCTGGGGCGGGTCTGCGGCGCGCGCATGAGCCGCGCCGGTTACGGCGCGTGGCGCACCATCCCGACGCGGTGGATGGACAATGATGCCTATGGGCACGTCAACAACACGGTCTATTACAGCTGGTTCGACACGGCGGTGAACGCGCTGCTGGTGGAATGGGGACTGCTCGATATCCAGAACGGCGAGACCATCGGCCTGGTGGTCGAAACCGGCTGCCGCTATCACCGGTCGGTCGCCTTTCCGGAAAGCGTCGAGGCCGGGGTGCGAATCGCCAGGATCGGCAATTCAAGCATCCGCTGGGAGGTTGGTCTGTTCACCACCGGGCATGAGACAGCGGCCGCCGAAGGACATTTCATCCATGTCTATGTCGATCGCGCAACGCGGCGGCCGGCACCCTTGCCGCCGGCCTGGCGGGACCGGCTGGGGGCGCTAGCCGCTTGACACCGCGCCGGCGCTGGCCGCTTGACGCGGCGCCGGTGCTGGACAGCGCCGCGCCGGGGCATTAATCGCCGCCGATGACCCACCCCGATGAATCCGTCCTGATCCTCGATTTCGGGAGCCAGGTGACCCAGTTGATTGCCCGCCGGGTGCGCGAGGCCGGGGTTTATTCCGAAATCGTGCCGTTCGCCAAGGGCGGCGAAGCCTATGACCGCCTCCGTCCGCGTGCCGTCATCCTGTCGGGCAGCCCGGCATCGGTCACCGACACCGGGTCACCGCGCATTCCGGAAAATGTGCTGGCTGCCGACGTGCCGATCCTAGGCATCTGCTATGGCGAACAGGTGCTGTGCGAACAGACCGGCGGCCGCGTCGGACCGTCGGGCCACCGCGAATTTGGGCGGGCCGATATCGATATCGTCGATGATTGCGCGCTGTTCGATGGCGTCTGGGCCAAAGGCGATCGCCCGCATGTCTGGATGAGCCACGGCGACCGCATCGACGCGATTCCCGATGGGTTTCGGCCCGTCGCCGTGTCGGCCGGCGCACCCTTTGCCGCCATCGCCGACGACCGGCGCAAGCGCTACGGCGTACAATTCCACCCTGAAGTCCACCACACCCCCGATGGCGGCCGGCTGCTGGCCAATTTCGTCCATAACGTCGCCGGCATGGCATCGAACTGGACCATGGCGGGTTTCCGCGCTGCCAAGATTGCCGAAATCCGCGAACAGGTCGGCAGCGAGCGCGTGCTGTGCGGCCTGTCGGGCGGCGTCGATTCGTCGGTCGCGGCGCTGCTGATCCACGAAGCATTGAAGGATTCTGGCGGCGACCAGTTGACCTGTGTGTTCGTCGATCATGGCCTGTTGCGGCAGGGCGAGGCCGAGCAGGTGGTCAGCCTGTTCCGCGAGCATTATCACATCCCGCTGGTGCATGTGGACGCCAGCGACGTGTTCCTTGCCGGCCTTTCCGGTGTCACCGACCCCGAGAAGAAGCGCAAGTTCATCGGCGGCGCCTTCATCGACGTGTTCGAGGCCGAGGCGAAAAAACTGGGCGGCGCGCGTTTCCTGGCACAGGGCACCCTCTATCCCGATGTCATCGAAAGCGTCTCGTTCACCGGCGGGCCGAGCGTGACCATCAAGAGCCATCACAATGTCGGCGGCCTGCCGGCGCGGATGAACATGGCGCTGGTCGAGCCGCTGCGCGAACTGTTCAAGGATGAAGTGCGCCGGCTGGGTGTCGAGCTCGGCCTGCCCCCGGCGTTCGTTGGCCGCCACCCCTTCCCCGGCCCCGGCCTCGCCATCCGCATTCCCGGCGAAGTGACGCGCGAGGCGTGCGACACGCTGCGGCTGGCTGATGCCATCTATCTCGATGAAATCCGCAAGGCCGGGCTGTACGACGACATCTGGCAGGCGTTCGCCGTGCTGTTGCCGGTGCGGACCGTCGGCGTGATGGGCGATGGCCGCACCTATGACAAGGTCTGCGGGCTGCGCGCCGTGACCAGCGTCGATGGCATGACGGCGGACGTCTATCCGTTCGAAAGCGCCTTCCTCAGCCGGGTCGCCACCCGCATCGTCAACGAAGTGCCGGGCATCAACCGGGTGGTCTATGACTATACCTCGAAGCCGCCGGGCACGATCGAGTGGGAATAGCTTTTATTCCGTAAACCATTGATATTGCAGTATATCGTGTTTACAAAGTCACAGCAAAGTTTCTGGTTTTTCAAGCATTTGTGGTTGCAATATGCAAAGAAAGTTGCAAATTTAGCGTCCTATTGAAAACGATAGGACGCTAACTTGGTACGAGCATATAGAAAATCACTTTCTGCGACCATTCAACAAGAACACGACATCTTCGATGGCGCGGCTAAAATCCTACGAAACAAGGCATCTGGTGATGTGTGGCAGTTTCGCATGTGGATACCGGAGGAACAGAAATACGTCCGCAAAACTCTCAAAACGCGTGACATGCAAACTGCGTTAGAACGCGGCAAAACGCTGTACCACGAGACTTACAGTGATGTGAAAACGGGCAAGAAGATATTCGGCATCACGCTGGGCGAATTGATCGATCAATATCTCGAATGGCGGCGTGAAGATGCCAAAGTCGGTAACATAACGAAAGAACGTGTTGTGACGTTGCAATCGCAGCTCAAACACATGGTGGCATATAAAAATAAGTCGCTGAAGCTTGCTGAGTTAGACCGCACGTCCATGTATGATTATGCGAATGGTCGTAAACTGAAACATCCATCCGTTCGTGATGAAACGATCATCAACGAGCAGTCCACATTCAATCACATGATGAAGTTCGGCTATCGCAAGGGGCTTTGTCACATCGATGGTTTTGAGTTTCGTAAAATCAAAATAGACAAGGATGCAGTGATCAAGCGGGACACGTTTTCGCTCGAAGAATATGACGCACTGATCAAAACGATGCGGACATACGTATCGGCAAAAGCATGCCCAGATGCCGTTGAACGTGAAGAACGTTTGTTGATCCGTGACTGCATTCTGATTGCCTCGAACACCATGCTTCGTGTCGGCGAACTGTGGCAATTGAGATGGTCCGACATTCAAGCGTTCGAACATATTGGTGACGATGCCGACAAGGATAGTTGGCTCGTGTCGATTTGGGTTCGAGCGGAGATTTCGAAAACACGGCGATCACGCAAGGTCATTGCGCGGGGCGGGGAATATTTCAAACGCCTGCAACGACGATCAGAGAACGTTTCTGCTGACGATTATGTGTTCGGTCCGATATCGGGTGCCTCAACCCAAGCGAACGAACGCAGATACGGTCACTGGGCGGCGCTGATGCAGTTGATGGGCATCGATTACAAAGCCCGCAAATTGACATGGTACTCCCTGCGCCACTTCGGCATCACTTGCCGCATTCGTGCTGGGGTTCGTATGTCAGAGATTGCGAAGGTTGCAGGAACATCCGTGACATATATCGAGGCACATTACGGACATATCGATGACCAGATGCTGAAATCTGCTGCAATGCAGAATTTCAAAATCATGGACAATGGCTTGATTTTGCGGCTGTAAGGGTGATGAGCTTGGAAAAAGTTGCATGGATTGAATGCCGTTCACAACAATCTAACATATTGATCCAAGACATTATTTGTCGGCTTACGGTATCGCCCAGCGTGTAAAAATCCCAAAACTATTGCCAATTTCCGATCGTATTATACAAATACGAAGCACAGTAGACATTATTTGTTGACTCGAGGAAAATGCTATCATATAAGAAGCATATTGAGAATATGCGGAGATCCTGCTGTGGAAGCAAAATCTGATAGATTTACGAGGCTAGCTGAAGCCCGAGTAAATAAAGCGATTGCATCCCTTCGCTCCATCGGAAAGCTCTCAAACCGAGGGCACTACGAATATAGCGAAGAAGAAATAAGAAAAATATTTCAGACCATTAAAAAAGAGCTCGACGATGCTCGAAGTGAGTTTGAGATTGCCATTGCTCGCGAGAGCAAGAACAACTTCCGACTAAAGGACTAATATTATGGCAGCCATTTGGGAAATGAATTTGATGGATGGGAAAAATCCTGTTCACACTGCCGGATTTCTTACAGCTTATGACCACCGTGAATTCTCACCTGAAGAGGTAACTGCACGTGAGAGCGGTCAAAATTCAATGGATGCTGGGCGCAATACAAAAGGAATTACTCAGCTTGTTTTTCATAAGTTAGTCGCACGTGGCGAACAGAAGGCTCGACTCTTAGAGCTTCTTGGTATTGAGCCACTCCTAAAGCCCCGCCTAGAGACGTTTGCTAAAGAAGAGAGGAACAAGCTTTTTTCGGAAAGCCTGCAACACTTTTTGGAAGATGATGAAACCTACGCTTTACTGATCCGCGATTCTAACACTTGCGGGTTGGGCGGACGCTGGGATCGATATGATAAAGGCGACCACTTCGCTAGGCTCGTTTGCGCTTTGAACCTTGACGATAAATCAGACGGAGATGCCAGCTCGGGCGGATCATATGGTTTAGGCAAGACAGCGTACGCAAAGAGCTCAAACATAAACACGGTAGTTTATCATTCGGTTTTTGAGCCGACGGAGGACACATTGGGCGCGCATCGTCGGTTCATGGCGGCGGGTGTCTACCCGAGGCATAG
This sequence comes from Sphingomonas sp., assembly GCA_049318505.1. Lineage (GTDB taxonomy): Bacteria > Pseudomonadota > Alphaproteobacteria > Sphingomonadales > Sphingomonadaceae > Sphingomonas_O. The sequence continues at coordinate 9,731 of JBMOGG010000023.1, read as the reverse complement.
TTTTTCGGGTCAAAATTTTGGTGGATTTGCGTATTTCGGCAATGAAACTCACAATGGATCAAATGTTGCAGCTCCATTTGAAAACGAAGAAGCTGAGGAATACTGGGGCAAAATATCAGGTATATTTGGTGTAGATCTTCATCGACCATCGGATAAATTCGGAACTGATATACTTATCCTCATGGATTCTCTGGATTTATCAGACATAAAAAAGGCTGTCGAAGACTATTATTTTCCAGCAATTATATCGAATGACCTTTCTGTCTCCTTCATTGATGAACAAGGCGGGCTTGAAAAACCTTCTGTAATGTCCAGGGCTGATTTGGATCAGTTTGTAAAGTTATACAAAAAAGCTAAGTCCTCTGAGGAGATTAAAGAAGATACACTGAGGGTTGGCTCTCTAAACAAAATGGAAAATCATAGCATTGGCAGAATTGCTTTTCAGGCAGCCGAGCCTGATGAAGCGAATTCTTCTAAGGTTAACTGTGTAGCGATTATGCGCGGAACCGGCATGGTCATAAATTATGTCAAAATGGGCGGCGATCAATACGAACCAGCTGTGGGCGTGTTTCTGGCATCAGAGGATATTCATACATATCTTCAGTTCGCTGAGAATGCAGCACACTCAGAGTGGAGCGAGCATTCTGGGCGTTTGAAGCAAAATTTCCCCGATATCGGTCGCAAGCTTGTCGCCCGAGTGAATAGTTCAGTCAAAGCCCGCTTCGTGGACTTCCAAAAGAATCTCCAACCCGATGTGTCTGTGAGCCGAAGTGAGAGCGGCTTGCTCGCGAGATTGCTGACTGGCGCACTTTCCGGGTCAAAGGGAGATAAGAAGCCGCAAAAAGAATTTCCTAATCCTGTCTCAATCAACTTGACGCTGAAAAAGAGACAAGAGGAAAAATCGGTTTGGCGTCTACAAATTCATGACTGCGAGAATACTCCCGAGACGCAGTTTCATTTGACGCTTTACCCTTCCATTTCGTTGGCAGGTGACTCTAAGCGGATCGCAATCAAGCATATGGATATCATTGTCCGCGATCGCGAAGGGGCAGTCGTGCAAGCCGGATCAAAGCCAGTGATTAAACGGCAATTTTCGCGTGGCACAGCTCTAGATTTCGAAATCGAGTTCGAGAATCCGGGGCGCCATAATTATGTCGTTCAATGTAAATGCTGGCAGAGGATGTAGATTTCGATGTCGTCACAAAATAAAAATCAGATCACATTTTCCGTCACGCGGAATGACTTGCTTTTCAATTTCGCACAGAAATTTGAAGATGTGTTTCGTTTCGCTGTTAATGGGGATGATATTCTAGCATCTGATCAGGGTGTTAGGATGCAAGAGCCTCTTGGCTTCGATTTTCAGATGGAATGCGATCCCGCTATTGAGATTCTGCCCCCCGGCGACCTCATTAAGGCTGCAACGGATCAAAATCCAGGCGACTACGCCGTATATGTTACTCTTGAAGACATCGCATTATCACTACGGCGCGTTATAACTGTAATTGGCGTAGAGGATATCTCTGAAGCCACTTCGTACAAGATTGATCTCAAATCTATTATTGAGATGGGCTTTTATCGCGGGTTTGTGGTTAGGTGCTTCATTGCTCGTAAGAAGGATGCCAAACCCAATGAATTTATGATTTGGTCAAAATCCCAAATAGTATATCAAGCAGAATTTATCGTAAAATCAACCACTGACGAAGCTCTTTTCGAAATAGCATGGACAACATTTAGCGATCCGGCAGAAAAGAAAGGTGTCTTATTTTATGTTGATTGGATATCTGGGGATGTTTCTTCTTCACCGCACACGGATTGCTTTCAGGTAAAGGCAAATTTTGACCTCAAGCCGCAGTTCAAGAGGTTAGAAAATAATCCTTTGTTTGGAGTATTCTGCATTAGAATGGTAGCCGAGCGCATCATCAGCGACCTAGCAGAAAATACTATGCGATGTGCGAACCTTGATAATGAGCCGATTGATGGCTCTCTGCATGAAAAAATGCAGGCGTTGTTCAGTGATCTGAATATGGATTTTGACGCATTGGCGCGGGAGTATCAGAACGGTAGCGGGCAAGATAAAATGCAGATTGTTTCTAGGCTCTCAAAAGCCATGCAGCGATCCAATGAGATTGGTCAGACGCTCAGCACCTTGAAATTTGGAGGTTATCGGAAATCATGAGGGTACCACAGATCTCCAATGAGCAAGCTGCCCTTGCTTGGAATGCCATGAAAGACTTGGGTGCTTATGACGCATCCGAAGTGGTCTTTGATTATATTGGCTCTAGCGATGAGGAGGAGATAGTCTCCGATATTGAACTAATGGATCTCTGTGCAAGCTTGCTGGATATTAAGGCAAAGTACGGAGACAAGAATAAAAAAAATATCGGGGGTCAGATTGATGCCGACGTGATTGAACCAGTCTATAAAACACTCTCTGAGATAGCAAACATTCATCAGTTGAGCCATATTGGATTTTGGAGATGGCTAAGCAATATAGCAAACTCTGGTTCTTTCTGGAAGTTCATCCAATGGCGCTTTGGTGGGGATACGCAGGTAAATTGGGGTATTGCGAGCCCGGGCTCAATAATTGAAGTCTATTTTTACAGGGCTTGGCTTCGCGGGCACAAAATGTTGGACCCGTCTTTGCCTGACCCGCTGCATTATGCGAAGCTAGGCGGGAGTGATGTCTGGCGCTCGCATATTCTACGTCAGGATTTTGGTCGGGACCGCGAATTCGTGAAGGCATTCCTTGACACAGTCTATGACAAGAATGGGCAGGTCCAGGTGGGCACAGAGGAAATGCGGACTAAGTTGATCCCTTCTTTGCGAGCTTGGACATCAAGCTCGACATTCTCCCACTTGTCCTATAATGAAAATCTGACGCTAATTGAACGGTTGAGATCTGAAGGGATATGAGTTGGTTTTTCCGGGAGAAGCGCCTGATACAGAATGTAAATTTTCCAGGGATGCCGGAAGTGTCACTCGAATTTTAGACACCACGTCGCGAAGGCATGAGGAGAGTGTTAAGTCACTTCGTCCCGACTTGCAGCCAGACAAAGATTTTTACGTTAGCTACCTCGGCGGTAAAATGGAGCCCTCTCATACGGGAAAGCGGGCGCGTCTAAATTATATTGATCTTTTCTGCGGCGGCGGTGGGCTTTCGCTAGGTATTCATAACGCATCTCGATTTCTCGGGCGAGATGCGAGGTTGATTGTCGCAGCTGACATTGACCCGATAGCTCTGAGCCTTGTCCAGAGCCACTTTGCTCCGCTTGTTGCTCGAGCGAAGTCAGTTGAAGATCTTGTTCGTTATGAGGCTGATCTCTCTGGTGGGATGGAGGATTTTCTTGTGTCCCCTGCCTTTTCGGATACTCAAATTGCCCAGTTCAAAGGGAAGATTGACCTCCTTGTTGGTGGACCTCCTTGTCAAGGGCATTCGAATCTGAACAATCGAACCCGTCGATTTGACCCGCGAAACCTTCTCTATCTAGTGATGCCCGCGTTCGCGGTAGGGTTGAAGATACCTAACATCATAATTGAAAACGTGAGGAATATTCATCAAGCCAAAGAGGATGTTGTCGGCATCACAAAGCGGATTCTGACTAATCATGGATACCACGTTCAAGAAGCTATTTTAAACGCATCCGACTTTGGTGTTGCACAAAATAGAATTCGGCATTTTTTAGTGGCAAGTAGAGCAGGAGCGCCTGCACTTGATTTAATGACAAGAGCTTTTTCAGGAGGACCTCTTACGTTTGATGATGCCTGCGGGGATTTACATCCGCTGCTTGACGAAAAAATTCTAGAAAACAACGGTCAGCTGTCGGGCGAAAACATTAGTAGGGTCAATTACCTACATGACAATAACCTCTTCGAGCTTCCACACGAGGAACGTCCAGTCTGCCATCAAGATGATCATACATATCCCTCGGTTTATGGAAGGATACGTGGCGATATGCCGATGCAGACAGTTACCACAGGATTTTCGTCTCCCGGTCGCGGGCGTTTTATCCATCCTTATGAAAAGCGTACAATCAATATCCGTGAAGCGGGGCGCGTACAGGCTTTTCCTGATTGGTATTGGAAACCTGCCATGGAAGCTGGTTTTAAACGGGCGCATTTTAATAAAGTTATCGGTGATGCGGTTCCGTCTTTGCTTGCTTATCCTCTTATGGCATCTCTGTTTGCTTAAAGTAGAATTTCCACTCAGCTGACGTGTAATTTTAGCGGACCGCCTAACGTGAAAATTTATTTTAGGGTGCCGGCTTAAACTGGTAGCTTCACTCCATGATGCAGCAGCCTCTTGCTCGCCGCCTCGACAACCTCGGCTGAGAAGCGATCCTGAAGTTCGACAACGAGATACTCTGCTGTCAATTCTGGTCGTCCATCTTTGATCAGTGAGGTGAAACCTTCAGCTGGCGTGGCGCTCTTAGCCCAGTCAATAATGGTCTTTTCAATCCCTTTCGATTTGACCTTCATCCTAGTCCGAGAGGCTTTTGTGGTGCGCTTGTTCTTCTCGGTCAGCATAGCCTCATATGCTTCAATGATCTGGTCGAAACGGAGCTCAAGTTCGACATCTTTTGCGCCTCGGAGAATGGCTCGCTGCCTTCTTGCCGCCAATGCATATTCCATTTCACCATGACGCTCAGCATTGGCGACAATAATCGTCAATTTATCAACGTCGGTTTCAATGTCGGTGTATGATTCCAAAGGCTTTTTCGGTTTTACTACCATCTCAGCTACCCCCCCCCTTTTTTCCTTGCAGCAGAGATTAACTATATGGCGGCGCGAGGAAAGAAAATTGCGACTTCAGTAGCGTCCTGGAAATTCACCCTGTGCTACATTTTCAGCGATCTTTCGGGCAATACGAATGTCTCTCACAATTTGACGACGCGCATTTTCAGCATTGCCATCACCATATGCAGCCTGTCCGCCTTGCCCCTGTTTCTTCGCTGACTTCTGATCAAGGTAACCGGTGAACGTCTTATAGAAATAAGGCATTGGAGTTATCCGGCGCTTCGATCCTGCGCGGACCTTTGTCTCCCATTTTGCATACCAGCCAACATAATCTCGGGCGGCTCTCTCGACACGTTTTCTGGGATCGCATGCTGCGTGTTTGAGCCAATACCCATAGAGCCGGACGTAACGACGAGCCTTGTCCATCTGTTTGATGAAGCCCTGCTCGTAACCGATGGATAGTCCAAACTGCCCCTGCTCTTTTAAGTTCACCCCCTCTTTTGCGAGAAAGGCGCTGACTTGATTGAGGATGGCGTCCGTGCTTCCCGTCATGGGGATATGTAGAGTGATCGAGCGGTCATCGGTCGGTACGGATGCACCCGCACAAAGCTTGGTCACGGTTGAGGTCACTGCGAAGAGCTCACGCCAGTGGGCTTTCCACCAAATATTGAAGCTCTGATCGGCGATGTCGCCCCAGTCAGCATAGGTGCCGTGTGCCATTGAGATTTGTGGGTCTCTGTATGCGAGCTTCAAGAACTCAAACCATAATCGGTATGGTTCTACCCTGCCCGCGGGAAGGCGATGGGAACCATCTCCGCTCCATGCTTGCGCCACGTAAAGTCCCTTCCAATCCGACCCGCCACAAACGGAACAACACCATTTTTGGTTGCGTTGTACAAGTTCGATAATTCGATTCGCGGTATATCTTAATAATGGAAAGGCGAGGTGTCGGTCCAAATTAGATGAGAGAGAATTGAATTATGAATATGATCGCAAACATGATGCCAGAAATGGATATTATCAAAACAATCAAGACTGAGATGGCAAAGGCTACGGTTGCATGGAAGGTGATTGCTCAGGTATTTTCTGATGCAGAGGAACAATATGGAAGTGGAAGCGACTCGTTCAGTCGGATTCTGAAGGCTACTCGTTTCAGCAAGTCGACGGCTATGAAGTTGATTAAGGTCGCAAGGTGCAAGCGAATTTCCAACAATGCGGATATGCTTGATCGGGTTCAGGCATGGACCGTTTTGTACGAGATTTCGACATTGACGGATTCTCAGTTCGATGAGCTCATAAACTCGATCTGTGACGATGACGTAGTTACGAGCGGCATGGTCAAGAAATGCAAGGATACTGAGCCAAAGCAAGTCGATCAATACAAGGCGGCTTTTGAAATTCGCATCGACGAATTTGCGTTAAAAGGCGGGTCGTTTGATGGGGCTAATTATGAAAAGCTTATGGATTTAATTGCCCAGATCCAAAATGAGATCCCGCATGTGCGCGTTGATAGCGCAAATTTGTATGAGGATAGCGTTGCAAAATATTGGTCAGCTCTCCAGAAAATCGAAGAGCAAATCATGCATCAGGAATTTCGCAAAGCTATCAAGCAATACAAAGAAACATCAAATGAATGGAAAAGTAAAAAGCGTCTGAAGTATAAAGGGGCACCTAAGCCGCAAATATCGTCTTATGCGACCTCACAAGATGCATTTGTATCTTTCAAGGAAGATCCACAGTCATTTTTTGACGAATTGGAATATGAATATTCAAAGAGTGCCGTTTGGAACAAGGCACGCGATGAGCACGCAAAGAGGGCTGCAAAGTTTTCTGAACGCGCAAATGCGCAATTTCAATATGCGAACACAGTGGCGATTTGCGAAAGCGTAGACGATCAACTGACATCGCTGAGTGAGGTCATCAATTCGAAAAGGGCTAAGCCATTTGATGCGGGTAAATTTATCGACTTCACATAATTTATAGGTTCAGATCAATTCACCGGACCGCTCGAAAGGGCGGTCTTTTTTTATGCAAATGGCAAACTGAACAGCGCGTCTGTCGGTCGATATGTTCCGAATGTGTCCAATCGGAAACGTATCACCCAACGACAAGCCTACACGCATCTTCTGATACCTCGATATAACGCTGCGTCATCTGAAGACTGCTGTGCCGTGCAAGCGCTTGAACATCGCGAAGGCTCCCGCCAACACTGCTGATTTTACGCGCCCACCGTGTGATTGCTGTGCGGCGACCACTGTGTGACGAACAGCCATCGAAGCCGAGCTTGTGGTACAGAATGAAGAACCAGTTCGTCACGACCTGTGCCGACATCGCTTTGCCATTCTGCGATTTGATGATGGTGCCACTTTTCCATTGGCTTGGTGCATAGATGGTAATCGCATCGATTAGCCGCTTCGACATATAGACGATACCGCCACTGCTTCCCTTTGCTGCTCTGTCCTGCAATCTGATCACATCCGCTAACGATCCGTCAGCATTCGTGATCATCGACCATTCCAGCGATGCAACTTCCTTCGCTCGCAATCCTGCATCAACAGACAGCAGAAACATAACCGTGTTGCGTTGTGCCAAGCGATTGGCTGAAATGAACGCCATCACAGCTTTCTGCTGATTGTCGCTTAAAACCTTTGCCTGTTTGCCAAGTGCCATCAAATCCTCCTTAACATGTAAGATAATGATGTTATTGGTTATTTTTATAACATGCTCAACCAAAGATGCGTGAATGCCTGTAAATACAATCGCCTATTATCAACCGTTTGCGGCTTCCATGTTATGAAATGCATATTTTCTAACATTGCTGATTTTGCGTGAGCAGCAGTGGCGATTATATAGCGGTTATGTCCCATCCCTCTCGCCAAACCCTGATAGATAAAGCCATTGCAGACCGCAGGCGCTGCCGTGATTGGCTGTTGCCCCACATGATCGATGGCAGACCAAAAGCTTTTACGAAGGCGCAATACCAGCAGATGGCGATGGCTCAGCTCGGTGTGTCAAAGGCTGTTTTCAATGATGCCTGGATTGGTGCCATTGAAGATGCGGGTCGACATGACTGGTATGACCCATCGCCACGAACGAAACGCATCCATCACTGACAGCTCACTTGCCGATCAAAATCACAATCGCTTGCTGCTTCGATGATGGCTTTGTGATTTGCTTCTTGATGTCAGCTATAATGGCATCAGCTTTTGAAAAGCCATTCACATCATAAATATGACTGATTGCAATCTCAGCTGATGATGATCGAGCTGTCAGTTTCAGTGGTGTTCTTGATGTCATTTTACAACATTCCTACATGACACAATACGTCATCGCTTCGCTCTGACACTTCGTGTTTAATTGATTAGATGTTGTATTTATCAAATGATATTGATGTTATTATCATCTCAACATATTGATTATACACAATAATTGAATTTATGTCAACTATAAAATCAATAATAATTCAATTAAATCAATGATATATGGCTTCGAATGATCGCTATACATTGTGTTTTTGTATTATATTTCGTGGCTTTTATTATTATAACATACTGTAAGATTGTATCTATTTTATCTACAGTAATACCAAGAGTCAGTTTAACCGCCCTTTGTTCTGTCTGTAGCCATTGGTCATATTGTGATCGGTCATCAATGCGATGTCGCGGCGATCATGATCATCCGGCAATGTAAAATCGATCCAATCCCTTTTTCATAGAGTATATGGATGCCGAAACTTGGTCTGAACGTTCGCCGAGCAACTGCACATTGATCGCATTGTCGCCCTGCATGAACCAAGATGCGCCGAACGCTGCACCCATGATCTTGGACCGAAATTCGTCCTCACTCACATGATCTGGCTTTCGCATCACGATGTGAAGATGGTTCCGTTCGCCTTGACGCCCGCCTTCAATCGTCATTGCATTGCTGATGATGCGTTTATATCGGCGCCATGAACCATTGGATGCAATGCTCTTCGACAGCGTTCGGATGAAGCCGTCATATGCGGTTTCATAAATGATATCATCGCCGCGCAACCATGACGCTGATCCACCATCGCTTATGATGGTGCGCGCCTGCTTCAGTGTCACCGTGACGAAATGGGTCGGATCAACGAGATCGACCAGTGATATGGCGGCATTGGCAATGTGACTGCGGCGACAATGGATCATTCGAAAAACTTTTTATCAGTTAACATGCTGATATTTATGTTTCGATTGATCTCTGGTGCAGATTGAAAATTGGGATCACAGCGAGCGCATTGATGCCTTTTGCCGATCTATCGACTTACGACGTAAGCGAATCATGCCGCAAACCATGTTGAACTGCGGTATGAAATCGACTAAATTCAGTCACTTGGACTGAAACTAGATTACACCGGGAGTTGCAAAGTGGTTACAAAGTTTTGGCATATCGTTGAGAATACGCATCAATTTAGACAAAGTACTATTGAGTGGGAATGAGACGGAACGCAATCGCCCTGCTGGTTCCCGTCGCTGTTGTTGGATGCGGCGTGACCGAAGCTGGGCACAATACCACCAATCCGGTAATCGGAACCTGGATGGTGAAGGACAGCGCGGCCCCATTTCCCTGGCATATGTATGTCTTCAACGCTGATGGCACGATGCAGCAGGCCAACCCCGATGCCGGCCATGCCGCATCGAGCGACAGCGACGGCAAGGGTATCTGGGTTGCCGCTGGCGACAGGGTCAAGGGCAAGTTTGTCGAGATCACGGCTGACCGGACCACGCATCGCTATACCGGTCGCGGCGAAATCACCTTTGATATCAAGGTTGCCGGCAATGGTTTTGCCGGGGCCGCACAAGCGCGGTTCTTTGACAGCGAGGGCAAGCTGGTCGAAGGTCCGTTGCCTGACACTCTCCGCGGGCAACGCGTCACGCTGGACTGAGACACACGGCAAGAATCCGCTTTCGAAAATCGGCCGCAACGGCCGTGAGGAGACTCGGTCATGACGCTGACCCTGTATGGCATCAAGAATT
>JBMOGG010000022.1:0-26695 GCA_049318505.1 Sphingomonas sp. | reverse complement strand
TGGTCGGCATTCCGCCGGCGCCGCGCGGCGTGCCGCAGATCGAGGTCACCTTCGATATCGACGCGAACGGCATCGTTAACGTCAGTGCCAAGGACAAGGGCACGGGTAAGGAACAGCAGATCAAGATCCAGGCTTCGGGTGGTCTTTCCGACGCCGACATCGACCAGATGGTCAAGGATGCCGAGCAGTTTGCTGATGAGGACAAGAGGCGTCGCGCTGCGGCCGAGGCGAAGAACAACGCCGAATCGCTGATCCATTCGACCGAGCGTCAGCTTGCCGACAATGGCGACAAGATCGACGCTGGCTTGAAGGGCGAAATCGAGGCTGCGGTTGCCGAGGCGAAGACCGCCGTCGAAGGCGGTGACGTCGACGCGATGACCGAAAAGACCAACGCGCTGACGCAGGTCGCGATGAAGATGGGTCAGGCGATCTACGAGAAGGAGCAGGCCGCTTCGGCGTCGCCGGGGGCCGAAGCAGCGGCGCCGGGTAGCGACGATGTGGTCGACGCCGAGTTCTCGGAAGTCGATGACAGCGCCAAGGCGTAATCGGCAAGGCGTGATTTTAGTGTGACCTTTCGCCGCTCGGCCGGGGCCGGGCGGCGATAGCGTTGTAAGGGGCGGCAGTGGCTGACACCGATTATTACGAGCTGCTGGAGGTCGAACGGACCGCCGACGACGGGACGATCAAGTCGTCCTACCGCAAGCTCGCCATGAAATTTCACCCGGACAAGAACCCAGGTTGTCACGAGTCCGAAGCCAAGTTCAAGGCGATTTCGGAAGCTTACGACTGTCTGAAGGATCCGCAGAAGCGTGCGGCCTATGACCGGTTCGGCCATGCCGCGTTTCAGAACGGCGGCGGCGGCGGGCAGGGGCAGGGTTTCGAGGGCTTCTCCGACATCTTCGACAATATCTTCGGCGAGTTCATGGGCGGTGGTCGTGGCGGCCGCTCCCGCGGACCCGCGCGCGGTGCAGATTTACGCTACGATCTCGAAATCACGCTCGAAGATGCCTTCCATGGCAAGGCGACCGAGGTCAGCGTCGAAGTTTCGACCCTGTGCGACCCCTGTGGCGGCTCGGGCGCAAAGCTGGGGACTTCGGCCAAACAGTGCGGCACCTGTGGCGGACACGGCAAGGTTCGCGCGCAGCAGGGCTTCTTCGTCGTTGAACGTGCTTGCCCTTCTTGTCACGGTGCCGGGCAGGTCATTACCGACCCATGTCCGGCTTGCCGGGGCCAAGGGCGCGTCGACAAGGCCAAGACCCTATCGGTCAACATTCCTTCAGGCGTCGATGAAGGCACGCGTATCCGCTTGACGGGTGAAGGTGAGGCCGGCGCGCGCGGCGCACCTGCCGGCGACCTCTACATCTTCCTGCATGTCTCTCGGCACGCCATCTTCGAGCGCGATGGGACGACATTGTTCTGTCGCGCGCCCATCAGCTTCACAACGGCAGCGCTCGGCGGGACGATCGAAATCCCGGGGCTCGATCAGAAACGGCACGAGATCCGCATTCCGGCTGGTATTCAATCGGGTAAGCAGCTGCGCCAGCGCGCCGCCGGGATGCCTGTGCTCAATGGCCGCGGCACCGGCGACCTTGTCGTTCAGGTCGAGGTCGAAACGCCGACCAAATTGACCGCAAAGCAGAAGGAACTGCTCGAGGCTTTCCGTGAAACCGAAACAGGGGACGAATGCCCCAAATCGACGGGGTTCTTTGATAAGTTGCGTTCGGTGTTCGACGATATCGTCTGAGGAAAAGCGATCCGCCCACCCCAGCCAGAGCTAGTCAATGGCGGGATGGGCGGTGCCCTGGTACTGTCTTAAGCGAAAAGTGCGCTTGCGAGCAGGACCTGGGCGAGGATTGCGGCGACGGTGAATACCGCCATCTCGAAATTCTGCACCAGCAGTCTCCTGTTAACCGGCAAGGGCCGGCCCCTCGGCAGCGATATGCTGCAATGCAGCGATCCATACTGATTTAGTGTGGTATTTAAAGCGCAACGATTGCACGGTCAGATGCGGTTTTTGCAAGCCATAATGTCGCGGCGGCGGCTCACGCCGCGCCGAAAACGCGCTCGAAAATCGTGTCGACCTGGCCGAAATGATAGCCAAGGTCGAACTTGTCCTCGATCTCAGTCACCGACAGGTGCGCCGCGACGTCAGGATCGGCCTTGAGGAGTTCCATCAACGACAGCACGCCGTCAGACTCCCATACCTGCATCGCGTTGCGCTGCACCGCCTTATAGGCGTCCTCTCGGCTCATGCCCGCCTGCGTCAGCGCCAGGAGCACGCGCTGCGAGTGGACAAGCCCCCCCATGCGATCGAGGTTCTTCTGCATGCGCGCCGGGTAGACGAGTAGCTTGTCAACAACCCCTGTCAGGCGCGCGAGTGCGAAGTCGAGCGTGATCGTGGCATCGGGGCCGATATAGCGTTCGACCGACGAGTGGCTGATGTCGCGCTCGTGCCACAGGGCGACGTTCTCGAGCGCTGGCGTCACTGCGCTGCGCACCATGCGGGCTAGGCCGGTCAGGTTCTCGGTCAGCACGGGATTGCGCTTGTGCGGCATCGCCGACGAGCCCTTCTGTCCCGGGGAGAAGTATTCCTCGGCCTCGAGCACTTCGGTACGCTGCAGGTGGCGGATCTCGGTGGCGAGGCGCTCAATCGACGAGGCCACCACGCCCAAGGTTGCAAAGAACATCGCGTGTCGATCACGCGGGATAACCTGGGTCGACACCGGCTCGACGCCAAGGCCCATCTTTGCCGCAACATGCGCTTCCACCCGGGGATCGATGTTCGCAAAAGTCCCTACCGCACCCGAGATCGCGCAGGTTGCGATGTCTTCACGGGCACCAACCAGCCGCGCCCGGTTACGCGAAAACTCGGCATAAGCTTGCGCCAGCTTGAGGCCGAAGGTCACCGGTTCGGCATGAATACCGTGGCTGCGGCCGATCGTCGGGGTCAGCTTGTGCTCGAATGCACGACGCTTCAATACGTCGAGCAGCGCATCGATATCGGCAATCAACATGTCCGCTGCGCGCGTCAGTTGAACGGCAAGGCAGGTGTCGAGCACGTCCGACGACGTCATGCCCTGGTGCAGGAAGCGGGCCTCTTCGCCAACATGATCGGCGACCCACGTCAAGAAAGCGATGACATCGTGCTTCGTCACCGCTTCGATCGCGTCGATCGCAGGGACATCGATCTCGGGGTTGGTTGCCCACCAGTCCCACACCGCCCTGGCCGACGACTTCGGCACCACGCCCAGTTCGGCCATGGCGTCGAGGGCATGTGCCTCGATCTCGAACCAGATGCGATAACGGCTTTGCGCGCTCCAGAGCGCGGCCATGGCGGGTCGTGAATAGCGTTCGATCATGGCGCGAGCCGGTAGCAGGGACGATGCGGCCCGACAACGCGGCAAGCCGAGCAACATCGTTTCGATCAGGTCATTGTCTCATCGGAATGGAACGAACCCGTCTCTTCGTTGTTGAAAAGCTGGAGAAATCCGATGAAGAATCTTTTAATCGCCGTAAGCGCGCTGGCGCTGTCGGCTCCGGCAATGGCTCAGATAGAGCCCGCAAACTGGCATGGCCGCGTGCGCCAATGATGACATGGTCATGAACGACAATCCCGAGCCGATTGCCGGCCTCGACAATATCGCGCGTTAGCTGAATGTCGGCATGGCTGGGCTGCAGGTCTCTTGTCGGTTGATTGTGCACGAGGATCAGGTTCGAGGATCCTGGGGCCAAAGCACGTTTGACGATTGCGCGTGTGTGGACGGCCGCTCGGTCTGTCGTCCACACACTGAAGGTTTCATCGCGGAGCAGTGCCTTGGTGGTCGCCTTGGTGACACGCCGGCGCATTGCCAGGACCAGCAGATATTCGACCAGTTCGTTGTCGGGTACCCCTTTTCCGTCGCCCGACACCAGCCGAACGCAAAGCCGGGCGCGGTGTCCGGAGGCGTCTTTGGGGGGAGATGGTTCATGCTGACTAGCCAATGACGCGGGCAGGTCAAACGGCTGGCGGGCGACTGATAAAGCGCCAAACTGTCCGCGGTGTTTCAAGAGGGTTGCGCGTGGCTGGGGAGGAACAGCATCGCGCGCACGCTGCCGATCCGATCACCGCAAACCCGGAGTTGTTTCCGCAATGAACGCCAGACCATTGATTGCTGCACGGCTTCTCGCCACCAGCGGGGGTGCTTTCGCGAAGGGCTCCGAACGCGCTGGCGCCATCAATGCCGGGCAGGTCGGCGAACAGGCGAACGGATTTCTTGGCGTGCATGGCAATGTGCCGGACAGGGTCCGCGCCGGGATGGAGGCGATCAACATCAAGCGCAGGGCGGCATATACCGAACTTGCGGGGCAGCGTGGCGTGGCCGTCAAGGACGTTGCGGCGACGGTCGGATGCACAACGCTAAAGACGCCAATGGGGTCAGCTGAGGCCTATCAGTTGCGCGACGGCGTGTGGCGCGTACGGCAGGGTGCGACGCCGATCCCGCAGCCCGATGACTGGAGCTAGCATATTGCACCGCACAAGAGTTGACTTGAACCTGTCACCTTCCTAAACGCGCGCCCAGCAAGGCGGGGTTGTTCGCGCCCCGTGTCGCGTCCCCAGCAAGGAGGATCGGCATGGGAAATGAGGACCCCGGGCAGGACGGTTTAGGCCGCGAAGACCCCCGGATCACGTCGCTGAACAAGCGACTGGACGCGGCGAAGCGCGACGAGGCGATCAGGTCCGGCAAGGTGGGCGAAGGCCAAGGGAAAGGTTATTCCCAAGGCAATCGTGTCCTGTCGCAACTGATCGGTGGTCCTGTTGGCGGTGCAGTGATCGGCTGGGTTCTTGACCGGCTGCTCGGCACTTCCCACGTTCTCCTGCTCGCCCTGATGGCCCTCGGGATCGTCGTGGCGTTCAGGAACATCATCAAGATTTCAGGCGAGCGGCCGGAGTAGTCCGACCGCTCTCTACGTATAAGGATTGAAACGACGTGGCGGCTGAAGGCGGCAAGATCGATCCGATGCACCAGTTCACGGTGGAGCCGCTGGTTCCGCTGCATGTGGGCGGCTATGATCTGTCGTTCACCAACTCGGCGCTGTTCATGGTTGTCGTGCTCGGGCTGATCTGGGTGTTCATGCTTGGTGGCATGAAGCGCGAACTGATTCCCGGCCGCTGGCAGGTCGCGGTTGAGGCCACAACGGGTTTCATCTCGAACATGCTGGCGCAAAACGTGGGGCCGCAGGGCAAGGCCTATGTGCCCTACGTCTTCTCGCTTTTCATGTTCATCATCGTGGCGAACATGCTGGGTATGATGCCGCTGGGGATCATCCCTGGCGTCCATGCCTTTACCGTGACCAGCCATCTGACTGTTACTGGCGTGCTGGCGATCATCAGCTTCTCGATCGTCCTGATCGTCGGCTTCTGGAAGCACGGCTTTCACTTCTTCTCGCTGTTCGTGCCGCACGGTACACCGACGATCATGGTGCCGCTGCTGTTCGTGATCGAGCTGTTCTCGTTCCTGATCCGCCCGTTCTCGCTGGCATTGCGACTGTTCGTCGCGATGACGGCTGGTCACATCCTGATGAAGGTGCTGGCCGGGTTCGTCATCAACGGGCTTAATGCCGAGGCGCTGTGGGTCGCCCCGGTAGTTGCACTGCCCAGCTTCATCCTGATGATCGGCATCACCCTGCTCGAGCTGCTGGTGTGTGCCATCCAGGCCTATGTTTTCGCCCTGCTCACGTCGCTGTACATCAACGACGCGGTCAATCTTCACTAGTTTCAATAATTCATACTAAGGAGTTACGATAATGGACGCAGAAGCAGCAAAGCTCGTCGGTGCCGGTCTGGCCGCCATCGGTGTCGGCATGGCCGCCCTTGGTGTGGGTAATGTGTTCGGTTCGTTCCTGGAAAGCGCGCTGCGCAACCCGGGCGCTGCCGACGGCCAGCAGGGGCGTCTGTTTATCGGCTTCGCGGCTGCCGAACTTCTCGGCTTGCTCGCGTTCGTCGTCGCGATGATCCTGATCTTTGTCGCCTAAGACCTAAATCATGCCTCAGATTGCCCAGATCGCGAGCACCTATGCGGGCCAGATTTTCTGGCTGCTGATCGTGTTCGGCCTCATTTACTTTGGGATCGGTCGCGCCATGCTGCCGAAGATCGAAGCGACGGTCGACATGCGCGCGCGCAAGGTGGCCGACGATCTGGCAGCGGCAGAAGCGGCACGTATCGCCGCTGATGCCACCGAGGAAGCTTGGCGCACGAAGATGACGAAGGTCAAAGCCGACGCACAGGCTGAAACTGCGGCCGCCAAGACGAAAGCTGCGCTTGCCGCTGAAAAGCGGGTCAAGGCAGCCGATGTCACGGCAGCAGCGAAGATTGCCGAGGCAGAGGCATCGATCCGCACGTCGACCGACGCCGCCCTGTCGAGCATCGAAGGCGCAGCTGCTGAAGCCGCGCAGGACATCGTCGCCAAGCTTTCGGGCGCAAAAATAAGTGCAGCAGCAGCCATGGCTGCCGTCAAGCAGGCGATTCCCCATGGCTGAGAACACCATGATGCCGACGACGGGCGAGACGACCGAGGCCGCCAAGGAGTTGCACACGACGGTTGTCGGCGATCAGAGCGAACATGCGGCACCGCATGCCGATCCGTCGGCGCTCGGTCTCGATGCGACCATGTGGGTCGCACTCGCCATGCTTGTTGTTATCGGGCTGGCGATTTGGAAAAAGGTGCCTGCCATGGTCGCGGGCATGCTCGACAAGCGCATCGGTGAGATCCGCAAGCAGCTTGACGAGGCAACCCAGCTCCGCGGCGAGGCCGAGGCGCTGAAAGCCGAATATGAGGCGAAGGCGGCAGCGGCTGCAACGGACGCAGAGGCCATGCTGGCCCACGCCCATGGTGAGGCTCAAGCCATTGTTGCCAAAGCCGAAGTCGACGCGACCACATTGATCGCCCGACGCCAGTCGATGGCCGAGGACAAGATTGCCGCCGCAGAGCGCGCCGCTATCGCCGAAGTCCGCAGCAAGGCGGCGAGCGCGGCCGCGGCCGCTGCCACATCGCTGATTGCTGCGCATCATGATGCGGCGACCGACAAGGCCCTTGTTGACAGCGCGATCGCCCGGATGAACTAAGCTTTCCTACCCTCCGCGAAAGGCTGATTCGATGCGTGCTTTGATTGCTGTTGCTGCTGCCCTGACCCTTGCTTCGCCGCTTGCTGCGCAGAATGCGGCGCCGACACCTGGGTCGCCCGCTGCGGCTTCCAAATACACCGTCGACACGCCGATCGAGACGATCGCTGCCGACCCCGCCGGCAAGGCTGCGCTCGACGTCGCCATGCCCGGGATTACGACCCATGCGATGTACGAGCAGTTCAAGTCGATGTCGCTCAAACAGCTTCAGCCGATGTCGGGTGGCAAGATCACCGACGAAGCGCTGGCCAAGACCAACGAGGCATTGGCTGCTGTAAAGTAACGCCGCGCTGGTGGTATCTTGCGGGCGCGCGCCCTAGATCGCTGGAATGTCGCGCCCGCAATCCCCCGACCGCTTCAACGAAGACGCCGCCACCTACACTGTCAAAGGCAGTGATGCGCCCGATCTCGACGCGGGGGTCGCGGCGATCCGCAACGTCTTGAAGACACTGCCGTCGAAGCCGGGCGTGTACCGGATGATCGATGCGCGTGGCGACGTGCTTTATGTTGGCAAAGCGCGCGTCCTGAAGAACCGCGTTGCTAATTACGTTCAGGTCGCACGCCTGCCCAAGCGGCTGCAGCGCATGATCGCGCAGACACGCGGCATGACAATCGTCACGACGAACAACGAGGCAGAAGCGCTGCTCCTCGAGGGGCAGCTGATCAAGCGCTATCGCCCGGCATATAATGTGCTGTTGCGCGACGACAAAAGTTTCCCTTTCATCCTGCTGCGCGCCGACCACGCTTTCCCGCGCATTTCGAAGCACCGCGGCGCACGGCGCGCGAAGGGCAATTACTATGGCCCGTTCGCCAGCGCAGGCTCGGTGAACACGACGCTCAACGCCCTGCAGAAACTCTTCCTGCTACGCAGTTGTTCAGATGGATTCTTCAGCCGTCGCGACAGGCCGTGCCTTCTCTACCAGATCAAGCGCTGCTCCGCGCCGTGCGTCGGCCGCATCTCAGAGATCGACTATGCCGAACTGGTGAGCGACGCGAAGGATTTTCTCGGCGGCAAGAAAACGCAGGTGCAGGCCAAGTTGGGCGACGCGATGCAGGAAGCGGCCGAAGCTATGGATTTCGAGCGCGCGGCCATGCTGCGCGATCGGCTGCGCGCACTGACGTTCATCCAGGGTACGCAGGCGATCAACGCGGACGGTGTGGGTGACGCCGACATCTGGGCGCTGGCCTGCAAGCGCGGTGTCACCTGTGTGCAGGCGTTTTTCATTCGCGGCGGGCAGAACTGGGGCCACCGTGCCTTTTTTCCGCAGCACACGGTTGACGTGCCCGAGGATGAAGCTTTGGCGAGCGTCATGCTGCAATTCTACGACGACGTGCCGCCGCCGCGTACGATCCTGACCGATCAGACCGTGTCCGAATCGGACCTGCTCGCTGAAGCGCTGGCCGAGCGGGCGGGGGGCAAGGTGACCATCGCCCAGCCGCAGCGCGGTGACCGTGTTCGTCTCGTCGCTCAGGCCAAGCGCAATGCTGAGGAAGCGCTCGACCGCCGCGCTGCCGAATCGACAACGCAAGCAAAGCTACTCAACGAGATCGCAGAGCTGTTCGACCTCGAAGGGCCGCCGAAGCGGATCGAGGTCTACGACAACAGTCACATTATGGGTACCAACGCCGTCGGCGCAATGATCGTGTCGGGGCCCGAGGGGTTTCAGAAGGGCCAGTACCGCAAGTTCAACATCAAGCGGCTGGAAACGATTGCGGGCGACGACTTCGGGATGATGCGTGAAGTCCTTGAACGCCGGTTCGCACGCGCCATGGAAGAAGATCCGGACCGCGAGAGTGGCACATGGCCCGACCTGCTGCTGATCGATGGCGGCAAGGGGCAGGTGTCGGCAGTCAAGGGCGTGCTCGATGCCATGGGCGTTGAGGAGGTGCCGATTGTTGGCGTTGCCAAAGGACCGGACCGTAATGCCGGGCGCGAGGTGTTCCATTTGCCCGACGGGCGTGAAATCGCGCTGCCGATGAACGCGCCAGTATTGTTCCACCTGCAGCGCTTGCGCGACGAGGCGCATCGCTTCGCCATCGGCGCTCACCGCACCAAGCGGGCAAAGGCGCTGGTGACGAGCACGCTCGATGACGTGCCGGGCATTGGTCCAGCGCGAAAAAAGGCTTTGCTCATGCACTTCGGCACGGCCCGCGCGGTCAAGAACGCGTCGCTGAACGATTTGCAGATGGCCCCGGGTGTCAGTGCCGCCGTCGCGCAGCAAGTCTACGATTATTTCCACGCCACGGTCGCCTCCGAGTGACCGGCTCCACCTATGACGTGATTGTCCTCGGCGCGGGCGGGGCGGGGCTCATGTGCGCCGCGACTGTCGGCCAGCGTGGGCGGCGCGTACTTGTGGTCGACCATGCCGATGCACCGGGGAAGAAGATCCTGATATCTGGTGGCGGACGGTGTAATTTCACCAACGTGCATACGTCACCCGACCGCTTCCTGTCGGCGAACCCCCATTTCGCCAAGTCGGCGCTGGGGCGCTACCGGCCGCAAGACTTTATCGACCTCGTCGACCGCCACGGCATCGCCTGGCACGAAAAGACGCTGGGGCAGTTGTTCTGCGATGGCTCAGCCAAGCAGATCGTCGCGATGCTGATGGACGAATGCGCAGCGGGCGACGTCGCCTTCGCCTTTGGACACGGCATCGGCGAGATCGCCAACGCCGACGGCCTGTTCTCGGTTAGGCACGGTGACCGCGTCTCGTCGGCCCCATCGCTTGTCATCGCCACGGGTGGTCCCTCAATTCCGCAGATCGGCGCAACTGGATTCGCCTATGGCATCGCCCGCCAGTTCGGGCTGAAGGTCGTCGAGCCGCGACCTGCGCTGGTGCCGTTGGCGCTCGGCGGTGAGGAAGTCTTGTTCCGAGAGCTGTCAGGCGTCTCGACCGAGGTAATAGCACGGGCTGGCAGGGCGGTGTTTCGCGAGGCAGCGTTGTTCACGCATCGCGGGCTGTCGGGGCCGTCGATCCTGCAAGCCTCATCCTACTGGCGACACGGTGAGCCGGTGACGATAAACTTCTTGCCCGATGCTGCACGCGGTTGGCTGCAGGGGGCGAAACGCGCGTCGCCGCGCAGCTCGGTCAAGGCGGCGCTCGCCGTGTTGCTCCCGGCGCGCCTTGCCGAGACGTTGGCTGAACGGATCGGGCTGTTGGGTGAGCTTGCCAACCACAAGGATACAGCGCTGGAGCGTGTGGAGCGGCAGCTCGCGGCGTGGACCTTCCACCCCAACGGCACCGAAGGATTTGCCAAGGCCGAAGTCACCGTCGGGGGCATCAGCACTGCCGAGCTTTCATCGCAAACCATGGCGGCGCGTTCCGTGCCGGGGCTCTATGCCATTGGGGAGGCGGTTGACGTTACCGGCTGGCTCGGCGGCTACAACTTCCAATGGGCCTGGGCGAGCGGCTGGGCCGCCGGGCAAGCGCTTTAGGGCCGGATGTCCAGCCGGCGCAGCGCGCGCCATGCCAGTGCCTTTGTGCGATTCTGTGCCGGATAACGGCCGGGGAGCAGCGGCTTCAGTCCTATCTTGCGCAGAACGGCGTTGAAGGCATGCGCCTCGGCTACCGCATAGGTCCAGTCCGACCGCCAAGTGACTGAAAAGCTGATCGACACAGAGGGCCCGTTCTTGACCCAGTGCGGGGCCATCACGGGAACGAACATCCCGTCGCCCGGCTGCAAAGTAAACGCCCGTCCGCGCGTGGCATAGTCATCGCGCCAGGGCAGGTTGCGATGCGCAAGACCCCGATAGAATTGCTCGTGAGCGGTGCCGGGGGCAATCTCGCTGTCGGTCTGCGGAAAGACGGTCATCGTCTTTGCTCCGCGAAGCTGGAGCAGGATATTGTGCTCGGGGTCGAAATGCAGCGGTGTGACCGAATTGGGGCTTGAGAGGAAGATAAACGCCTCGAGCTGATGCATATCGCCGGTGCGCGGAATGACGACCGGCAGCAATTCGTCGAGAGTCGCCTTCAGCAACGCGCCATAGGCGGGATCGCGCTCGACGAATTTCATGACCATCCACGATCCGTTGCTGTCGATGCCACGGATCGTCTCCGCAATCGACAGACCATTGTCCGGGATGGCGTCAGGATCGACACCTGTGGGCAGGTCGCCCCGGTTGTATTCGACCGTCGCTGGATCCAGCCGTGCTGCGAGTTCGGCGAGCGCGTCGAGGCAGAACATCGGGTGATCGGCCAGTGTATGGCGCACGATGCCCGGCGTCTCCGGGTAGAGCGTCGAGAATGTGTTGAGGTCAGTAAAGGCTGTCATCGCCCACGCCTTACGAAGGCCGAGGCGCGCTCCAGCGTCCGGCAGATCGCAAAGGTGGCACGACGGCGTTTGCCCTTCAGGGGTACGCTGATTCGCACGATCTCGCGTCGTTGCTCCCACAAGCTGTTGATCATCGGGTGATCCTCGACCGCGCAGCTGTCCATCCAGTCGATTGTTGGCGTTTCAAGGACTTTGAGATTTTCGAGCTGGATGAGGACGCCGGGCGAAAAGCGCGCGAAGTCCTCGTCGAACGCGATCTTGAAGCTGAAGCTGCCCGGCGGTGTCAGGAAATTCACCAGCATGGCGATCGGGCGGGTGCCGATGTCGAGCCGGATCATCTCCAGCCGTCCGGCAGTAAAGGCGCCGCGCAACGCATCGCGCACAAAGGCTTCTGTCTCGCGCGCATTGGCGAGCGCCGCCCCATCGCGCCCTTTCCATCCGCTTGCTTCCAGCGCCAGGAAGGTGTCGATCCATGGGTCAAGGTCGTCCGTATTTGCAAGATGGGTAAAGCTGATGGCACCCGTCTCAGCCAGGCGTTGTTGCAAACGCGCAAGTTCCTTTCGCTTTTTCTTGCGAACGGTCGCTTCGTAATAGGCGGTTGGCGAAAGGTCAGACTCGAGCAGTGCGCGGGTAGAGCGGTGAACTACCGCCGCCCCGCCACGCGCCTGCAACAGTGCCTGGGCCAGCGGACCTTGCCCGTTTAGCGCAACCATATGCAGGAAAGCCGGCGCAGCCGGATCGGCGTCGAGCAGAGCCAGCGCCCTGTGCCAGAAATAGGCCTCGAAGCTCCGGCGAACCAGCGGCGCGCCGAAAAAGCAGTTGTAATGCAACCAGTTTTCGACATGCGGCACAGGCATCCGGCCATAGTTGCGGGCGACACAAATCGGCATCAGCCCGATAAGCTGCCCTTCCTCTCGAACAACTAACATCCTCGCAAGGGCTGCTCGCTCGAGATTGCGTGCGCTGGCTTCCACAAACCAGCGTTCGGCAAAAGCATTGGCTTCGCTCGGACGGGCAACGATCGCGTCCCAGCCTGGATCAGGATTGGCGAGATAAGCACGCAAAGGCACAATTTCGGACCGCCGCCGAGTGCGCTCCTCTGTGACGAACTGACCCAAGGGCGCACTCATGGGCGATTGCTTTCGACCGTGCGGAAGGTCGCAATGATTTCTTCGAGGCCGACAGCCTGCACGCCGCGCGCGGCAAAACGGTCGAATACGCCGTCCCACCATCGCCAGAAGGTCGCGAGATCGTCGGCATCACGAATATAGGGCGTGTGGCCGGGCACCAGCGAGGGCGTGTGAAACGACAGGCTGAATAGCCGATGCCCCTCGCCCAACAATGCCTCTATGGCCTCCAGCGCGTTGGCCAATGGAACGCCTTCAGGTGTGAGCGGAACGCGCGCCAATAGGCCGGTCCGCGCCAGCGTCCCGCGCAGCGATTCGGCACAATACAATGACGGCCAACGCCTCAGCGCGCCGGTAAATGCTGTGCTCAGCGGCAGTTCGAACAGGTCGGGCGCTATGGTCCAGGGCCACAACGGATGGTGCGTGAATTCCGGCCCCCCTTGCCCCCGATAATCGAAACAGGACCGAACCGACACGTCCAGCGCATAGCCCATTTCTTGCAGATGGGCGGCGGTATGCGGTCCGATGCCATAACGACCTGCCCGGTAGGCGCGCGGTCGGGTGCCCGTTACGGCTTCGATGCGATCGGTCAGTCGAAGCAATTTTTCGCGCTGCAGGTCGCGCGGCAGGTTGCAGGCGTAACTGTTGTGGCGGCTGACTTCCTCGTCGAACGGCGGCGAAACCCAGGGGTGGAGTTGCGTGCCGATCGTGCATTGGCCACTGGCCACGAGGTCGCGCAGGATCGCGCCGCTCTCCGCATTGTCGACGACCGGCCAGTCGGCCATCCAGCACGGCTCGAGCCCTGCCGCCTGGAAACGTCGGTTGGCATCGGGCAGGGCGCGAATCGTCTTGGTTGCGGTTGACTCACGCCGGAACGGCCCGTTCCAATCGAACTCTTCCTCGGCGTCGCCGAACATGGCGAAACGCGTACCAAAACTGTCGGGCAAGTGCAGGCGTGCCGTAACAGACGGGCGGCGGTCCAGCCGCGCTTCGGTCGCACCTCCTTTGGTCTGCACCACTAATTCCCTCACATCGAGGCTCTTCATGCCATGCGGGCTTTACAAAAGCGTCAACGTTGCGCTTGTCGGCGGGATGCGGATTGAATGCGATGCCATCGTTGTCGGGGTGCGCACGCATGGCGAACACGGTGCCATCGTCCGGTTGCTGACGCCAGACCACGGCTTGGTCGCCGGCTATGTGCGCGGCGGCCGGTCACGCCAGCTGCGCCCGGTGCTGTCGCCCGGCAATTTGGTGAAGGCGGAACTGCGCGCAAGGGTCGAGACGCAGCTGCCGGCGCTAACGGTGGAGATGGTCAGGGCACGTACAGCGCTGCTTGGTGAGCCATTGGCGGCGGCTGCCATCGAATGGACGACCGCGTTGGCCGCGGCGTCTTTGCCCGAGGGGCAACCTTATGCGCGCATCCATGCCGCGCTCGACGGCGTGCTGACGGCCATCGAGTCGGCACCTGCTGCCCGCGACTGGGCTGCCGCGCTGGTGGGCTATGAGCAAGTCGTGCTGGCCGAACTCGGCTTCGGGGCGGCTCCCTCGGTGCAGGGCGACGCGATGTCAGCCCTTCGCCGCAACGGGACGCGGCTTGCCCAGAACATCCTAACCGAACGCCGCGCGCGTCCGCTCGCTGCCCGCGATCGCCTCGTCGAGCGGCTTGCGCGCGCCTTGGCGTAGGGGCAAAGCGGGTGGCATGAAGCGCAAAGACGGACAGAACCCCGAAATCACCCGCCACTGGCGGCCAGCAACCCAGGCTGTACGCGGCGGTACGGCGCGAACCGAATGGGGCGAAACCAGCGAAGCGCTGATCCTTTCGTCGGGCTATACCTATGACGATGCCGAAACCGTCGCCGCGCGCTTCGCGGGCGAGGCTGAAGGGCCGACCTACTCGCGGCTGCAGAATCCCACCGTAGAAATGCTCGAGCTGCGTATTGCCATGATGGAAGGTGCCGAGGCATGCCGCGCGCAAGCGACCGGCATGGCTGCAATGACCGCCGCGCTCCTTTGCCAGCTTGAAACCGGCGATCATGTTGTCGCAGCGCGCGCCGCCTTTGGCTCGTGTCGCTGGTTGACCGACAGTCTGCTCCCCAAATGGGGGATCACGACGACGACGATCGACAGCCGCAACAACCAGGCGTGGGAAGCGGCGATCCAGCCGAATACCAAGGTTTTCTTTTTCGAAACGCCGGCCAATCCCACGATGGACATCGTCGACATGGCGTACGTCTGCGGCCTGGCCAGGGCGCATGGTATCACAACCGTCGTCGACAATGCCTTTGCGACATCGGTGCTTCAGCGCCCGCTCGATTTCGGCGCAGACGTCGTGGCCTATTCGGCGACCAAGATGATGGACGGGCAGGGCCGCGTGCTCGCCGGCGCCGTTGCCGGGTCGAACGCATTCATCAACGAAAAGCTGCTGCCTTTCCAGCGCAATACCGGGCCCAATCTGTCGCCGTTCAACGCCTGGGTGGTAATCAAGGGGCTGGAAACGCTGGACCTTCGTGCCATGCGCCAGTCCGAGAATTCGATGAAGGTCGGCAAGTTCCTTGAGAGCAGGGTGCCGGTCATGCTGCACCCAGGCCTGGCCAGCCACCCCCAGCATAACATCGCCGCGGCGCAGATGAAGGCCTGTGGCCCCATTTTCTCTTTCGTAGTCGACGGCGGTCGCCGACAGGCGATGGATCTGCTCAACGGCCTGCAACTCGTCGATATTTCGAACAACATCGGAGATTCGCGCAGTCTGGCCACCCACCCTGCCTCGACAACGCACCATAGCGTCGGCCCCGAGGCCCGCGAGATCATGGGTGTCGCCGAGGGCATGATTCGCGTAAACATCGGCCTTGAAGATCCTCTCGACGTAATCGACGATTTCGACCGCGCGCTGACGAAAGTCGGCCTATGAGTATGGCAGGCATGAAAGGGCTGTTCCCCTATTCGGAAACGACCGGCGGCGTGACGGTGCGCGTTTCGGTGAGCTTCCTTCCCGAACAGTCGGAGCCCGAAAAGTCGCGCTGGTTCTGGGCCTATCATATTCGCATAGAAAATGACGGGCCGCTGGCGGTGCAGCTGATGACGCGCAGCTGGACGATTGCCGACGGGCGCGGCGCCCGGCACCAGGTCGAAGGGGAAGGTGTCGTGGGCGAACAGCCGGTGATCCTAGCTGGCGCATCGTACGACTATGTTTCGGGTTGCCCGCTCACGACGCCGACGGGCTGGATGCAGGGGAATTACCAGATGGTCGGTGAAGACGGATCGTCCTTCCCGGTCGCCATCCCCAAATTTGCGCTTGCCGCGCCGGTGACTGCGCGCGAACGCCGCCCATGAAGCGGACGCATTTGCCGCTAAACGGCCTGCGCGTGCTCGACGCGGCGGCGCGCCACCTGTCCTTCACGCGCGCGGCGGATGAGCTTGCGGTTACGCCCGCGGCGGTCGGGCAACAGATTAGGGCGCTCGAGGATACGCTGGGGACCGTGCTCTTCCGGCGGACACCCAAGGGGCTCGAACTGACGCCGGAAGGGGAAGCCGGCCTTGTCGAGCTCCGGCGCGGTTTCGTCAGCTTTGAGGAATCGGTCCGCGCGATGCAGGCCGGACAGACCTCGAAATCGCTGACAATTGCGGCACCTCGCGACCTGACGGCAAAATGGCTGTTGTCCCGTCTGGAGGCGTATCGCGCCGCCGACACCGAGCTGCGCTTTGCGCTTGTTGCGAGCGACGCCGGTTTTGACTTTACGGAAGCCAATCTCGATCTGGCGATCTGTTTCGATGTTTCGCCCGGCGCGCATGAGGGCGTCGAGATCGGTCCGCGCGGCTTTGCGACCTTGGGCGTAGGCGACGTGATTGGCTGGCCAGGAAGTCCAGAGCCTGGCGGCGCACTGAGCGTCGCCGATGCCGGTCTGGCGATCGATGCTGCGCGCGCGGGGCTTGGCCAAGCGGTCGTTCCCGCGCTCCTCGCAGACAGCGCGCCGACGGTGGAAGATGCGCGCGGATATTGGCTGGTGGCGCCCCTGCCGCAGTGGCGCCAGAAGAAAGTCAGGGCTCTCGTCGAGGCCCTGCGCGTCTGACCGACTTGTCAATGAAACCGCCGAACCGGTTGCCGAATCACGACACCTCCGTCACTTTTGAATCTCGGCAATGTGGGAGACGGGACATGGCCAGCAGCCCCTGGGCACATCACAAGGCGCCAGGCAGCGCCGACGATATTGATTTCGAGATCAAGGGTCAGGAGCTTCAGTTCGTCGAGATTGAACTCGATCCGGGCGAAAGTGCTCTGGCCGAAGCTGGCGCGATGGTCTGGAAAGATGCTCACATCACGATGACGACGGTGTTCGGCGACGGTCGAGCGCAGGATGGCGGATTCATGGGCAAGTTGCTCGGCGCAGGAAAGCGCCTCGTCACCGGCGAAAGCCTGTTCACAACGGTCTTCACGCACGAAGGGCAGGGCAAGGCGCGCGTGGCGTTTGCCGCGCCGACACCGGGGTCGATCCTGCCGCTGCGCCTGTCCGATTTCGGTGGCACGCTCATCTGCCAGAAGGACGCCTTTCTGGCGGCCGCCAAGGGCGTTTCGATCGGCATCCATTTCCAGCGTCGCATGATGACGGGCCTGTTCGGTGGCGAAGGCTTCATTATGCAAAAGCTCGAGGGCGACGGCTGGATCTTCGTCCAGATGGGCGGCACGGTTGTCCAGCGCGACCTCGGTCCCGGCGAACAACTTCACGTCGATACCGGTTGTCTTGCCGCCTATACGCCCTCGGTCGAGTTCGACCTTGTTGCGGCGGGTGGCGTCAAAAGCATGATATTCGGTGGCGAAGGCGTATTCTTTGCCCGGCTGACGGGGCCGGGACATGTCTGGATCCAGTCGCTGCCCTTCTCGCGCCTTGCCGGGCGCATTGCCGCCCAGATCGGGCCGATGGGCGGGCAGAACGCGGGCGAGGGAAGTTTGCTGGGGCCGCTGGGCGACCTGATCGGCGGCAATCGTTAGCGTTGGATCGGGCGTCCTCGCCCGTTGGCGCAGCTTACTTCCCGACCAGCGCGATGGCGCGCGCCATCAGGGCTGAAAACGCGGTATTGTCGACAGGCTGGCTCACATCGTTCCATGCCCCGGCAACGGCATACCAGTCGCCCGATTTCGTCTTGAGCAACCAGCCCATGGCGATGACGCCGGTCTCCGACCCGCCCTTATAGCCGACAGTATCGAACCGCGCCCGCTCGGTCGGGGAAAGCGCTGGATTGACGCCGAGAATATCGAGGGCTGTCGCGCTGTTCGATCGACGCAGCCTGTCGAAGATACTGGCGATCTCGGTCATGGTGGCGGGCCATTCGACCGTATCGATGTGCAGCGGTGCGCCGGCCAGAGCAGCCGCATCGATGGTCGCCAAGGTCGGTTCGAGTTCGTTCAGAACCTGTCGCCGGTCCGACAGGCCGCCGGCAATCCACCGCTTTCTGAGCGCCTCGCTGGCAGGCATCTTCAGCGCGAACGCATCGAGTGTCGTGAGCACGGGCAACGCATTCGGCGTCGGGCCGATCGAGGCCCGCATGGCATCGACTTTGGGCCGGCCGAGCGTGGCGATAAGCGTGTCCGTGGTGGTATTGTCGCTGATGGAGATCATCTGTGTCGCAAGCGTCGCCAGCGTCGTTGGCAGCGCTTTCGGCCAGTTCTGGGTGACACCCGAGGGAAGCGAGGGTGACCCCAGTGGAATAACATCCTGCCAGCTGCGTTCCTGGGCGTCGATGGCCCGGGTAAGCTCGGCCAGGACGAAAAGCTTGAACATCGATCCTGTAGCGAGCGGGACGTCAGCATTGTATCCGGCAAAGGCGACGGGCTCGGCTTCGCCGAGCTTGGCCACCAGCAGCGACACTCTTCCCGGCAGTTTCTTGAGTTCGCCAATCACGGCTTCGAAGCTGTCGCCGCGTCGCTCGACACCCACGATGAGCAAGCCGATGAAGCGATGGGGCTCCGGACCCTCGAGCGCCATCCGCACTGTGACCACGGCATTGCTGTATTCGACGCTGATGACGCCTTGCAGCGCGTTTTCGGGCGTAATCCCGGCAATGCCGATCACAGTGCCGTTGGTTGAACGAAGATCCCGGGCAATGGTTTCGACCTGCGCGGCGGGAACCTGGGCCAGAAACGAGGGCGCGAATTTAGCTTCATCGACCTTCGCATCGCGCAGCATCGTCACCAGCCGCTCGGCACCGGCGCGGATCGCTGGCGACGCCACTTGCTGGGCAACGGCTGGCAAGGCGTGCGTCACAAGCAGCACTGCCACAAGCCAGCGGATCATGCGTCGATCGCCTCTTCGTCTATGCGTGCCGCATTTTGCTGGATGAAGTTGAACCGGTGCTCCGGGTTCTTGCCCATCAGCCGTTCGACCAGGTCGCGGACGCCAGCGCGTTCTTCATATTCCTGTGGAAGTGTCACGCGCAGCAACGTGCGCGATTTCGGATCCATTGTCGTTTCGCGCAGCTGGATCGGGTTCATTTCGCCCAGCCCTTTGAAGCGCGCGACTTCGACCTTCTTTCCGGCAAAGGTGGTCGCCTCGAGTTCGGTACGGTGCGCATCGTCGCGCGCATAAAGCGACTTTGCGCCGACCGTCAGCCGGTAGAGCGGCGGCTGCGCCAGATAGACATGCCCCTTTCGGACAATGTCGGGCATCTCTTGAAAGAACAACGTCATCAGCAGTGTGGCGATGTGTGCGCCATCGACGTCGGCGTCGGTCATGATGATCACGCGCTCGTAGCGCAAATTGCCAGCATCGCATTTGTCACGCACGCCGCAACCGAGCGCGAGCATCAGGTCCGCAATTTCGCTGTTCGCACGGATCTTGTCCGCAGTCGCGCTGGCAACATTTAGTATCTTGCCGCGGATCGGCAGGATCGCCTGCGTCTTGCGGTCGCGCGCCTGCTTGGCGCTGCCACCGGCGCTGTCGCCCTCAACGATATAGAGTTCGGTCCCCTCAGGCGAGTCCGCAGAACAGTCAGTTAACTTACCAGGTAATCGCAGCTTGCGTGCTGAAGTGGCTGTTTTTCTTTTTATTTCCCGTTCCGCACGGCGGGCGAGCCGCTCGTCCATCCGGTCGATGACATAGGTCAGGAGCGCGCGACCCCGGTCCATATTGTCGGTCAGAAAATGATCGAAATGATCCTTTACGGCATTTTCAACGAGTCGCGCAGCCTCGGGCGACGTCAGCCGGTCCTTTGTCTGCGACTGGAACTGCGGGTCGCGGATAAAGACCGACAGCATGATCTCGCTCGGCGCGATCACGTCCTCTGGCTGGATATCGGCGGCTTTCTTGACGCCCACCAGCGCGCCAAACGCGCGGATCCCCTTGACGACTGCGGCACGCAGACCGGCTTCATGTGTGCCCCCGTCGGGTGTCGGGATGGTGTTGCAATACCAGCTGAAGCTGCCTTCACTCCAAAGTGGCCAAGCAATGGCCCATTCGACGCGACCTTGCGCTTCGCCGGGAAAGTCCTGTTGCCCAGCAAAGAAGGTGGTGGTCGCGCATTCCCGTTCCCCCACTTGCTCGCGCAGGTGATCGGCCAGTCCCCCGGGAAACTGAAGTACGGCCTCGGACGGCGTATCGTCCGAAATGAGTTCGGGCGCGCACTTCCAGCGGATCTCGACGCCTGCGAACAGATAGGCTTTCGACCGAGCCAGCTTGTGCAACCGTGCCGGTGCGAAGCTCATGTCCGGTCCGAAGATTTCGGTGTCGGGCACAAAGCTCACGGTCGTGCCGCGCCGGTTCTGCACCGGGCCGAGTTTTTCGAGGGGACCAAGTGTCGCGCCGCGTGAAAAGGATTGGCGATAAAGCTGCTTGTTCAGTGCGACCTCGACCATCGTATCGCTCGACAGCGCATTGACGACGCTGACGCCGACGCCGTGCAGGCCGCCAGAGGTGGCATAGGCCTTGCCGTCGAATTTGCCGCCGGAATGCAGCGTCGACATGATGACTTCGAGAGCTGATTTGTCCGGAAACTTGGGGTGCGGGTCGACCGGGATCCCCCGCCCGTTGTCGGCCACAGAGAGGCGGTTGCCAACGTCGAGTGAAATCTCGATCCGTGTCGCATGGCCGGCCACGGCTTCGTCCATGGCATTGTCGAGTACTTCTGCCGCCAGGTGATGATAGGCACGTTCGTCGGTGCCACCGATGTACATGCCGGGACGGCGGCGAACAGGTTCAAGCCCTTCCAGGACCTCGATCGAAGAGGCGTCATAGGTCGATGAGGTCGGCGCTTGCGAAGCTTCGAAAAGATTGGTCATTGCGCACAGCTATAGGGACGGCCGAGTCTCCCGCGCAAGCTGCGCGTCGCACCTTCTGCCGATAGAAACTGTAACATCTTCGGGACCCTTCAAAAGTTCCGCGATGCAGCCTGCATCCACCGGGCCGGTGCTATATATCTGCACCCGAGTGCTTTTCACCCTGTAGCTTATTCTATGCGTCAGCTTTTGTCCTGTTGGCGGCGGTAACTCGGCGGGGCAGGCGCTCGTCTTGCTCGCCAATTACGGCAATATCGTCAATCTGGTCGTCCGCCGCCCGCTAGCGGAGACGATATCGAATCACCTGATCGAACGCATTGCTGCGCTGCCCAATGTCGACCTGTGTGTCGGCAGCGAGATCAGCGAATTGCGCGGCGACAAAGACAACCCGATAGGCGTGACCTGGCTCGGCGCATACGACGCGATCCGTGACCGAAAGGGGTTCGTCATGACTGGCGACGCGCTCGAGCTCGACGCGCTGAACGGGGCAGGAGAGCGCCTCAACCATAAGCCGATGCTGCGCCAAATCAGCGTCGCCGGTGTCTTCGCCAACGGTGACGCGCGTGCCAGATCGGTCAAGCGCGTCGCCACAGATGTCGGCAAGGGGCAAGCCGCTCGTCACGCAATTGCACGGCTATCTGGCGGATCTCGACGCGAACGCATAACCTCTCGCCAGAATTGAGAGGAATGCGAAGTGCTGATCGAACGTCTGCCACCCGTCACATCGTCGCTGCGGCCCAGCAATCATCCCTATCTCGGCGGTGCATGGACGCCGCAGCACGAGGAAGTGACCGCACACGACCTGCCCTTGATCGAAGGAACGATTCCCGGCGACATCGACGGAGTCTATCTGCGCAATACCGAGAACCAGCTGCACCAGCCACTGGGCAGATATCATCCGTTCGATGGTGACGGGATGATCCACCAGATCAGCTTTTCGGGCGGTGCGGCGCGCTACCGCAACCGCTGGGTCCGTACGCGCTGTTTCGCGGCCGAGCAGGAGGCGGGCGACTCGCTCTGGGGCGGGCTGATGGACAAGCCGGGCACCTCAAAACGGCCGGGCTTTGGCGCGCATGGCAGCCTCAAGGACTCGTCGAGCACCGACGTCATTGTCCACGCGGGCAAGGCGCTCTCGACCTTCTACCAGTGCGGCGAGGGCTATCTGCTCGACCCCGAAACGCTAGAGCCCCTCGGCCTCGCGCCCTGGGTGCCGCTCGACGGCATTTCGGCGCACCCTAAAGTCGATCCAAACACGGGCGAGCTGATGTTCTTCAACTATTCCAAGCACGCCCCCTACATGCATTACGGCGTCGTCGACCGGCACGAACGGCTGACGACCTATATTCCCGTACCCCTGCCGGGCCCGCGCCTGCCACACGACATGACCTTTTCAGAGAATTGGGCGATCGTGAACGACCTGCCGATGTTCTGGGATCAGGAGTTGCTGAAGCGCGACATCCACGCCGCGCGCTTGCATGAGGGCCTGCCAAGCCGCTTCGGCCTCATTCCGCGCAAGGGCGATCCCGCGCAGATACGCTGGTTCGACGCCGCGCCGACCTACATCCTACACTTCCTCAATGCCTATGAGGAAGGCAACGAAGTGGTAATGGACGCTTATTTTCAGGACTGCCCGCAACCGCCGCCGCTTCCCAATGAGCACGGCTATGGCCATATGATGGCTTATGTCGACGAGTACAGCTTCCTGCCGAAGTTGCATCGCTGGCGCTTCAACCTGGCCGACGGGACGACACGCGAGGAACGCCTTGACGACCGCATCCTCGAATTCGGCATGATCGACCAGCGACGCGCCGGCCGGAAGCACCGATATGTCTATTCGACGACGACAAAGCCCGGCTGGTTCTTGTTCAACGGGTTTGTGAAGCACGATCTGGCGACAGGCGAGAGCTGGTCGCTGAAGCTGGAAGAGGGCCGCTTCGCCAGCGAAGCCCCCTTTGTTCCCCGCGTCGGGGGCACGGACGAGGACGACGGCTATCTCGTCAGCTTTATCACCGACGAAAGCAGCAGCACCAGCGAGTGCATCCTCATCGACGCGCAGGACATCGAAGCGGGCCCCGTTTGCCGCATCGCACTGCCCCACAAAATCTCGAGTGGCACCCACAGCTGGTGGGCGGAGCGGGGGGATTTAGGGGGCTAGCGCTTTGGCCACCACGGCACGAACCCGCTCGTGCGGCGGACATAATCCTCATAGCCCGGCTTCTTGCGTTTCATCCGGCCTTCGGTCGTTGGCACACCCGACCATTTCATCAGCGTCCAGGTCAGCAGCACCGGCCCCGGCAGCGCCCACAGGCCGGTCGTCGACTCCGCGGCGATGAGGTACAGCCCCCACCAAGTGCAGGCGTCGCCGAAATAGTTTGGATGACGGGTATAGCGCCACAGGCCACGGTCCATCACTTTGCCTTCGTTCGCCGGGTCGCGGCGAAAACGCGTGAGCTGCGCGTCGCCAATCGTCTCGAACGCGATCCCGATGATTGCGATCAGCGCACCTGCGATGGCAAGCCTGCCCACCGCTGGTCCCCCATCGATCTGGCCGAGCTGCACCGGTAGGCAGACGATGAACAGAAGTGGCGCCTGCGTCGCGAACACCAACAGGAGCGATGCTTTGGCAAAACCCCATCCACGCGTCGCCTGTGCGTGGGCGAACATCTTTTCGTAGCGGCGGTCCGCCCCGTGGGTACGCCAGCGGTTGAGCAGAAAGCCACCGAGACGTAAGCCCCACAGCGTACATAACACGACAAGCATGACCATGCGGCCCGGGTCACCCTTCGTCTGCATGAAGGTCGATCCTGCCATCACGACCATGCCAAACGCCCACAGGCTGTCGATGAAGGTCACGTCGCGCAGCTTGAGCGCAACCAGCCATGCGATAAGAAACGTCGCCACAAGCACCAGCGCGTTGACGGCAAGTACGCCCGCGACGCTCATGCCGCGTCCCGTTCAACGATGAAACTCACGGTCGTCGTTGCAGACCCGCCGATGTTGAGCGTCTGCACACGTCGCGCCCCTTCGACCTGATAGTCGCCCGCATCCCCGCGCACTTGCTTGGCCGCGTCGAGCAGCATCCGGACGCCCGTCGCGCCTACCGGATGGCCAAGCCCGATCAGCCCGCCGGACGGATTGACGGGACAGCGACCGCCCATGGCAATGCTGCCGTCCTCGACCGCCTTCCAGCTCTCCCCCGGCGCCGTCAGGCCGAGGTGGTCGATCGCCATATACTCGGTCACCGCAAAACAGTCGTGCGTTTCGACGGCATCGACCTGCGCGATGCTATCGACGCCGGCGCGTTCCTGCGCATCGCAGATCGCCCGCCGCACCTGAGGAAAGACATAGGGTCCGCCTGCGCTTGCCGCGACTTTTACCGCATAGGAAATCGGCGCTGTCCGGTGGCCCCAGCCCGAAATTCGTGGCAAGTTCTCGAGCGCGATCCCGCGCTTTTTTGCATAATCGGCGGCGCGCGCCGGTGACGCTAGGAAGACGACTGCCGTGCCGTCGGTCACTTGCCCGCAATCCATCTTGCGCGTGCGGCCCTCCACAACGGGGTTCACGGTATCATCGGCCGTGAAATGCTGGGGCGTGAAGCGATAGTCACGCGTCTGGGAATTGGGATTATGCTTCGCGTTGGTAAATGCGATCTCCGAAATCCGCATCAGATGGTCGTAGCTCAACCCGAAGCGACGGTCATATTCGTCGGCGAGGTCAGAAAAGGCACGCGGCCACACATAGTCGGCATCGCCATATTCGTGTCCAGTCCATGCAGCGACACCCAGATGCTCCGCCCCGGTCTTGCCAGGCACATTGCGCATCTGTTCGATGCCGACGACGCAGGCGAGGTCATACCGGCCCGCCTCGATCTCGGCCGTTGCCGCCAGCACCGCAACGCTGCCCGATGCACAGGCAGCCTCATGTCGCGCGGTAGGCAAGCCGTTGAAGGCGGGGTCGGCCCCGGCAAAAAAACCCCCTAGCAGTCCTTGCCGCGCGAACAGTTCGGCGGTGAAATTTCCGACATGGCCGGTTTCGACCTCGTCTGCGTCGAGCGAAGCCGCATTCAGACCCTCGCGCACGGCCTCGCTAAAGACATCAGCAATATCGCGGCCTTCACGGCTCCAGACCCGCGAGAAATCGCTCTGCCACCCGCCCAGCACATAGATCAACGCTGCTCTCCCCGCTTGTCGGGCCAGTGTTACGCGGTTGGCGGAAGTTGGCAAATCAAAGCATCACATGAACGATCGTGCTGTAGCTGCGGCCCCTTCCTTGAAGGAGGTTACGTCAGACAGTTTTGTGAACATTGGCCGAGCGCCTGCCACAATGCAGACGCCAATGTCCGAGAGCAGTGCGAACACATGAGAGTATCGCTTGTTCGAGGAGATCGGTAAGTTCCGTTTTTAACCGTCAGTCAAGAAAGTGGCCGATCTCGTTCAATCACGCCTGTTCATCCACCGGCCTGTGCTCATCAGCTTTCCATGAGGTTGTGCTATTGGAATCGCCAACGAGAACACGCAACGGCAACAGCTGAAGGCGGAAGCGGAAGGGCAGCTTGCCATGCCGGAACCTGTCCGTCACGCCGGTCGGCAGTGGTTTCGATAACCAGATACCTAACCAATGCGGCAGTACGACTTGCGGCGCAGCGCATCGATCGCGGGATATTCGGTCTTGTCGGACAGCAGGATGCGGAGCAGCACCACACCCCTCGCGTAGCCGACCTTCACCGGTTCGTAACCTGCGGGTGCCGTCTGTCCCTTCCGGACGATGGCAAGCCTCGCGGGCTTGCCGCCGGTGTCGCGGTCGCTGCGCACGGCTACGACATCTGTGCGCGCATCGAAAATGCTGACCGACCAGTAATGGCCGGGGATGGGTTCGGCGCCGATCAACACCGGGCCGTTCGACGCATCGAATACGCAGATCGAATAGCTGAGGTCGGGCGAAGGGCGGACGATTGTCTGGTTGTCGGCGGTTGTCATCGGACCAAAGCCGAAGCTGTTGACCGGCAGTTTGGCGCCCGCCTTTGCGGCGGCGGCGCGCATCAGCGCAAAGGGTGTGGCGAGCAAAGTCACCTGATAGGCCACGCCTGCCATAACGAGACCCAGCAACGCCGGAAAAAGCCAGCGCCGCATCACTTGCACCCCAACCGTTCAACGACTGGCAGTTTTGCGCGCTCCGGATGGGCGAGCAGTTCGAGTGAGGGGTGATAGGTGCGCAGTGTCAGGTCGAAGGCGGGCACGCCGGCGGTCGGTATCCACTGACCCGGCTGGGCGTCGGGTGCGGCCGCAATGGTCCACGCTTTGGCGGCATCACCCGCAAAGGCCGCGCTGCCCACCGACCAGCGATTTGCGGCATTCTTCACCAGCCATCCCTCGCCTTGATAGAGCGTCACGCTCCACCAGCGCGCAGGCAATGTGCCACCGGTCAGGCGATAACTGCATTTGCCGTCGAACGGACGACCGGCACTGTCAGTCTTGGCAGTGAAGTACATCGCCTCATGCGCGGGGAGCGCGAGCAGGCCTGAGAGTGCGACGCGGGCGCGGGTCAGCGCGTCTGCGTCAGCGGTGCCATAGGTCTTTGCGGTTGCCCAGGGGCCATTAACGATCTGCCCCGCCGAGAGGCCACCGCGCACCCGGTACACCGCTATTGATGCCCCGGCAGCGAGGCCGAGGACAACCGTCAGGAGATAGCGCGGCCATGCCTTCAACCGCCCCTCCTTCATCGTAGCCGACATTCCCCAGATTGACCCCAAGGGATGACTAAACGTGGATAAAATAGGCGAGTGGCACGGCAGTGCACAACCAGATTTTCGCGTGCTGGCGCTTCTCTATCGCGGCTTGTGTCAATAGGCGCACGCCACTCTCCGCCGCCGCGAG
>JBMOGG010000021.1:0-26763 GCA_049318505.1 Sphingomonas sp. | reverse complement strand
TCTAGTGTGCGCATCTCAACAGACTCAACGCCGAAGCGCGCCACCTGGGCGCGTTGGTGCGCGTTCATTGTTCGTATGCCAACCTGCACCAGTTTCGTCGCGAGACCTCGCTCCATGATGCGCGCGAACGGCGACGCGTGTGACCGCGGATCGCCGCCAAAATCGTCGTAAAGGTCCGGGTGCGCATCGAAATGCAGAATTTGAACTGGCCCCACGCGATTTGCGATGGCCTCTACAATCGGAAACGTCACTGAATGATCGCCGCCCAATGAAAGCGGCATCGCGCCAACGTCGAGACTTTCCGTAGTTGCGCGGATGATGCGCGCAGCATCCTGGTCATCTTCCTTAAGTGGAACGTCGCCGCAATCCACGAGGTCGATCTCGCGCCCGATCTCCACCCCGCGCTCACTCGCCAAGTTGCCATGATCGCTCGCGAGAGCCGTGCGAATGAAACTCGGTGCTGCCGCTGCGCCTCGCAAATAAGAGGAGTGCGAATCGGTCGGCAGACCCCGAAGATGGACGAGGCGCTTTGCAGTATCCGTCATGCCCCCGCTCGTGGCCGCTCAAACGGATGCGGGAGCTGACGCTGATCCTTGTCCGCACCGAGGCTTGAGCCATTGAGGCATACGAGCAAAATCGCGACGGCGCATTCCGCCAAAGTCCAACCGCGCAAGCTGACCTCGCCCATGGTCAAGACGGGATGACCAGCGCGCGCAACATTGACAACGAATTCGTTGTTGACCGCATGCGCGAGAATGCCCGACCAGACGCTACCGCCGAGCTTAAAGTACAGGAATGTCGCGATGATCGAGGTGGCGATACAGCCGGGTATGAAGTCGATCTGCTTATAAAGAAACGCCATCAGCGCGCCATCAGCGCCGCTGGTCAAGGGCGCGATCTCGCGCGGCAAATGCCAAGCCGCCCAAAGAAGGCCGAGAATAATGCTGGCGAGTAAAGGGTTGAAGCGGTGAAGCAGCATGGGCAGCGCGAACCCACGCCAACCCATTTCCTCCAAGAGTGGGCCGCTGCTCAGCACCAAAGCGATGACGAAGCCGCCAAGCGCCAAAAACGGCGTCGGCCCAAAGCGTGCGACAGTTTCAGTGATAGCCGCAGCGCCTCCGGTGAACGACAGATAAACGAGGTAGATGCAGACGATTGCCAAAAACCACAGCAACACAAGCGCCCATACGCTAACGCCCACACGCCAAGACACGCCTCTCCAGGGTGCAAGACGCCCAAACCAACGCGACAAGCCGCCCGGCCCGTATGCAATAGCGATGACGATGAACGCCGCCAATGTTGGCGCGGCGGGGAACAGTATGGCGTTCCACAGCACAGGCTCGCGCAGCGAATAAGTAATGCCCGTGATGATGTCAGCGCGCTGATTATTGGCGAATATCTCACGAAGCGCGACGCCAAGCGCACCGGGGTCGGTGGCGCGAATAGCCATGGCGACAAGGGCGATAGCGACCGCCAGGATGAAAAAGAGCGCGAGCGCTCTCGATCTGAACAATTGCCCCACCTTAGGTGCTCCTCGAAATCATGAAGCTCACCGTGCGAACGGATGCGGCTCTTGCCGATAATCTTTGTCGGCCCCGAGATCTCCACGGGTGAGAATGATCAGACCTACCGCGATTGCGATCTCAATCAGAGTGAGGATGCCCAGCGGAAATGCGCCGATCATGATATCCGGCACCGCAACACGCATGACGTTAACGGACATTTCGTTGTGAAACGCATGCGCCAGGACCCCGCCCCAAACGCTGCCGCCGAGCTTGAAATAGAGAAAGGTGGCGATCAGCGAACCCGCAATGCAGCCGGGCAAGAAATTCATCTGCTTCCACAGAAACGCCGTCCACACGCCATCGGCCCCGCTCATCAGCGGCCCGATTTCACGCGGCAAGTGCCAAGCCGCCCACAGAGCGCCCAAAATAACACTGGCCAAGATCGGGGTGAACCGCGTGAGCAGAACAGGCAACGCGAAACCACGCCAACCCATTTCTTCAAGCAAAGGACCGCTGCTGAGTACAAGCGCGAGCGCCAGGCCACCAAGCGCAAGCAAAGGCGTTGCTCCAAATCGCTCTACTGTGGGCGCGATCTCTGCCACACCGCCACTCGAAGCCAAGGCGATAAAGAAAACACCAACCATGGCAAAGAATGCGGTGACAGCAAGCAACCAAACCCCGACGCCTCGCTGCCAAGATACACCGCGCCACGGCAGCGCCCGCGCAAACCATCGCGACAGGCCACCCGGACCGTAAGCGATGGCGATGACGATGAATGCAGCAATCGTCGGCGCTGCGGGAAACAAAATAACGTTCCACAGCACAGGCGTTTCAAGACTGTACTGGATGCCAGTAATGATGTCGGCTTTCTGGTTCGCGGCGAACATGGTGCGGAGCGCCTCGCCCAGCGCGGCCGGGTCGGTGGCGCGAATTGCCATCGATATGAGCGCGACCACCACAGCCAGAATAAAGAAAACGATGAGCGCGCGGCTCTGCGCAAAGGCCTTCATTACAACTCCTCCCCCAGAGTTTTCATTGTGTTGCCTGTCCGATCGTCGGCGTTGCTGCAATCAACTGCTTCGTATAATCGGCGTTGGGTCGCGCGAAGACCTCAGCGCTCGCGCCTTGCTCGACTACTTCGCCATTGCGCATCACAGCAAGCGTGTCGCAGAGGCCGCGAACTGCATAAAGATCATGACTGATCATTATCATGGCTACGCCCATATCGCGACGAATCGCGCGCAAGAGATCGAGCACTTGCGCCTGCACTGTGACGTCAAGCGATGACGTCGGCTCGTCGAGCAAAAGCAATTCAGGAGCGCCCATCAATGCGCGCGCGATCGCGACGCGCTGCCTCTGTCCACCGGAAAGTGAGGACGGTCGCCGCGCAGCGATGGCGGGATCCAGTTGAACCTGCTCCAGCGCGGCGTCAGCCAGAGCGCGTAAACGGGCTTCGCTCCGTTCGCCATTGATTAAGGCTTGCTCGCTCACGATCGACCACACAGGCAAGCGCGGATTGAGCGACGCGAACGGGTCCTGAAAAACGAGACCAACGCGCACATTCAAACGACGTCGCTTCGCGGGGCTCGCATTTGTGATATCGCTCCCTTTCCAAAGCACGCGGCCGCCTGAAGTCGGCGTCAGTCCCGCCAATGCGCGAAGTAAACTCGATTTGCCGGCGCCGGATTCGCCGACAACGCC
Source organism: Sphingomonas sp. (assembly GCA_049318505.1). GTDB lineage: Bacteria > Pseudomonadota > Alphaproteobacteria > Sphingomonadales > Sphingomonadaceae > Sphingomonas_O. The sequence continues at coordinate 23,557 of JBMOGG010000021.1, read as the reverse complement.
CAATGCTGCGCCATCGGCGACCTCAAGCTCAGCCCCGTTTACGACCGTGCGGGCGGCGAAGCTCACCGACAGTCCAATCATTTGCATGAGCGGAGCGATGCTCATGTGATCGCCTCTTTCGCGCGCGCGCTCGCCAGCAGCGTCTTGGTGTATTCGTGTTGGGGGCTGGCGATAATCTGCGCGCAGGACCCACTCTCGACCACTTCGCCTTTGCGCATCACATAAAGACGCGTGCAGATGCGCCGTACGATCGCCAGATCGTGCGAGATGAACAGCATGGCGCTCTTCACTTGACCATTTAACGCCAAGATCAAATCAAGCACTTGCGCTTGCAGTGTTACGTCCAACGCTGTTGTGGGCTCATCAGCGATAATCAATGCCGGGCGGCATCCATAGGCCAGCGCGATCATAACGCGCTGACGCATGCCCCCGCTCAACTGAAAAGGATACGCCCGCATTATCCACGCGCCGTCTGTGAGCCCAACCGCGGTGAGAATTTCGTGCGCCGCTCGGACGATTTGGCTCTTGTCCAATTGGGGCCGGGCGCGGCGCAAGACATCTGTCATCTGGCGTCCAACCCGCATGGTCGGGTTCAAAGCGCTCATCGGATCTTGAAACACATACGCGAGCTTGGCGCCGCGACGTCGATGCAACTCCGACTCCGACAGCGCGCTGAGCTCTTCGCCATCGCACCAAATGCGACCTGATGTCCGGCGCACACCCTGTGGACTCAAACCTGAAATTGCGAGCGCAGTTTGGGATTTGCCCGATCCGGATTCCCCAACCAGACCCACAACTTCTCCGGGTCCAACTTCAATGCTCACATTTCGCACCAGCGACACCAAGCCCTTGGGGCTCGATGCATCCAGCGACAGGTTTTCGATGCGCAAGGCCGGGCGCGTTTCCTCATCCGCCATGGTCAGCTCCCAGCAGAAGCCGAAGCGCCTTCTTGTCGACCTTGCCAATTGGGGTGAGCGGCAGGGAGTCGACAAAGATAATTTGTTTGGGCGCATGGATGGGCCCCTTGGTGCCCTTCACACGACTGATCAAAGATTCAACGCTCAAGTTGGCGCCTGGAGCGGCTACGATCGCCGCTGCAACGGCCTCACCCCATTTCGAATCCGGCACACCTACAACTGCGCAGGCTTGCACACCGTCGATTTCAGCGAGCGCATCCTCGACCTCGCGCGGATAAATGTTGAAGCCACCACTTATAATGAGATCCTTCAAACGGTCGACGATGTGGAGGCGTCCGTCTTCGTCGAAACGCCCAGCATCGCCGGTGTGTAGCCAACCGCCGCGCAGCGCCTCCGCTGTCTCCGCCGGCCTGTTCCAATAGCCACGCATGACGAAGGGGCCACGCACACACACTTCGCCCGGCGCGCCCTCGGGCACAGGTGTCCCCTCCGCGTCAAGCAGCGCAAGGTCCAGACCCGCCTGAGGAAATCCCGCCGACGCAAGCACGTCGAGCCGCGTCACATCGTGCTCAAACCGGCGCATATAGGTAATGCAGGTTGGCGCTTCGGTTTGGCCATAGAGCTGCATAAAGATCGAGCCGAAACACTCTATCGCTTCGACCATGCGATCTGCATCCATGGGTGCTGCGCCGTAAAAGATGGTTTCGAGCGTGCGCAAGTCGTCTCCCGTCTGCGGCGGGTCATCGAGCAGGCGATAGATCATGGTCGGGGCCATGAAAGTGGCGCCTATGCGAGCGCTCGCTACGTAGTCGTAGAAACTCCGCGCCGAGAACCCGGCCAGAACGTGAAACTCGCCACCACGAAGAAATGTCGGGTACGCCAAGATGCCCGCCGCATGCGAGACCGGCGTTACCGCGAGCACTTTGCCGTTTATTGGCCATTCCCACTCGCTGGCAGCCATGTGCAACGCCGCGAGCGCGCTTGCGTGCGTGTGGACCACACCTTTGGGGCGACCAGTGGTGCCGCCGGTATAGGCGATCATGGCAATGTCATTCGATTGCGCGCGGTCTTCAGCCATCTGCCGGCCAGCGCTTGCTTTCGCGCTCAGATCAATCGCGTCCGGCGCTCCGCCGAGCGCAAACACCACCCGCAACTTCGACGCACGGATTTGAAGGTCATTTGCGCGTGCGCCAAAGCGAGGATCGACGATGATTGCGGAGATCTCTGCGTCTTCCACGCAAAACAGATGGTCGTCTTCCGATCCCAACGGCGACAATGCAGTAAGCCGAAGCCCGGCCGCCATCACCGCGCATGTTGCGACGACCACATCGGCTGAATTGCTCGAAAGCAGCGCCACGCCGTCGCCGCGCACCAAACCTGCTTCATCAAAAGCTTGCATCATTCCGCTGATGCGGTGTGATACTTGTGTGTAAGTGAGGCGAAGGTCAGGGCCCACCACTGCTGATGCGTCGCGAAACCGCCGGCACGCGCGAAGCACCAGCGCGCCGAGTGTTCCGCCGCGGTGCAACTGCTCCTCGACCATCAATCTCCCACCTTTGCGCCAATCTAACTATTGAACGAGCGGTTAGTCAATGATACTCGTGACGCGATGAGAGCGTTCGCCGCAACCTTGGGCTCAGAGACCAATTCGTTCTCGCCCATCCCCACAGGTTGGGCGGGCTTTGAGACGGCAATGCTATGGCGTCCCGGTGCGCATCCAGACGTGGCGACGGAGGCGACGGGGCCTATGGCGGCGTTGCGGGCAAAGCGCGCCGAGGGTTGGGAGGTCGTTGAAGGGACGTGCGCGTTTGCTTGGCCGGGAGGGCCGGTGCGACGCGACGTCTATGAGGCGCTGCGAGACGAGATTGTAGCGCAGATCAAAGCCGCCGCGCCCCTCGATGTGATTGCCCTGGGCGTGCATGGGGCGATGATCGCGCAGGGTTACGACGATTGCGAGAGCGATTTTCTTGAGCATGTTCGCGCCGTCGCGGGTGAGGCTGCCATCGGTGCAGTGTTCGACCTGCATGCGCACATCTCGCAGCGAATGTTAGATGCTGCCGACCTGCTGATCGGCTTCAAGCAATATCCGCACACCGATTATGTGGAGCGCAGCATCGAACTGGTCGACGCGTTGGCTCGCATTCGTGCCGGCACACTGCGGCCGACGCCCGCGCTCTACGACTGCCATATGATCATCGGCTTTCGCACCACGACCGCACCCTGGCGCCGGATGGTCAACAGTTTGGTGCTGGCGGAGAAACGTCCGGGCGTCATAAACGCAACGATCGTGCACGGTTTCAGTGGTGGCGACTGCGCCGACATGGGCACAAAAGTCCTGGTCACCGCCGATAACGACAAAGCGCTCGCAGTGCGGACGGCCGCGGAGATTGGCACAAAACTCCAATCGCTTCGAGAACGGGCCCAGGGGAGACGCCAAGATCTAGCGGCGGCCCTGCGCTCGGCGGCGGCGTCAAAGCGTTTTCCGGTTATTCTCGCAGACACCAACGACAATCCCGGCGGCGGCAATGCCGGCGATGACATGACTCTTCTGCGCGCATTGCGCGACGCAAACATGGCGCCCGCCTGCGGGGGTCCGATTTGGGATCCGCAAGCGGCGCGCTTTTGCTTCGAAGCGGGTATCGGGGCACGCATCAGCTTGCGCGTTGGCGGCAAGGCGGGGCCTGGCTCCGGCCCACCGTTAGATCTTGAAGGAGAAGTTATTGGCTTACGGCGCGATGCCACTCAACCCATTGGTGGCTTTGACGCGCCCCTAGGCGACATCGCCGCCTTCAAAGCCGAAGGGCTCACCCTCGTTCTCAGCACCCTGCGCGATCAAGCCTATGACCCCGCCCTATTCGAGCAGGTAGGCATCGACCTCATCACGCAGCGTTTCATTGTGGTCAAGTCCAGCCAACAATTCCGGATTGGCTTCGAGCCGCGCGCCGGTCGCATCATCAGCATATCCCGGCCGCGCAAGAACCTCATCTATCACAAGAGGCCTCGGCCAATGTGGCCATTCGAGCGCGACACCAGTGAAGACGTTATCCGAGGTGCACGCGCATGAATAATTTTAGCCCATCGCGTAGAGGGCTTGTAGCTGGCGTCGGCCTAAGCGCGCTTGCGGCTTGCATCCCCGCCCCCGCACGCAATCCGCGACAATTGGTAGTGTCCATTGCCTCTGACATCACCACGCTCGATGGGGCAACGAGCTTTCTATTACCCAACCTGATCGCGCCAAACGTTTGCTATGAGCGATTGCTGCGTCTGCGCACCGAAGCAGGTGAAACACGCGGCGTCGAAGGTGATGTCGCCGAGGCATGGGAACTGGCGCCCGACAAATCCAGCATCACCTTTCATTTGAAAGGCGGGCATCGCTATGATGATGGTGCCGAGCTGCAAGCCAGCGATTTCATTTTCGGCATTGAGCGTATTCAGCAGCAGCGTTTCCCGGCCGCGCAAGCCTTGTTCTGGTATGCGGGCGCCGAAGCCCCGGATCCGCGAACGCTGCGCATTCGGTTGAGCGCTTGGGCGCCCTATATCCCGTATCTATTGACGGCCCCAGGTCTTGGCTTCGTGAACCCAGCGATTGTGCGTCATGCACAAGGCGATGATCAAGGCTCCGCTTGGCTGCGCGAAAACACGGCAGGCAGCGGCCCTTATCGGGTCGTGCGCTTCGCGGCACGCGACGAGGTGGCGTTGGCGCCAAACCCGCATGCCGCGCATCAGCCGGCATACTTCGAGGACGTGCGCCTGCGGGTGTCGAAGGATTCGTCAATTCGTCTTATTGAACTCGATAAGAGCGACGTCGACATCTTGGAATCGGTCGGCCCATTCCAGCAAGATTGGCTGACGCAGCGAACCGGCGTTGCCGTTTCCGCGGCGCCCGCCCCTATCGTGCTCTTCCTTCATCTCAACAATGAAAAGCCTCTTTTCCGCGACCCGCGGGTACGGCGTGCGATCTCGCTGGCAATCGACCGGGACAGCATCGTCTCGTCTATCTATCGCGGTAAAGCGCGGACCATTTCCGGCGTTTTACCGCCGGGCGTGCCGGGGCACGATCCGAGCTTACCGCTTCCCGCCTACGACCCGGAAGCAGCACGCGCGCTAATGCGCGAAGCCGGCGTGCCTGCCAATCAGCCAATTGAACTGACCGTTGTCGGCGACGGCGGCGGCCCCTCGGCGACGCAGTTGGCTTTGCGCGAAAGCCTGCGTGCGATCGGCTTCGACGTCAGCATCAAGCAGATCGCTGCTGCGGCGCGCTCGCAAATCTTCGCCGGCGAGTTCGACATCACTACTCAATCGATCTCGATAGACTTTCCTGACCCGTGGATCGTGTTCACATTTGTGTACAATTCGCAGATGATCGGCGCGGGCAACATGGCGCGCTACTCCAATCCCGCGGTCGATGCATTGCTTGCGCGCGCGGACGCGCTCGATGGTGAAGCGCGCAACGCGCTTTACAGAGACGCACAAAAGATCGTTTACGAGGATTTGCCGTCGATCCCGCTATTTCAGACCTCCTGGGGCTACGCACAAAGTCGGGACATCGCACCCTTCGCCTACAATTACTCGACCCCGATGATGCTCCCGTTCCACACGATGCAACGTGCTGCGCGCTTATGATCCGCGACTTTAACAGGTGCTTTTAATGACGCCGCCGCGCGCGCGTTTGCGCGATCTGGGTCTCCGCATCGGACACCTCCCGACAGGTCCGCTCAATGCGATTACAGATGTGCCAGGCGTGCGTGTCGGACACATTGATGTGCGCGCGGATCAGCCCCGTGTCGTTCGAAGCGGCGTCACTGCGATTGTGCCGTTCGACTTTCTGAAACAAAGCGTCTTCGCCGGCTTCGACCGATACAATGGGTTTGGCGAAGTAACCGGATCACACTGGATCGCGGAGACAGGCACATTGGCGTCGCCGATTGTGCTGACCTCGGCGTTTTCAATTGGCGTGGCGCGCGACGCACTTCTGGCGTTGCCGTTCAAGCTGGGCGTTGCCGATCGTTGGCACCAGCCCTGCGCGGCCGAGACCTATGACGGCGTGCTGAGTGATGGGCTATCGGCTCCAATAACACGCGCACACGTCGAAGCGGCGCTCGACGCTGCATCTGCGGGAGCCGTCGCAGAGGGCGGCGTCGGCGGCGGCAGTGGAATGATGAGCTTCGAGTTCAAATCCGGCATAGGGACCGCCTCGCGGCAAGTGCGCTGCGGCGGCGGGCTGACGACTGTCGGTGTTCTTGTGCAATCCAATTTTGGCAATCGCAGCCAACTGACCGTCGACGGTGTCCCAGTCGGTCGCCACATCGGCTACGAAATCGTCGACAGCCCGCAGCGACGTGAAGACAATCAGGCGGAAGAGACTAAGGGCTCGATCATTATCGTCGTCGCCACCGATGCACCATTGATGCCGCCGCAACTTAATCGCTTGGCCCGGCGCGCAGGCATTGGCCTTTCGCGCGTCGGCGGCTTTGGAAACAATCGAAGTGGTGACTTCACAATAGCGCTTTCAACCGGAAACGCCCTTCCCTTCCATCAAACCGGCGTAACCGAGGGCCTACGTATGATGGGCAATGAGGACATGAACCCCATGTTTCCGGCGGTCGCGGAAGCGACAGAGGAAGCCATCGTCAACGCCTTGACAGTGTCTGAGACGATGCACGGCGTACGCGGAACGACAGTGCACGCCCTGCCCTTGCCCGAACTTGTCGCCGTGATGAGCCGCTACGGTCGCCCGCCGAAGATCTAAATGGAAACGCCAATGACGCAGATTGCCAACAAGAAGTTAGAAGTCTGGGTCGATGCTATTGAGCACGGTCAATCGGGCGATCGCGACAGATGACCTCCTTTGACGTGTTGGTGATAGGCGGCGGCATCGCCGGCCTATCGGCCGCAGCAGCGCTCTCAACGCACGCACGCGTTGTCGTGCTGGAAGCTGAAGCCGCCCCAGGTTATCATTCGTCCGGACGCAGCGCGACTTTTTATCACCTTGGCATCGGTGATAGCACGGTTCGCGCTCTGACGACGTTCAGCCGCCCCTTCTTTGAGCAGACCTCGGACCAAGGCGCCCCACTCTCAACACCCAAGTCCGCGCTCTGGATCGCACGCTCGGATATGATTGAAGGCTTGAACACGCTGTACGACGGCATGCGCATGTTCTCAGATCAAGTGCATCGTGTTGGCGTGCCGGAGATGCTGGCTCTTCTCCCGGTCCTGCGTACTGGGCCCGATGCGGTCATCGCTGGCGTGGTGGACGAAACCGGTCGCAAACTTGATGCCGATGCCCTGCAGCAAGACTTCGCGCGCACGCTGCGACGCAATGGAGGCCAGATCGAGACCGGCGTGCGCGTAGATTCAATAACGCGCGAGCACGGTGCGTGGCTGCTACAGTCGGGCGACAACGCGTGGCGCGCGGGCGTAGTTGTCAATGCTGCGGGCGCATGGGCGGATCAGGTCGCGCGGCTAGCGGGTGTCAAGCCGCTCGGTCTCTCACCTCTGCGGCGGACGATTATTTCGTTCGACCCACCTGAAAACATCGAGACACGTGACTGGCCGTTCGTGAAAACGACAGTCGACGAATTCTACATGCTGCCTGAGGGGGGACGCTTGCTCGCCTCGCCGGTCGATGAAATTCCCAGCGATCCCGTCGATGCGCAACCTGAGGACTACGACATTGCGCTCGCAGCCTACCGCGTCGAAGAATACACTACGATGAATGTTTCGCGGATCGCCCATCGCTGGGCGGGCCTGCGCTCCTTCGTGAAAGACCGCGTGCCAACGGCTGGTTTTGCGCCGGACGCGCCGGGTTTTTTCTGGCTGGCCGGACAAGGCGGCTATGGTCTGCAAACATCGCCCGCTATGGCGGCTGCGAGCGCAGCGCTCATTCTTCAACAAGAATGGCCCGCCGCACTCGCGGAACTCGGCGTTGCGCCCGAGCACATCTCCCCCGGGCGGCCCGCGATCGCGAACTAGTCGGCCAGATCCCGCAAGGCGTCTCCAAGGATGTTTGCGGACAGCGCGCCGAGCGCAACCACAAGGCCCGGGAATGTCACGTACCACCACGCCGCCAGCACGTATTCGCGGCCGCCGCCAACCATGGCGCCCCACTCTGCATGCGGTGGCTGCATGCCAAGGCCGATAAAACTTAGCGCGGACGAGGCGAGCAACGCGCCGCCAAGATGAAAGCTCGCATAGACCATCATCGCCGGCGCCACGTTCGGTGCGATGTGGCGCCTCGCGATAAGAATGGTGCCCGCTCCCATGGCGCGGGCAGCTTGAACGAACTCACGCTCCCGCAGCGCCAATGCCAAACCACGCGCCAATCGAACGTATCCGGGGATAGACAGTATGCCGAGTGCAATGACGGCGTTGACTAGGCTCGGCCCCAAAGCCGCGGTCAACGCCATGGCGATTACCAAACCTGGTAGCGCCAACATCATATCGACCAGACGCATGATGGCGGAATCCACTATGCCGCCGACTAAGCCAGAAAAACAGCCGGCAGCCATGCCGACGGTGGCGCCGATGGCAACAATCGCCACCGCGCTCAATAAGGACGGGCGCGCGCCATGTAAGAGACGCGAAAAAATATCGCGTCCAAGTTCGTCCGTCCCTGCCCAATGGGCAGAAGATGGCGGTCGCAGTATCGCCTGAAGATCCATCGCATCGGGCGGATAGGGACTGATCCAAGGCGCGGCGATGGCGGCGAGCGACAAAAGCACAAGCACTGCGCAAGCGCCGAGAGCAATCGGTTGCAGCTTCATGCCAGCCCTCGCACACGCGGATCTAGTGCCATGTATAGGAGATCAACCAGCAGATTTGCCGCGACGAATGCAAAAGATGCAATCACTGCAAAACCCATGATCACGGGAAAATCTAGGTTCAGGATGGCGGCGAGCACGAAGCTTCCCAATCCCGGCCAGCCGAACACGCTCTCGATCACCACCGATCCGAATAGAAGTGACGACAGCTCAAGCCCCATGACCGTGACAAAAGGCACGAGGGCGTTTGGGAGCGCATACTGCAAAATGATCTGACGCTTAGGTAAGCCGAAGGCTCGAGCTGTACGCACATAGTCCTGCGTCAGCACCTCGATCATGGAGCCGCGCACCAACCTAACTACCACGCCAACGGATGCGGCGGCGAGCGTCAACGCTGGGAGCGCCAGATGCCGAAGTGCGCTGGAAAGCGCCGTCCAATCCCAAACGAGCAAGCTGTCGATAACATAAAGGCCCGTCTGAGTTGGCGGTGCTACAACGCTGCTATCAAGCCGCCCCGCACCCGGGGCGATGCCCAGTACGCTGTAGAACAACAACAGCAGCAACAAACCGAGCCAAAAGGTCGGGATCGAAATACCCGCGATCGCGACTACTCGTCCTCCAATATCGGGCAAGCGATCGCGGTAAAGCGCGGTGAGCACGCCGAGCGGAACGCCGACGAGCACAGTCAGCAAGAATGCGCACAGCATCAATTCGAGGGTAGCCGGCATGTAGCTGAAAATTTCTTCAGCAACGGGCCTGTCGGACATAATGGATTGCCCAAGATCGCCTCGGGCGAGCGCACCGACGTAGGCGGTAAACTGCTCCAGTAGCGGCGCATCGAGATTAAGCCGTTCGCGAATTGCGGCGACTGCTTCAGGGCTGGCGCGCGGGCCTGCCACAAGTTGCGCCGGATCGCCCGGCGCCACCCGTGATATGAAAAAGGTGACGAGCACCACTCCCAGCAAAACGAGCGGAAGCATCGCCAAACGTCGAACCAGTACGCTCGCCAGCCTCACTTGTCCGCTCCGCTTGGCCCGTGTCGTTGCTCAAGCTCGCGCCGAAGCGCTTGCGCCGCGACCGATACCCATCCTATCATTGAACGAGCGTTCGGACATTACAAGATACAATCCGCAAAAGGCCCCTCGCCATGACCCACATCATGCACCGCTTGCTCAACACGCCCTACCCGGTCGCGGTGGCGGGAGACGGGCCTTACCTGATCGACGCACAAGGCAAGCGATACATCGACAGCGCCTCGGGAGCGGGAGTGTCGTGCTTGGGACATAGCGACCACAAGATCAGTGAAGCCATTGCGCACCAATCAAAAAAACTCGCCTACGTTTACAACGCCTATTTCACGACCGAGGCGCTCGAAACGTTTGCCGATAAATTGGTGGCGATGACGCCGCCGGGGCTGGATTGGGTGTTTCCGGGCTCCGGCGGTTCGGAATCCATGGACGGCGCGTTAAAACTTGCGCTGCAATATCACAATGAACGTGGCGAGCCGCAGCGTCGGCGCTTTATCTCCCGCCGCCAAAGCTACCATGGCTGCGCTATCGGCGGGCTCGCCATTAGCGGCAATCAAATCCGCCGTATGCTTTTCGAACAATTCCTGCCGGAATCACATTTCGTCTCACCCTGTTACGAGTATCGCGATCGCAGCGTGGACGAGACCTCAGAAGCTTATGGCGCACGCCTAGCGCAAGAACTAAATGCGCAGATCGAAGAGCTAGGCCCCGACACAGTGGCCGCCTTCGTTGCAGAAACCGTTGTCGGCGCGACAGCAGGCTGCGTGCCTCCCGTTCCAGGCTATTTTAAAGCGATCGCCGAAGTATGCCGCAAGCACGGCGTGTTGTTGATCCTTGATGAGATTCTTTCCGGCTGCGGCCGCACCGGCACCTATTTGTCATGTGAACAGGATGGCGTGGTGCCCGACATTGCTGTTGTCGCAAAAGGCTTGGGCGCAGGTTATCAGCCGATTAGCGCGATCCTGGTAAGCAACGGCGTAGTCGACACCATAGCGCGCGGCCGGGGCTTCTTTTTTCACGGCCACACTTACAACGGACACGCCACCGCCGCCGCAGCAGCAACAGCCGTCATCGATACTATCCGCTCAGAAAATCTGCTTGAGAATGTACAAGCAATGGGCGCCCGTTTGCGCGAGGCGCTACGCGACCGACTCGGCCAGCATCCTCATGTCGGCGACATTCGCGGTCGCGGCCTGCTGATTGGTGTCGAACTCGTCGCGGATCGCGAGACCAAAACGCCGTTTCCCGCCGAAACCATGCTCTGGAACACGCTGCAGAAAACCGCTTTCGCCCGCGGCCTCATTTGTTACCCAGGATTTGGGACAGCGGATGGTGTCAATGGCGACCATGTGCTGTTAGCGCCGCCTTTCATCATCAACGAGACGCACATCGCCGAGATTGTCGATAAGCTTGCCCCAAGCATCGACGAGGCGATCGCGGCTGTACGTAAGGCCACCTGATCATGCGCATTTTTGTTTCCGCCGACATCGAGGGTGTTGCTGGCGTCGCGCATTTGCCGAGCACGGGCCCGAACCGCTTTGAGTTTGATCTTGGCCGCAAATGGTACACCGAAGAGGTTCTCGCTGCGATCGAGGGCGCTGAGGCGGCGGGTGCCACGGAGTTCGTTGTCGCCGACGGTCACGGCACCGCGCACATGCTGTTGCTCGACCGCTTCAACGAGAATGTGCGCATCGTCCGCTCGTGGCCGCGCCCCCTATTGCAAATGCAAGGGATCGAGCATGGGACCTTTGCGGCGGCCGTATTTGTCGGTCATCACGGATCGGCGCAAGCGCGTCTCGCGGTGCTCGCCCATACCTTCACAGGCGCGTTCCGCGACATCCGTGTAAATGGCGTTTCACAATCAGAAACGACGCTCAATGCCTTGGTGGCCGGGCATTTTGGCGTACCCCTCGTGTTTAGCTCCGGCGACCATGATTACATCGCTCATGTGCGGGAAGCGCTGCCAGACGTAGAAACAATCATCACCAAGGAAGCCATCGGCAAGACAAGCATCAATACGCTTACGCCTAAAGCGTCTTGCGCCCTTATCAAAGCAGGCGTGGAAAAGGCCCTTCGTGAGAAGCGCGCTAAGGCCGTGGCGCAGCCGGAAAGCCTTTTGCTCACACTTGAATTCCAAGAGCGCAGCCAACCGGAAATGCTAAGTTATCTGCCCTGGCTTGAAAGCATTGATGCCTACACGGTTGAGGCGCGTTTCCAGGACGCCGTCACCTTGATGAATTTCATTAGTTTTGTGAGCTTCTACATTCCCTCAGGCCTGCCACGATACGGCGAAAGTCCGTGAGCAACTGTGCTAGCGGCCCTCTCTTGGGTCTGCGGGTTGTCGAATTTGCAGGCATTGGCCCGGCGCCATTCTGTGCGATGCTGCTGTCAGACTTGGGAGCCGATGTTGTCCGCATCGATCGGCCCGACACCAAGGATCGAGACCCAGCGCTTATAACAGAGCGTGGCCGTCGTTCGGTTGTATGTGATCTTAAAACCAGCGCTGGGACTTCACGCGCGCTGTCGCTTTGCGATCGCGCCGATATTCTCATCGAAGGATTTCGTCCCGGAGTGATGGAGAGACTAGGACTAGGTCCCGAAATTTTGCTCGCCAGAAACGCCAAGCTTATCTACGGGCGGATGAGCGGATTTGGCCAAGATGGACCGCTTGCGCGCCTTGCCGGCCATGACATCAATTATATCGCCATTTCCGGGGCGCTTGCTGCGATCGGAACCGCTGACAAACCAATGGCGCCCCTTAACCTTATAGGCGATCTGGGCGGCGGGGCGCTTTATCTCGCGTTCGGATTACTCGCCGCATTGATTCATGCGCGCGAAAGCGGACAGGGCCAAGTCGTCGACGCAGCCATGAGTGATGGCGCCGCCTCACTCATGAACATGATCATGGGCAAACGCATTATGGGCGCGTGGAACGATGCTCGCGAGGCTAACGACCTGGATGGCGGAGCACCCTTCTACAACACCTATCGCTGCGCATGCGGTGGTTACATCGCCGTCGGCGCCTATGAACACCATTTCTACGCGCGCCTGTTGGACGCGCTTGGCGTCGAAGCCGAGGCCGCCCTACGCCAGCACGACGAGCGCGAATGGCCCGCAATGCGCGCGCGCCTAGAGTCGATCTTTCTCAGTCTAGATCAGGCATCTTGGTTGTCGCGCCTCCAGCACTTGGACGTTTGCATCTCCCCTGTGCTTGCCATGGGCGAAGCCCATGCTCATCCGCACAATCAAGCGCGCCAGACCTTCGTCACCCAAAATGGCCATATCCAACCCGCACCTGCGCCGCGCTTTTCTAGAACACCTGGCGCAATACAGGGCCCTCCACCGCGCATTGGCGGCGATGAAGGCAGCGTTTGGCGCGATTGGGATATCGCAACCTGACCGCCGCATGAATTGACCGATCGTTCAAGACATGAGAGCTTCACGTTCAGACACGGAGAGGCAGGTTTATGAGCGGGGCGATTTTAAGCGGCGATCGACGGCTCGATAAGCAACACCTCGATGAAATAGTTGCACGGGGCGCCACTGCCTTGGCCAACCTAGGCGTTGGTGAAGGCGATTGCGTCGCGACGCTCTTGCGCAATGACTTCGCATTCTTCGAAGCAAGTTTCGCTGCGGACCGTCTGGGTGCCTATGCGGTGCCGATCAACTGGCACTTCAAAGCCAATGAAATCGGCTACATCCTGCAAGATAGCGCCGCCAAAGCACTGATTGTCCACCAAGACCTCCTCGGCGAGGTAACGGCGATATTGCCAGACGGCATCAAGCTAATTGTCGTAGACACTCCGAGCGAGATCGTGCGCGCATACGATTTGGCGGCGCCCCCAGCGCAGCCGCCAAGCGCATCGCTGCGTTGGGAAGCTCTCATCGCCAAAAGCGCCCCCTGGGGCGGGCCAGTTACGCCCGGTCGCAACGCCATCATCTATACGTCTGGCACCACCGGCAAACCCAAAGGGGTTCGCCGCGCACCGGCTGATGCGGCGATGGCAGCGTCGATGGCGCGCCTCGTAGAAACGGCGCTGGGACTATCGCCAACCCGACCGGTGCGCACGGTCATCACCGGGCCGATGTATCACGCCGCTCCGAATCTTTACGGGCTTTGGGCAGCGCGCGCAGGCGGGCTCGTGATCCTTCAGCCAAAATTCGAACCGGAGGCGCTTCTGGCGCTCATTGCGACGCACGCCATCACGCATGTGCACATGGTGCCAACAATGTTCTCAAGACTTCTGGCGCTGCCGGAGGCAACGCGCAGCGGCTATGACCTATCTTCGCTTGAATTTGTCGCTCACGCTGCTGCGCCCTGCCCGCCGCACATAAAGCGCGCGATGATCGAATGGTGGGGCCCGGTCATACGAGAATATTACGGCGGCACCGAAACCGGCGGCGCAGTCGCGTGCACATCTGAAGAAGCTCTCGCAAAACCCGGCACCGTCGGCAAAGCGATGGAGGGCTGCGCTCTCCGCATTATCTCGCCCGACGGGGCGATATTGGGGCCCGAGGAAGTCGGCGAGGTTTACATCCGCAACTCAGCCTTTCCCGACTTCACGTACCATCAGCGCGAGAAAGATCGCGCTGCGATCGAACGGGACGGCTTCGTATCGCTTGGCGACATCGGCTATCTCGACGACGACGGCTTTCTGTTTCTGCGCGACCGTGCCCGCGACATCATCATCAGCGGCGGAGTGAACATCTATCCTGCGGAGATAGAGGCTGAACTCCTCGCCATGCCGGAAGTCGCAGATTGCGCGGTCTTTGGCATACCCCACCCAGAATTCGGCGAACAAGTTTGTGCGGTTGTCGAGCCCCGTCCGGGCGCCGATCCCGACCTTCAAAGCGTGCGCGCGTTTCTTCAGCCACGACTTGCAGATTTTAAACTGCCCCGCGTGCTGAAGATCGAGATGGCCCTGCCGCGCGAAGACTCAGGCAAGATCTTCAAGCGACGCCTGCGCGATCCTTATTGGATTGGACACGATCGCCAAATCTGAAGTTCAAAAGCAGCCCAAATGAATAATCTGACTGCGCCCAACGTTATCGCCAACACCGAACAAGTGCGCATGCTCGATCTACTCGACACGCGGCTCCGGTGGCTTTCGGCATGGACCATTCACAACGCCAATCATCTGCGGGAGAGCCGCGATGGGTTGAAGGTCGGCGGGCACCAGGCCTCGTGCGCCTCAATGACCACCATCATGGCGACGCTCTATTTCGCCGCCTTGCGTGAAGCCGACCGGGTCGCGGTCAAGCCCCACGCTTCTCCGGTGTTGCACGCGATTGAATACATGCTCGGACGCCAGAGCCTTGAGCAATTGCAGAGCTTTCGCAGTCTTGGCGGCGCCCAATCGTACCCTTCTCGCACCAAAGACAAGATCAACGTGGATTTTTCCACCGGCTCGGTGGGTCTGGGTGTCGCCATCACGGCTTTCGCTGCGCTGACGCAGGATTATCTCAAAGCCCATGGTTGGCTTGATCCCGCACGCGAAGGACGCATGATCGCTCTTCTTGGCGACGCTGAACTCGACGAAGGCAACATCTACGAAGCCCTCATTGAGGCGTACAAGCACAACATCCGCAACGTGTGGTGGATCGTCGATTACAATCGCCAAAGCTTAGATGCGACTACCGCGGATCGTATGTTCGACCGCTTCGAGGACATCTTCAACACTGCGGGATGGCGTGTCGTTACGCTCAAATACGGCAAGCGGCAACATGAAGCATTCTCGCGCGCCAGCGGCAACGAATTGCGAGACTGGATCGATCAGTGCGCCAACGCAGATTACGCAGCACTGACCTATCAAGGCGCAAGCGCGTGGCGTGGACGGCTCTCACGTGATCTTAGCCCGCGTGGCCAAGCCCTCATTGAATCATACGACGATGACAGCCTCGCCGCTTTGATGACCGGCCTCGGCGGTCACTGCGTGGAAACGCTGCTTGAGGCTTTTGAAGCGGCGGACGATGACACGCCCACGCTCTTCACCGCTTACACGATCAAGGGTCACGGGCTCCCGTTCGCGGGCCACAAAGATAATCACGCCGGCCTAATGACTCCTACCCAGATCGAAGCTTTGCGTAAGAGTATGGGGATCGCAGGTGGGCATGAATGGGCCCCTTTTGCGGGACTAGCCCCACAAGACGCAGCAGCGCTTCGCACCTTTCTTTCATCGACGCCCTTTGCGCGCGCGACAAAGACCGCCCCAACAGTCGCGTCCCTCCACGAGATCCCAGACCGTCAGACTTTTCCGCGACCTCGCGCCGAAGAAATGTCCACGCAAGCGGGCTTCGGGCGCATTCTCGTCGATCTTGTCAAAGCGGACCCTGACTTCGCTGCGCGACTTGTCACCACCTCGCCGGACGTCACCGTCTCCACCAATCTTGGTGGGTTTGTAAATCTATGCGGCCTCTTTCGGCGGAACCCTTCGCCGGACGTTTTTCGCGACGCGAAAATCCCGTCGACGCAAAAATGGGGCGGTGGCTCGACGGGCCAACACATTGAGCTTGGGATCGCTGAGAACAATCTGTTTCTATTGTTGGCGGCTTTGGGCCTCGCTGGCGATCTTTGGGGCGAACGCCTTTTGCCGATTGGCACGCTTTACGATCCCTTCATTGCCCGCGGCCTCGATGCGTTGAACTACGCCTGCTATCAGGACGCCCGCTTTATGCTGGTAGCCACACCTTCGGGTATCACCCTTGCGCCGGAGGGCGGAGCTCACCAATCCATCAACAGCCCGCTGATCGGGATCGGTCAGCCGGGCCTGGCATATTTTGAACCTGCTTATGTCGATGAGCTTTCAACGCTCATGCGCTGGGGCTTTGGCCACATGCAGGCCAAACAAGGTGGCTCCGTTTATTTGCGACTCTCTACGCGCGCTATTCCGCAATTGCCGCGCACACTGACTGAAGAACAAGAAGCCGACCTGATCGAAGGCGCATATTGGTTGCGCAAGCCCGAAGGTTCAAGCCCGGTCGCCATCGCTTATTGCGGCGCTATTGCGCCAGAAGCGATGGAGGCAGTTGCTGCCCTCATCGAGGACTATCCAGGGCTTGGCCTGCTTGCGATCACCTCGCCTGACAGGCTCTACAATGATTGGCATGCGGCCTGTGCCGATCGCGCTAAAGGCATCAGGCGAGCGGCGCATATAGAGTCCGTATTGTCGCTCGTGCCTGCTGACGCCGGACTAGTCACCTTGATTGACGGTCATCCTCTCACACTTTCGTGGATAGGCGCGGTGGCCCGACATCCGGTGCACGCGTTGGGCGTCACGCGCTTTGGAGAGTCAGGCGACCTACCCGACCTCTATGCAAAGCATAGAATTGATGCGGCCTCCGTAATCGCCGCGGCGCACCAAGCCGCTCGCTGGCGCCGGACGCCGCGCTCGTGAATATTGACCCTGAGCTTTGCGAGTTTGTGGAGCGCTTCAAGCATTTCCATCTGAGCGCCGAAACCCTCAACGACTTTCGCAAAATGATGATGTGCGCGGTCACACAACAGGACGACCTGCAAGTCATCTCTGAATCGGTAACACTGCCGAATTCTCCAGGCGTGCGCCTGCTGATGCATCGCCCCCTTAGCGATCACACAGCAAGGCCATGTGCGCTCCATATCCACGGAGGTGGATTCGTTGGCGGCAGCGCTCTATTGGAGGCGCCGTCGATGCGAGCGCTCGCGCAGGAAGCTCAATGCATCATCGCGTCCGTGGATTATTGCTTGGCGCCGGAGGATCCGTATCCCGCAGCTCTCGACGATTGCGCCGCGGCCTTTGCCTTTCTCCTCGCCGACGCCGCACGATGGCGCATTGACACCTCGCGCATCGGCTTCATCGGCGAAAGCGCTGGCGGCGGACTAGCCGCGGGGCTGGCGCTCAAACTTCGCGACGCCGGCAAAAACCGGCCGGCTTTTCTCCACCTGATCTATCCAATGCTTGATGACCGCACTGCTGCAAGCGGTGGAGCAGACAATGTGCCGGTCTGGAGCGGCCCAAGCAATCAGTTCGCTTGGCGTTGTTATTTGGGCGACTCCATCGGCGGCGACTCCGTTTCAATCTACGCCGCGCCAGGTCGCGCGCCTGACCTCTCGGGAATGCCCCCCACCTATCTTGCCGTTGGTGATTGCGATCTATTCCTCGGCGAAAATACGCGCTTCGCACGCGCGCTTGAATTGGCCGGCGTTGAAGTCGAATTCGATGTTTACACCGGCGGCGTCCACGGGTTCATGCATGCACAGAGCGCGACTATCGCGATCAAGGCGCGTGCGAATTCTGTCTACGCGTTGAAGCGCGCGATGGCTGGGGCAAAGCAATGGTAAGTTGCCATGGCAGTTAGACTTTACTGGCAACGCCAGTTTTGCGCTGAACGGTGCTACCGATTTGGCCGCATAGCTTGCTGGAGTCCGTCATGCCCAACGCGCAAGGCGACGAAAAAATCGCGACACTTGAATAGCCGAGTGTAACACGCGAACCGAGAAGAGAAGTGATAGGCGATGGATGTTTTTGCAGAGTTGGAGCACGCAGGCGCACACCGCGTCCTGTTGCTGAGCGATCCGCCAAGCGGCCTGCTCGCCATCATCGCGCTAGATGATCTGACGCTTGGGCCGGGCTGCGGCGGCATCCGCACGCAAACTTATGCCAACGTGAGCGACGCTCTCGCGGATGCGGTCAAACTTTCTCGCGCGATGACGCTCAAGTGCGCCATCGCCAATCTGCCTGCGGGCGGAGCCAAGACAGTCGTTCTAGATCACTCGGGCATGGATCGCGACGCTGCCTTTCGTCGACTCGGTCGCTACATTCAGGACCTCGGTGGCCGCTATCGCTGCGCGGGCGACCTCGGCACCACGCTACAGGACCTGCAGGCAGTCGCCCGAGAAACCGTTTTCGTTAACACCACGGGCACCCGCTTGGGTGAAGCGACAGCTATCACCGTCGTCAACGGCATACGTGCCTGCGTCGAGGCGAGGTCGGGTGCAACGCTTTCCGCTATCTCGGTCGCGGTGCAGGGATGCGGCCTGATTGGCGCTGGTGTCGCCCGGCGCCTCGCAGCTATGGGCGCGCGGGTTGTCGTAGCGGATGTTGATCGCACACGTGCAAACACGCTTGCCGCCGAGGTCGGCGCTACCGTGGTCGAAGCAGAGTCGATCCTCTATGCCGACGTCGATGTTCTAGCGCCCTGCGCCATTGGCAGCGTGATTACCGAAGTCGTGGCGCGAGACATGAAGGCTTGGGCCATTTGCGGCGGTGCCAACAATCAGCTAGCTCATGCCGCAATCATCGACGCGCTGACCGCGAGAGGGATTTTGTTCGTTCCGGACTATCTCGCATCGAGCGGAGCTGTGATTGACGGAGTCTCGCGCGACCTTGGCAATGTCGACCCAACGCCTTTGCTCGAGGCCACATTCCTGACCGCCACGGAGATTCTTCAACGTGCGAAGGCTGAAGCAAGGTCGACGACCGACATCGCGGAGGCGCTCGCACGCGGCAGAATCAAAGCAGCCAGCAAACGTGGCGGCAGCGCTTAATTCAGGAGACAGCCATGGCAGTTATATCAGCCCGCAAGGACCGAATTTGGCGCCAACAACCCGAAGGCGAAAGTCTGATCCGAGCGAAAATCGATGAAGCTCTCAAGTGCGTGGATGGTGCCGCCGATTTCGCCAAGCGCCTCGAGCAGTACGCAGCGATACGCCTGCGCGACATTGTCGATCACCTTGCGCTTGCACCGGACGACATAAAGGCCGCGCAGGCAGCTGGCTGGCGGCGCGGGACAGATGACGTATGGCGCAATCCCGAGGGCTTGTTTCCTGCCCTCATTGAACGCGAGCGCACGGAGATTTGGCTGCGCGTCGAATCGATCGACCAATTCAAAATTGCCACGGGGATCAGCGCTCCAACCGAAGGCAAACCTGGTGCGTCTCTACGTCGTGGTATCGCCTTCGCCCGAGCGGACACCTGCTTTGGCGTAATCGAGCGGAACGGCTTTGCAGGCTACGATACGTCCGATGAGGACGACGGCTACATCCGCCTTGCCCGCGTCGGGCTGCAACGATTTAGAGCCCGACGCCGCGAGTTCGACACCGTCGAACACGGTCTCGATTATACGGAAAAGCTCGTCGACGACGTCGTCGCGGCAGTAGGCTCACATCGCGCGTGCGATCTCTGGCTCAAGGCCGAGCGCGACTACTGGATGCGTCGCTGCCACGCAGGCGCAGTTCAAAAGCAACGTCAAGATGCGCTCGGCGTCGGGTGGGCCAATATCGACCACCACACTTACGATGGCTCACGCCGGCACTTCCGAAGGACAATAGGTATCTTGGAGAAATTGGGTTATGAACTGCGCGAGATGCTTTACGCTGGCGAACTCGCCGGCTGGGGCAGCCAGGTGCTCGAACAGCGCGTAATTGGCTCAACCATCTTCGCTGATGTCGATCTAGGCCCGGACGAACTTTTGGTCGATTTCGCGCATGAGGAACTCCCCGAACTTCCCAAGCACCGTCGCGCCGGCCTTGTCTCGGCGCTTCTCGGAGAGTCAATCCTTGAGGCGGGTCTCAACCACGTCGCCGCACTTTACGATCAGAACCTTTTCCGCTCACAGATGCAGGCTCTCGGCATCGGCATGATGCCGCCATTCAGCTCGTTTCCCCATCTCTATCAGGAACTGACGACCGGTGATTGGTTTCCGGTCGATCCAACCCGTATCGATGAACTAGAGCGCGCTGGCCACATCAACGCCGCTGAAGCAGAGCGCCTGCGTCTAGACGGCACCGTCGCAACTCATCTCGAGAATATAGAGCGCAACGACGCCTACAAAGGCTTCAATCGCGAAGGCATAGACAACGTGCTGCGTAAGCTTGATCCGCGCGGCTACGAAAAGCCCCCGGGGAAGAGGTGATGCGGGCGGACCCCAAAAAAATTGAAGCGGTCCTAGCCTCGCTGCGCCCCAACTTCGGAGAACGTCTCAATATAACGCAAAGCGTCCGCGAGGCACACGGCCGCGGTGAGGGCATGCATGATCTGTTGGCTCCCGATGCCGTGGTTTATGTTAATTCTACTGCCGATGTCGAACGCGTTGTCGCAGCCTGCCGCGACCATTGCGTGCCGATAATCCCTTATGGCGTAGGGACATCTTTGGAGGGGCAAGTCCAGGCGCCGCATGGCGGCGTTAGCCTCGATCTCTCGAACATGGACGCCATAATCAACGTCAGCGGCGATGACCTCGATTGCCGCGTCGAGGCTGGCGTGACCCGCGAGCGACTAAACGCTTATATTCGCGATCAGGGTCTCTTTTTCCCGCTTGATCCTGGTGCGAACGCGACCTTGGGGGGAATGGCAGCAACCCGGGCGTCCGGCACCAATGCAGTCCGATACGGCACCATGCGGGACGTCACGCTCGGCCTTACAGTCGTTACCCCACACGGCAACGTCATTCGCACTGGCAGCCGCGCACTCAAATCCTCTGCAGGTTACGACCTCACTCGCCTTTATGTCGGTAGTGAGGGCACGCTCGGCATCATCACAGAGCTACAACTTCGATTGTTCGGCGTTCCCGAAGTAATCGCAGCGGCCGTGTGCCAGTTCGGCGGCGTCGCAAGCGCTGTCCAAGCTGTTACTTCCATCTTGCAACATGGCGTCCAAATGGCGCGAATAGAATTTTTGGATCGTCTTCAAATGGGCGCGTCCATTCGACACTCAAAACTAGAAGGTCTCGAGGAGCGAGAGACGCTCTTTTTGGAATTCCACGGCTCTCCGCGCGCTGTGGACGAACAAATCGCGCTAGTGCGTGAAATCTGCGCCAGCTTTGGCGGAGATGAGCTGAAGTGGGCGTTCGAGCAGGAAGCGCGGACCAAGCTGTGGACCGCGCGGCATAATGCCTACTGGGCTGCTCGCAGCCTGAGGCCCGGCTGCGAAAGTTTCGCTACCGATGCCTGCGTTCCCATCTCCTCGCTACCAACTTGCATACTGGAAGCTCAGCGTGCGGCCGACGCGGCGGGTTTGACCGCGCCCATTGTCGGGCACGTCGGCGACGGCAACTTCCACATGCTTGTCCTCTACGAACCGAGCGACCCTGCTCAACGCGCTCGCGCCGAAGCTCTCACCGATCAGATTGCCCGTATCGCACTCGCTCACGGCGGCACAGCTACGGGAGAGCACGGCGTCGGTTTACATAAACGCAATCTCATGCGCGAGGAGCACGGCGCAGCTATCGAAGTCATGGCCGCGCTGAAGGCGGCCCTGGATCCGAGCAACATCATGAACCCTGGAAAAATTCTGCCGTATGAAACGCCTTCGGCTAATGCGCGCGGGAGTGCCTCATGCCGAGAAACCTAACAATCGCCGCGGCGCAATTGGGACCGATTTCGCGAAATGAAACGCGTGCAAGCGTGGTCAAACGCATGAAAGATCTCATGTCCGAGGCGAAAGCCCGCGGCAGCGAGCTTGTGGCGTTTCCAGAATTAGCGCTCACCAGCTTTTTTCCGCGCTGGTGCATGGAAGATTGGCGCGAAGCGGACGCCTTCTTCGAAACCACTATGACTTCACAAGAGACTCCGCCGCTCTTCGACCACGCGCGTTCGCTCGGTTTGGCGTTCAGCTTCGGCTACGCCGAACTGTCCCAAGGGGCCGTCCTTCAAAGGTTGGAATTGTTCTGGAGATCAGGAGTTGGCGGGGTTTCGCCGGGTCTGGCCGAACATCGCATTGGTAGCCGATCTCTCCCAGGCAAAGCCGGGGCGTCCGAAATGTCCGAAGGCCGCCGTCGGCAAGAAGCCCGGTGAGGTCAGCGCGAGCCGGTCGATGATCGCGCGAGGCCGCAAGGCGGCGAGCAGGCCGGCGGCTGCAACGGCATCCAACTCGAACCCTCGCCCACCGCCCAGATCGAGGTGC
Organism: Sphingomonas sp.; assembly: GCA_049318505.1. GTDB lineage: Bacteria > Pseudomonadota > Alphaproteobacteria > Sphingomonadales > Sphingomonadaceae > Sphingomonas_O. The sequence goes on along the minus strand of JBMOGG010000021.1, from coordinate 974 downwards.
ACGGCAACGGGCTCTGCCACGCCGATGGCGTAGGCAAGCCGCACCTCGCACGCCCGGGCCAAGCCTGATTCAACAATGGTAAGAGCCAGCTGCCGTGCGGCATAGGCCCCTGCCCTGTCTGACTTGGTTCCGTCCTTGCCGGAGAAGGCCCCGCCTCCATGCCTGGCAAAGCCGCCGTAGGTGTCGACGATGATCTTGCGACCGGTCAGCCCGGCGTCGGCGACGGGTCCGCCTTCAATGAAGGTTCCGGCAGGGTTCAACAGAAGCTCTGCGCCGTCGGCGTCTGCACCCAGAACGGGCCGGATGACCTCTTCTCGCAGCAACTCCCTGACGTCGGAGAGGGAGACATCTGCAAGGTGCTGGCTGGACAGAACGATCGTGTGCAGCCCGACAGGCTGGCCATTCTCATAGCGAACGCTCACCTGCGCCTTGGCATCCGGCCCTAGGAGCCCGAGCTGCTCTCGCACCTGCTTGTGACGACGCATCAAACGGTGCGCCAGCGCGATTGGCGTCGGAAGACCCTCAACGGTCTCCTGACTGGCAAAGCCAAACATCATACCCTGGTCGCCGGCCCCGGTCACTGATCCGCGGCCAACGCCGTCGCCGATCTCGGCGGCCTGCAGGCTGATGGTGGTCCGGACGTCCAGCTGGGTCAGGTCGATGCCCCATCGGTCGTCACTGTGGCCGATGCTCGAGAGCACGCCTCGGACGATCTCCGGAAAATTGAGCGACAGCTCTCGCCCGGTCAGCTCACCAAACAGCCAGACCGAAGATCCCTTGATGGCGGCCTCGACGGCGACACGGGCCTGGGGGTCCTGCCGGAGCGCAGCATCCAGCACCGCATCTGACAACTGATCGGCGATCTTATCGGGATGGCCGTCGGCCACACTCTCCGATGTGAACAGGCCCTCAACGTGGGCCAGCACTGAAACCGGACTGCCCCGCAAGGGTAGGCCATAGACGCCCGCATTTGG
>JBMOGG010000020.1:0-27091 GCA_049318505.1 Sphingomonas sp. | reverse complement strand
CCTGTGTTGAACCTGTGTTGAAAATGCAAAGGCCGGTCTCCCTCATGGAGAGCGTGGTTCTTGAACGATTGCCGGTGGCAGTTTCCGGCCCATCTGCAATTGTCCATGCTGGACGACGTGATACTTCTGGCTAAGTTCGTGCCATGGCCTTGGCAAAGATAACCCTGCGGCAGCTTCACTATCTGCAAGCCCTTGCCGCTACCGGGCATTTTCGGCGGGCGGCAGAACAGGTGGGGGTCAGCCAGCCTTCGCTTTCGGCACAGATCGCTCTGCTTGAACAACGCTTGGCCATCAAGTTGGTCGAACGCGGCGGCAGCGCCCCGATCCTGACACCGCGCGGGCGCGATATCGTCGAGCGTGCGCAGCGCATCCTTGCCGATGTGCAGGCCCTCGAGGATAGCGCGCAGAACGATACACAGGGATTGAATGGCACGGTCCGGCTCGGCGTGTCACCAACGCTGGGCCCTTATCTGATGCCGTATGTCGTCGCGCGCTTGCACCGCGACCATCCCAATCTGAAGCTGCATGTACGCGAAGGGTTTCCGGACGATCTGGTGCGGGAACTGGCCAGCGGAATGCACGATGCCGTGCTCGTCCAGCTTCCTATCGTTGGCAATGATTTCATCGTCGAACGACTGTTTCGAGAGGCGCTGTTGCTCGTCATGGCCGCCGACGATCCGCTGGCGGCGCGCGATGCGATAGACATAGCCGATCTCGCTGGTCGAGGCCTTTTGACGCTGTCGTCAAAATACAAGATGACCGAGCAGATCATGGCGCTGGGCCAGGGTGTCGGTGCTCATGTCTTGCGGGATTACGAGGGTACCAGTCTGGATGCGATCCGCCAGATGGCCGGAATGGGCATGGGTCTTGCGTTACTCCCTTCGCTCTACATTCGGGCTGAAGTTCGAGACGAACATGATGTTGTGGTGCGCCCGATCCGGGGACGCGATCTGTACCGTGAACTTGGTCTGGTGTGGCGGCGCGGTGCAGGACGCTCGTCTGCTTATCAGGATCTGTCGGCAATTCTCGTCGACGTCGAGCGCATGGTCAGTTCGATAGGATAATCCTATCGGTATTTAATATTTGAAGATATTGTTCCTATTTGTACGGCCACCTATTTTGGATACTTTGTTTCAATAGTGTAAGGGACAGCGGAGACGGTATGGCAGAGAAAGCGGCCAGCGTTCGGCTTCGCGACGTGGTGCGCTGGGCGGGGCCGATCCTGGGGCCTGACCAGGCGTTTTTCACTCTGGCGATCATCTATGGCGTCGGCATCGGCCTGCTGTCGCTGGCGACGCCGATATCGGTGCAGATGCTGATCAACAGCGTCGCCAACACCGCGCTTGCGGCGCCTTTGTTCACGCTTGCGGGGATATTGTTTGTGCTGCTGATGCTGTCGGCGGTGCTCAGCGCGCTTCGTGTGCATTTGATGGAAGTTTTCCGACAGCGCTTTTTCGCGCAACTGGTCGCCGAAATCACCTTGCGTGCGGTGCATGCCCGCAATCCGTTCTTTACCGACGAGCGCTCGGGCGATCTCTTCAACCGCTATTTCGAAGTGATGAACATCCAAAAGGCGATACCCTCGCTGCTGATCGGTTTGTTCACGATCCTTCTGCAATCGGGCATCGGCTTCGTTGTCACTTCATTCTACCATCCGTTTTTCCTGGTCTTCAATTTGATCTTCCTGGCAGCGGTCTGGCTTATCTGGCGGGTCTGGTCGCGTGGCGCGATGACGACCGCCGTCGCGCTCAGTCATGCGAAATACAATACCGCGCATTGGATCGAAAGCGTCGGCGCCTCGAACGGCTTCTACAAATCGGGCCGCCACATCGCCTTTGCGATCGCGAAGTCCGAGGCGATGACGGACGCCTATATCAAGGCCTATCGTCGGCATTTTCGCTACAGCTTTTCGCAAGCTGTGGCGTATCTGGTGCTCTACGCGGTGGCGAGCGCCGGTCTGCTGGCGCTCGGGGGCTGGCTCATCATTCAGGGCCAACTCTCGATCGGGCAACTGGTCGCGGCTGAGCTCATTCTGTCGGGGATTTTTTACGGCGTTGCACAGCTCGGGCCGTATCTCGACACCTTTTACGATCTCGTTGCTGCGCTCGAGGAGCTCGATCTCCTCTACGCAATCCCGCAAGAGGCCGCAGGGCGCGAATCGGCCTATGTCGCGGGCAGTGGTGATCTCGTTTTTTCCGACGTCAAAATCGATGATGTCACGCTGGAATGCTCCGTGCCATCGGGGACCAAGGTCGTCGCTGCGGCCGATGCAGAGACGCAGCGTGCATTTGCGATGCTGCTCAAGCGCCACCGGCGCCCCGACAGCGGGTTCATAACCCTGGGCGGCGCCGACATCGGCACGCTCGACATCTACCAGTTGCGCAGCGACGTGATCGTTCTCGACCGTCCGACGATCGTCGAAAGTTCGATCATCGATTATCTGAAGCTTGCCGCCCCTGAACGAAGCTCGCGCGACATCATGACCGTTCTCGAAGTCGTCGGTCTTGATCGCCGTATCGGTCGGCTTCCCGACGGGTCGAATACGATCTTGTCGTCGACCGGCTGGCCGCTTGCTTTGCATGAGGTGATGCGACTCAAATTCGCCAGCGCGCTGCTCGCGCAGCCGCGAATATTGGTGCTCTCCCCGCTGTTCGAACTAATCCCTACATCCGAACTGGACCGGATGTTCCAAGCCTTGCGGGCGACCACGACAACGACGATCTATTTTACCAACCGTTCGAGCTTTGCCGAACTTGACGGCTATCTCTGGCTTGGACGCGGCGAGCAGCGAATTATGCGCGAACGCGCCAGCTTTGATGCGCTTCGCTCATCGATCGGAAAGGGTGCCGATGCAGATGCACGCTGAGCAGATGGCCCAGTTCAAGACGCTGCAGGCGTTGCGAACGCCCCGGATCCTGCGCGCGATCGGAGTCATGCTCGCGCTCGGTATCGTGCTGTCGCTGGTTGCCCTGATTTACATTCCCTGGGTGCAGACCGCAGCAGGTACAGGCGCCGTTACGGCGCTCGATCCGCGCGATCGGGTGCAGAATGTCAATGCGCTGGTGCCGGGACGCATCGACGCGTGGTTCGTCACCGACGGCAGCATCGTAAAGCGTGGCGACCCGATCGCACGGATCGTCGACAACGACCCGCAGTTGCTTGACAGGTTGCGGGCGGAGCGTGCGCAAAAGCTGGCCGAAATCGAGGCTGCGCAACAAGCTGCCCTCACAGCTGGGCTCGACGTCGAGCGGACCGGGGCGTTGTTTCGCGAAGGACTGGCCGCGCGCCGCGATTATGAGGCAGCCCAGATCAAGGTCGCCGATTATCGCGCCAAGATCGCACAGAGCCGCGCGGCGATTACGAAGGTCGATGTGGATCTGAGCCGACAGTCGGCGCAGATTGTTCGCGCGCCGCGCGACGGCCGCATCATGCGCATCAATGCAGGCGATAGCGCGACCATGGTCAAACAGGGCGACGTGCTGGTCACCTTTGCGCCCGAGGAAGCCGTGCGCGTCGTCGAGATCTATGTCGATGGCCGCGACGTGCCCCTGATCCGTCCCGGTCGCCGTGTCCGCCTGGAGTTCGAGGGCTGGCCGGCGATCCAGTTCAGCGGCTGGCCGTCGATCGCGCAGGGTATGTTCGACGGGCGCGTGCGCGCGATCGACCTGTCGGCATCGGACAACGGGCTGTTCCGCCTTCTCATCGAGCCCGCGCCCGATCGTGCGCCCTGGCCGCGCGAACCCTATGTTCGGCTGGGCGCCAAGGTGCGGGGTTGGGTGCTGATGGACACGGTTTCGGCCGGGTTCGAATTGTGGCGCCAGCTGAACGATTTTCCCCTCCAGTTCGAGCAGCCTGGCGATCCGAAGGAGAGCCCGCCGCCGTCACAGAACAAGTCCGATGCCAAATAGCTTCGTTCGGGTCTGCTGGACGTTCCTGATGATCGCGCTTGCAGGCGCGTCATCGGCGCAGCAGCCGCTGACCCTCAGCGAGGTCCTGGACTCGTCGCGCCGCCATGCGCCGCAGGTGCTCGAGGCGATCGCCAAGGTTCGCCAGGCCGGGGGCAAGGCGCTTACTGCGGAAGGGGCATTCGACACCGTCGTGAAGGCCGAAGCCGAAACCCGGCTGTCCGGCTATTATGATGGCCGGATTGCCCAAGGCACGATCACGCGCCCGATCGAAAACTTTGGCGGCAGCCTTTACGGCGGCTATCGCGTCTCGAGCGGGCGCTTTCCGATCTATGAAGACGAGAGGTTCACAAACCAGCTGGGCGAGATCAAGGTCGGGGCCGTCCTGTCGCTATTGCGAGACCGGGTGATCGACGACCGCCGTTTCGCGCGCAGCAGTGCGCGGATCGACATCGACATTGCCGACGCCGAGCGCCTGCTGACCGCAATCGGGATCCAGCGCCGCGCGATCGGGGCTTATAATCAATGGGTCGCGGCCGGCCTGCGGCGGTCGGTCTATCGCGATTTGCTCCAGCTCGCCCGGGATCGGCAATCCGGCTTGCGGCGTCAGGTACAAGTTGGCGCGCGGCCTGGTATCATCCTGACCGAGAATGAACAGAACATCCTGCGCCGCGAAACTCTGGTGGTGCGCGCCGAACAGGAGCTTGCAGTTGCCGCAAACGGCCTTTCGCTGTTTTTGCGTGATACAAATGGCGCCCCCCTGCAGCCCGATGCAACGCGCCTGCCGACCACTTTTCCGCAACTTACCCGCACAATCGCGAACCCGCGCGTCTTGCTGGACGGGCGTCCTGATCTGCGCCAGCTCGACCTGCGTCTCAAACAGGCGACCGAGCGACTGGCACTCGACAGGAACAGTCTGAGCCCCCGGCTCGATCTGAAGGTCGAAGCCTCGCAGGACATCGGCCCGGTCGGCGAAGGGGGGCGCTCCCGGGTCGGCACCGACACCAAAGTCGGCCTGAGCTTCACTCTCCCGCTCGAACGCCGCGTTGCCAAGGGCCGTATCGATCAGACCGTTGCCGAAATTGATGCAATCCGGCGCAGGCGGCAGCAAACCGAAGAGCAGATCGTCGCGGCTATCGACGCTCTTGCCATCGACGTGGGCGCGACGAAGCAGTTGCGCGCGCTGGCCGAAGCCGAGCACGACAGGGCAACCACGATGGCACGCGCCGAAAGCCGCCGCTTCGTGATGGGCGCCAGCGACTTCTTTCTGGTCAACATCCGCGAGGAAGCCGCCGCCGACGCGGCCGTCCGCGAGCTTGACGCGGCCTATCGCGAAGTGGTGGCGAATGCCGAACTGGCCTCGGCCGCTGCCGATTTGCCAACGCTTGGTCTGGAGTAGCGTCGGCGATTTTCATCGCGAGGCGCGGCTTGGCGTGCTCCATGCTCGAACAAGCTGCTGCTTTACCGCGCGCAGTGGACCGAGCCGGCGCCAGATGCATGAACTCTCGTACATTGGCGATCGGGCTCGGTGGCGCCAAAGTGCTTTCGTGACATCGCGACCAGGCATGCAGCTGGCTCATCCTGGGCGACCTTAGCATAGTCAGCCTGGTCGATCGGCATGGGCTGGCCACAGGCTCGGGCGATGTGCCCGTCATGCGGACAAAATGCGTACGCGGTGACGGCTCTATCCCACCTGCCGAACCAGGCTTTGTTCCGGCCGACCTGCTGCCCTTAAAGGCTCATGCCCCCGAGCACCTCTGCCTCGGCCAGTACAGAGGCGCCTCTATCGGTTTGGGCCGGTCAGAATTTGTACCCGAGCTCCAGTCCGACGCGACGACGATCGCCGGGGGAGATGAACGAGCCGCCGAATTCGATCGCGGGGATGACTTCGTTCAGATAGCGGCGATCAAACATGTTGTCGGCGAAAACGGTCGCTTTCCACTGCGGCCCCTCGAGCCCGAAGCGCAGGTTGAGGACGCCAAAGGCGGCGCGCCGGGCGACGTCATAGCGCCCGTTGCCGACGAAGCCGGGCAGCGCGAGCGCCGAGATCGGCAGCAGGCCGCTGAAGATCGTCGGCCGTTCCTGGTTTTGAACGGTGTGGAACCACGTCGGGCCGGTGATGCGATAATCTGCGCGCAGAGTGACGTTCATGGACTGCGTCAGCGGTGCCTCGATCTGGGTGCCGAGGTTGATTGTGTAGTCGGCGGTGTAGGGCGACTTGTTGCCGACCGTATAGGGACGCGAGCCGTTCTTCTTGATCTCACTGTCTGTCACGTTGAGCGCACCGAACACCTTCCACCCGCGAATGATGCGCGCGTCGAGATTGAGCTCTGCCCCCTTCACGTCGACGCGGTCGATATTTGAAACCACGCGCAGCAGGCCGAACGACCCGACGAAGAATTCGAAGAACTGCATGTCGCGAATGCGCGTGTAATAGCCGGCAAGGTCATAGTTGATCCGTCCGTCGAACAGCGACCCCTTGATGCCGGCCTCGAATGCGCTCGAGCGTTCCTTGCGGTAATTGTCGTTGATGACGACGCCGGTGTTGATGGTGCCGGGGGCGCCATTGTTGAACGCCGCGTTGATCGTGGCCTGCGACCCGGTGTTGTTGAAGCCGCCCGCCTTGAAGCCCACGCCCCAGTCGGCATAGACGTTGGTGACCGCGTTCGGCTTCCAGCTCAGCGAGACCTTCGGTTCGAGCAGGTTGAAGCTTGCTGACTTGTCGCGGATCGGACCGGCTGCTTGACCAGGATTGATCGGGGCGCCGGTGATGGGGTCGGTTGCGACGGGGACACGGGTCGATGTCGTCCGGTCTTCATTGTCGTAACGCAGCGCCAAGCTGGCCTTCAGATTGTTGGTCGGGGCGTAATCGACCGAACCGAAGGCTGCATAGACGTTGGTGTTGAACTGGTCGGCATAGAGCTGCGACGTGGGGTTGTTGCTGCCGGGCGCATTGTAGAGATTCTTGATCACGCCAAAGCCGAGGTCGGCACCAAGCGACACACCGACCAGACGGTCAATCTTCAGGTAATAGGCGCCGAGCTGCCAGTTGAGTGGGCCATCGCCGGTCGAGGCCAGGCGGATTTCCGCGCTGAAATCTTTCTGGTTGCGCACCTGATACTGGGTACCGTCGCATGTCGTCGGGCTATAGGCGCCGAACGTCGAGCCTGAGGCGGGATTGAAGATGAACGGGATCGGCGAGCTGCCAATGGCGCCGGGCTGATTGATCGGATAGCCCTTCAGTGCAAGCGTCGTCGCATTGCACTTGTTGAGCACGGCGGTGCTCGTGGCATTCACCGGGCCCCCTAGCGCGGCCGAGATATAGCGGGCGAAATCGGCTGACGTGCCGTCGGCGGTAAGGTCTTGCCGGACATCCGAATAGAGCGCCCAGGCCGTCAGTTTAACGGCGCCGAACTCATGATCCAGCTTGGCCGATGCCTCGATCGTGCGCTGGTCGTTGGTGGGGCGGATGTTTGAATAGTAATTGAACGGGTGCTTGTTCACGTCTTCGTAGAATGCCGGATTCACGCCGGCGAAGTTGGGAACGTGGAAGACCGAATTGAAGTTGATCGAGGCGCCCGTCAGCTTGGCGTAGCGCGCCTTCACGTCGAGCGTCGTGGCGGTGCCGAGCTGCGCGATCAGCCGACCGTCAATGCCATAGACTTCCTGATCGTCGACCGTCTTTGAATTGAGGAACTTGTTGGTCCAGAAGCCGTCGGTCTTGCGGTAGTTGGCCGAAAGGACGAAGCCCACAGCGTCCGACAGCGGACCTGCGATATAGCCGGTCGCCTCGAGCGTGTTCAGTTCGGCATAGCTGGCGAGGAACCCGCCCTCGAGGCGGTCGCCGGGCTTCAGCGTGGACACCACGATCGCGCCTGCGGCGGCATTGCGGCCGTAAATGGCGCCTTGCGGCCCTTTGAGGATTTCAATCTGGCGCAACGTACCCTGCTGCTGGTTCAGCTGGGCGGTGTTGGTCTTGAGGATCCCGTCGACGACAAGCGCAACCGAGCTTTCGGCGTCGCGTGCGCCGTTGATGCCGCGGATGTTGATCTGTGTATCGCCCGCTTCGGCGCTGCCGGTGACGATGGTGACACCGGGGGTCAGCTGGGCGAAGCCCGCGGCATCGGTCACGCCGGTGCGCGCCAGAGTTTCAGCGGTGAGTACGGTGACCGAGGCGGGTACGTCGATAAGTCGCTCATTCTGGCGGCGGGCGGTCACGACGATCTCTGGGGGTGTATCGGCGCTATCAGCGGCAACAGGTGCCTGCGCGACGGCGGGCGCGGCAACGGCGAGCGTCGAGAGCCCGGCCAGCAAAGTGGCGAAAGTGGTGCGCATGATCGGTCCCCTTATATCGTCCCGCCGGTTTTCGGTTCGGGGCGTCTTAAAGCTAATGTATACAATCCATGCTGGTCAAGTCGTCCCTGAAACGATAGTCGAACTCACATGTCGCGCGCATCCGACCATGCCTATTCCGAAATTCGCAGCCTTATCCTGTCCGGCGACGCCGCACCCGGATCGCAGCTGACCGAAGAGCAACTGGCCGAGGTCTGCGGGGTATCGCGCACGCCGGTGCGCGATGCGCTGCGGCGGCTGGAAGCCGAGCTCTATATCATCCGATCGGATTCGCAGCGGATGTTCGTAGCCGACTGGAGCCACGCCGATGTCGACGAAATGTTCGCGCTGCGGGGCATGCTCGAGGCCCATGCAGCGGCGCGTGCGGCGACCCGGTTCAGTGATGCAGGGCTGGCGGCGCTGCGCGCCTGCAATGCCGCGATTGAAGCAGCCGTTCGGCAAAGCGAACCCGATATCCCGGCATTCCTTAGTGGCAATCGCGAGTTCCACAGCCTGATCATCGACGCAGCCCAGTCGCCCCGCCTAGCGGCAACGCTTGCGACGCTCGTGGAGCAACCGGTCGTGCGCCGGACGGCCCTTCACTATGGCCGCGATCAGCTGTTCCGCTCGGCGAGCGAACATGGCGAACTGATCCTGGCGGTCGAAGCCCGCGATGCGGATTGGGCCCGCGCTGTCATGACTGGGCACATCCGGCGCGCGTTTCACGCGTTCCGGGGGGCCGCCGGTCTCGCTTAAGCGCCCAACGTCCCGAGATAGGCGATGGCCCTGCTGCAGTCCCAGATTTCGGCATATTTGCTGCGCAGATCGAAGATCGTCGCGTCGTGGACGCGGCGGTCGCGGTCGCCGCACGCATCCTCGACGACCAGCGGCACGAAGCCATGACACAGCGCGTCAAGCGCCGTTGCACGCACGCAGCCCGAGGTCGACAGGCCGCCGATCAATAGCGTGTCGATCCCCAGCGACTTCAGGCGTGCGGCAAGGCCGGTGTCGAAAAAGGCACTGGGGTAGCATTTGGTGACGACGACATCGTCAGACCCAGGCATGAGTTCGGGAGTGAAGTCGCCCATGGGGTTGCCCATATCGAAAGCACAGAGGGCCGGTACCTTGCGGTAGAACTGGCCACCATCGGCAGGCGTGCGATATTCAACGCGCGTGAACACCACGGGGGCAGCAACGACCCGTGCCGCGCTGGCGAGGCGAGCGGCGGCGGCGCGCTCCGCCTCGACGCCCGCATAGAGTCCACAGCTGCGGTCAAAATAGGCGCGCGCGAAATCGACGAGGAGAAGTGCCGGGTGCTTGCCCGGCACCAGGGTGCCGCCAAAGCCGGCCGCCGCATAGTCTTCGGTCAGGTCGTCCGTCTTCTCGGGGATGCGGTCGTCCATGGCTGCGGCTGCCCAACTGGTTGGCAAAGTGACGCTATACAGGCGTAAGCGAGCTTTGTATACAATGTGGCATGAGCCGCGATTCCGTCCAGATCGTCGAAGTGTCGCCCCGCGATGGCCTTCAGAACGAGAAAGAGATCATCGCGACGGCGGACAAGGTTGCGCTCGTTGAACGGTTGGTTACGCTCGGTGCGCGGCGGATCGAGGTTGCAAGTTTCGTCAATCCCCGCCGGGTCCCGCAGATGGCGGATGCTGAAGCGGTCATTGCCGGTCTGCCCGATCTGCCCGATGTTTCGTATATCGCGCTGTGCCTGAACGAGCGCGGCGTCGATCGCGCGATCGCGACGCGCGCAGGCGCGCGCGGCGTCGATGAGGCGGGCTGCGTACTCGTGGCCACCGACAGTTTCGGCATTGCCAATCAGGGGCAGACAATCGCCGAGGGGATTGCCGCCAATCGCGCGATGATCGCCAAGGCCAGGGCGGCCGGCATGACGGCGCAACTCACGATTCCCGCATCCTTCGGCTGCCCGTTCGAGGGGCCGGTACCGCAAGGCCGCGTGCTCGACCTGGCCGAGGCGATGGCCGAGGCAGGCGCGGTGGAGATCGCCTTTGCCGACACCATTGGCGTGGGCGTGCCCGATCAGGTCGGCGAACTTTTTGAGCGTGCTTTTGAACGGCTCGGGCGTAACTTTCAGCTCCGCGTTCACCTCCACGACACGCGCGGGATGGGCCCCGGAAATGCCTGGGCCGCCTTTCGAGCGGGATGTCGCGTTTTCGATTCGGCACTGGGCGGGTTGGGCGGCTGTCCCTTCGCGCCGGGCGCCGCGGGCAATGTCGCGACTGAGGAGCTGGTCTATCTGTTCGCGCACAGCGGCGTGGACTGCGGCATTGATCTGCCTGCCGCGCTGGCTGCCAATGACTGGTTTGCCGGCATCATGGGCCGGCCGCTGCCGTCCAAGGTTGGCCGCGCAGGCGATTTCGTTGCGAAAAATCAGGTAAATGGGGAGCGGGAAACGGCATGAGCTATCGTCTGGGCGTCGACGTCGGCGGCACTTTCACCGATCTGCTGGTCATCGACGAGACAAGCGGACGAACCTGGCGCGACAAGGTGCCATCGACCCCGCACGATCCGAGCGAGGCCGTCATCGCTGGCGCCCGGCAATTGTGCGACCGGGCAGGTATCACGCCGCAAGAGCTCGAACTGTTCCTCCACGGCACGACGGTCGCCACCAACGCCGTGCTCGAGCACAAGATTGCGCGGGTCGGTCTGATCGTGACGGAGGGGTATCGCCACATCCTCCAGATCGCGCGCAGCCTTGTTCCCGGCGGGCTTGCCGCCTGGATCATCTGGCCGAAGCCCGAGCCGATGGCCCCGCTGGAAGCGACGATCGAGGCGCCCGAGCGCATGGGTGCCGATGGCGAAATCGTGCGCCCGCTCGACGAGGCAGGGCTGCGCCGCAATCTGCAGCGGCTGCGCGACGAGCAGGTCGAGGCCGTGACCGTGTGCCTGATCAACAGCTATATGAACGCGGCGCACGAACGACGGGTTGCCGAAATCGTCAGCGAGGAAATGCCCGGCATTCCGGTCAGTATTTCGGCGGACATCCTGCCCGAGATGCAGGAGTATGAGCGCGCGCTGACAACGGTTGCCAATTCAGCGGTCCGCCCGACCGTCTCGCGTTACATCGGTAATCTCGAGCGCGAGCTTCGCGCCTGGGGCAGCGACGCCAAGCTCAGCCTGTTGCGCTCTGACGGCGGTCTGATGTCGGCGGAAAAATCGTGTGAGGCACCGGTGAACCTGTTGATGTCGGGGCCGGCGGGCGGCGTGGCGGGCGCGGTGTTCGTTGCCAAGAGCGCCGGATTGCCCAATGTGCTTACGCTCGACATGGGGGGAACGTCGACCGATGTTGCCCTGATCGAGGATTATCAGGCGCGCTTGCGGCGCGAAACCAGTGTCGGCCACCTCACCGTTCGTGCTTCGTCGCTCGACGTGAAGACCGTGGGGGCGGGCGGCGGCTCCATCGCGACCGTACCGGAACTGACCAAAGCGCTGCGCGTGGGACCGCAGTCGGCAGGTGCCGTGCCAGGGCCGGCTGCCTATGGGCGGGGCGGCGAACTGCCCACAGTGACCGATGCAAATGTCGTGCTCGGCTATCTGCCGGAAAACCTGCTGGGCGGCACGTTCAAGCTCGACCGCGCGGCTTCGAGCCGCGCCGTTCAGACGATTGCCGACGCGCTGGGCATCACCCTGATGGAGGCGGCGGCAGGCATCGTCAGCATCGTCAACGAGACGATGTACGGTGCGCTTCGTCTCGTTTCGGTCCAGCAGGGTTATGATCCCCGCGACTTCGCGCTGATGGCGTTCGGCGGCGCTGGCCCGCTTCATGGCAATGCCATGGGGGTGCTGATGGGCAGCTGGCCCGTCGTGATCCCGCCGTCGCCGGGCGTGCTATGTGCCTACGGCGATGCCACCACCCGGCTGCGGGTCGATGCGCAACGCAGTTTCAACAAGCTGGTAACCCATACCGACGATGCCGAGGTCGGGGCTGTGATCGACGACGTCATCGCGCAGGTGACCGCTGAGCTCGCGGCCGAGGGCGTGGACCTGCCCGATCAGGAACTCCGCGTCGAAATCGACATGCGCTATGCGGGACAGGCATTCGAGGTGTCGCTGTACAGCCCGCCGGGGTCGACCATCGATGACCTGGTCGAACGCTTCGATGCCGAACACAAAAGGCTGTTCACGTTCAATCTCACGGTACCGCAGGAACTGGTCAACATCCGCGTCGTGGCGCTTGGCAAGGCCGCCAATGTGAGTGCCGAACGGATACCCGAAGGTACCGGCGACGCATCTGCAGCCCGTCTCTACGACCATAAGGTGTGGATGGACGGGCGCGAGCAGGACGCCGTAATTTATGATCGCGCGAAGCTGCGCAGCGGCGACCACATCGCAGGGCCGGCCGTCATTACCGAAATGGATTCGACGACGCTGGTCCTGTCGGGCCATGTTGCCGACGTCGATCCTTATGGCAACATCCTCATCACGCCGGAGGTACGCTGACATGCCCGCGACCATCATTCAGACGAACCCGACACCTTTTGTCGACACGTCGATCGATCCCGTCACGCTCGACATCATCGAGAACGCGCTACGCAATGCCCGGATCGAGATGGATGCAACGCTGGTGCGGACCGCGATGTCGCCCGGCATCCGCGAACAGGGCGATGCCTTTCCCTTGATCGCCGATCCGGCGGGCAAGATGATCGTTGGGCAGTTCGGTAGCTTTATCGACGGATTCCTGCGCGGCTTCGACGGAACGATCGAGGAAGGCGACATGATCCTGTTGTCCGACCCGTACAGCTGCGAAGGTGCCGTCAGCCATTCCAACGACTGGCTGGTGCTGTTGCCGGTATTCCGGTCCGGTCGCCTCGTCGCCTGGACCGCGATGTTCGGTCATCAGTCCGACATCGGCGGCAAGGTCGCCGGATCGATGCCGATCGACGCGCGCGCAATCTTTGAGGAAGGCGTGCGCATCCCACCGGTCAAGATCTACGCCAGGGGTGAATATAATGCCGACCTGATCAGGCTGGTCATGCACCAGACGCGCAAACCAGACTGGTGCGCGGCGGACCTGAACGCGCTGATTGCCGCCTGCCGGGTTGCGGCGCGCCGCGTCGACGAGATGTGCGCGCGCTTCGGCGAGGATGTCTATGTTGCCGCAACCCAGGCATTGCTCGCCCGCAACCATCGGGCGATGAAGGCTCTGATTGCCCAGTCGGTCGGCGAGGAAGCTGTCAGCTTCGAAGACTATGTCTGCGACGATGGCGTCGGCTATGGCCCCTACAAGATCAAATGCACGATGCGGCGCGAGGGCGACCGGGTCATCCTCGATTTTGAGGGTACAGATCCCCAATCGGATGCCTCGATCAATTTCTACCTGAACGAGAACATGTTCAAGATGTTCTTTGGCATCTACATGATCATGGTCTTCGATCCGCAGATCATGTTCAACGACGGGTTCTATGACCTGATCGAGGTGCGCATTCCCGAGGGGTCGCTGCTGAAACCCAAATTTCCCGCGGCACTTTCCGGGCGAACGCATGCACTCGGGCGGATTTTCGACATCCTCGGTGGCTTGCTTGGCCAGCGGACGCCGGAATTCCTTTGTGCCGCCGGGTTCAGCTCTTCGCCGCACCTCATGTATTCGGGGCGCGATACCCGCAAGGGCGCGGGTGCCGGCGACTGGTTCCAGCTGTTCCAGATCGGCTTTGGCGGGATTCCGGGCAAGCCGTTTGGCGATGGCCCCGATGGTCACAGCCTCTGGCCCGGCTTTACCAACGTGCCCAACGAGTTTCTCGAGCGCTACTTCCCCCTTAGGATCGAACGCTATGAGGCGCTCGCCGATTCGGGCGGGGCAGGGCGCTTCCGCGGCGGCAACGGCATCTTGATGAGTTACCGCTTCCTTGCGGCCGGCACGGTCAGCATCCACGACGACCGCTGGTTTACCTATCCGTGGGGCGTCAACGGCGGGAAGCCCGGCACGCGCGCGCGCAAAATCCTCGAAAAAGCCGACGGCACGTCAACGATCGTCGCCAACAAGCTCGATAGCCTGATGGTTGACGAAGGCGACCAGCTGCACTTCATCACCTGGGGCGGTGGCGGATGGGGCGACCCCCTCGACCGTGAGGTCGATCTCGTCGCACGCGAAGTACGTCAGGGACTGGTGACCGCTCACGGAGCACGGGCCTATGGTGTCGTGGCCGACGCGCAAGGGGTCGTCGACGCGCTTGCGACAGAAGCGTTGCGCAATGAGATGCGCGCTGCCGGCGGCGACGCGCTGCTGTTCGACCGCGGCGGCAGCATCGAAGACCTTCGGGCGCGCTGCCTTGACGAAACGGGCCTCCAGCCACCGGCTCAGCCTGTGTGGCACGCCGGGCCTGACGCGCTTGCGATTGCCGCCGAATGAGCCTTGCTGCAGAGAATAACGGGCCGTTGAAGGGCTTGCGCGTTGTCGAGATGGGGCAGCTGATCGCGGGACCGTTTTGCGGGCAGTTGCTCGGCGATATGGGCGCTGAGGTGATCAAGATCGAGCCGCCCGGAAAGGGCGACCCAATGCGCGACTGGGGACGTGGCGACTATCCGCTCTGGTGGGAGGTCGTGGCTCGCAACAAGCGATCGGTTTCGGCCAATTTGCGCGTGCCCGAGGGGCAGGCGCTGGCCAAGCGTCTGATTGCGACAGCCGATATCCTGATCGAGAACTTCCGCCCCGGTACGCTCGAGAACTGGGGCCTGTCCCCGGAAGTGCTCCATGCTGAAAATCCCGGGCTGATCATCGTGCGGGTGTCGGGCTATGGCCAGACCGGGCCGTACAGCGACCGTGCCGGGTTCGGCGGCATTGGCGAGGCCATGGGCGGGTGGCGTAACATCGTCGGTGATGCCGATCGGGCGCCGTCGCGCATGGGCGTTTCTATCGGCGATACGCTTGCCGCAACCTATGGCTGCATGGGTGCGCTTGCCGCGCTGCGTCACCGGGATGCTACGGGCGAGGGCCAGGTCGTGGATTCAGCGCTTTACGAGGCGGTGCTGCAGGTCATGGAAAGCCTGGTCCCCGATTACAGCGTGTTCGGCTACGTCCGTGAGCGTACAGGATCGGTGCTGCCGGGGATCGCGCCGTCCAATGTCTACCAGTGCAGCGACGGCGATTTCCTGATCGGGGCGAACCAGGACACGGTCTTCGGTCGGCTGTGCACCGCCATGGGCGAGCCCGAACTGGCGCGCGATCCGCGCTATGTCGATCATATCTCGCGTGGCCGCAACCAGAAGGAGCTCGACGTCCGCATCGAAAGTTGGACGCGGCAGCACACAGTCGCCGAAGTCGAAGCGCTGATGATCGACCATGGTGTGCCGGCAGGCCGGGTCTACACGCCTGCCGACATGCTCAGCGATCCGCATTTCGCCGCGCGCGAGGCCATCGTCGACGTCGAACACCCGCGCTGGACCAACCTGAAGATGCAGGCGCCGTTCCCCCGCCTGTCCCGCACACCGGCAAGCATCCGCAGCCTGGCGCCGCAAACCGTGGGGCAGGACAACGCCGAGATCTACGCCGAGATCGGGATCGACGCCGGAGAACTGGCGACACTGGTGCGCGCAGGCGCCGTCTAGAGCGCGGGGTCGAGGGCGGCGCAGACAGCGAACGATGTCGTCGTCGGCATCGACGACAAAGCTTGGCAGTGAGTCAAATCCCCTACCCGACCAGCCCGTTGCCACTTTCCTGATGCGCCGCAGATAAATCCGCTCAGGGGCGCGGCGGCGGCTCGGTCCTGTTCGGTTCGGGGCGGCGCGGCAGCGCAGGTCCTGCGGACAGACCGTCGCGGTCAAGGCGCAGGTCGATGTTTGCGCCGCCGATGTCGGAACGCAGCGTCACGCCTTGGCCGTTCTCGATCTGTAACTCTGTGTCGTTACCCAGAGGAATGTCGATATTGACAGGAATTTCGGGAAGCACGTCCACCGGCTTCGCCACAGGGGCGGACGGTCGGGCCGCCGAGACGGCACCCATCATGAAATCGCGCCAGATCTGAGCAGGCACCGTCCCGCCGTTGATCCCCTTGAGCGGCGTGTTGTCGTCGTTGCCGATCCAGATGCCCACGACCAGATCGCCGGCAAAGCCGATGAACAAGGCGTCGCGGCTGTCCTGGCTGGTACCGGTCTTGCCAAAGGCGTCGACTGCGAGCCGCGCGCGGCGCCCGGTGCCGTCGTTCACGACGGCACGCAACAGGTCGAGCAGCATGTCGTGCTGGGTATCGCCAAAGCTGCGGCGTGTGGCGAGCAGCCTGTCGAGCAGGCCGGGTTCGGGCTGTTCGACAGCGTGCGGTTGTAGGGGCCAGCGTCCCGCCGCAACCGCCGCATAGGCCGACGTCAGTTCGAGCAGGCTGACCCCCGAGGACCCAAGCGCCAGCGTCGGGTCGGCGGCGAGCGGGCTGGTAAGGCCGAGGTCACGTGCGGCGCGGATCACCTTTTCCGGGCCGAGCTGGCGGTACAGCCTGACGGCGGCGACATTGCTCGACCTGGCAAAGGCCTGTCGCAGCGTGATCTGCCCGCGGTAATGCGCGCTGCTGTTCTTCGGCCGGTAACCACCTTCGAGGATCGGGCTGTCGTCAACGAGGGAATCAGGTGTCATCCCGTCGCGCAGCGCGGCCAGGTAGACGAACAGCTTGAATGTCGAGCCCGGTTGTCGCCTGGCTTGTGTTGCGCGGTTGAATGGCGAGGCGTCGTAGCTGCGTCCACCGATCATCGCGACGACATCGCCATTGGTGCGCATCGCGACCAGCGCGACCTGTGCCTTGCCCAAAGCTGCGCGGCCGATGGCAGCGCGGGCCAGCCGCTGCAACCGCGTGTCGAGCGTCGTCGTGACCGTCGCGTCGCCATAGGCATCCTCAGCCTTCGCCCGCGCCTGAGGCATCGCCCAGTCGGCAAAATAGGTACCCGTCGGCAGTTGATTCCGGTTGTAGAGGCTGAGCATCGCCGGGCTCGTCGCAGTCGCGCGTGCCGGCGTGATCGCGCCCGAGTCCGCCATGGCTGCCAGCACGAGCCGCGAACGAGCCTGCGCGCCCGCCAGGTTGCGCGACGGCGCCAGCTGCGAGGGCGCCTTGACCAGCCCCGCGAGCATGGCTGCCTGTGCCAGGGTCAGCTGCTCTGGCTGCCGACTGAAGTAATGGCGGGCGGCGGCGCGCAGCCCATAGACGTTGTCGCCGAAATAGGCGTTCGACAGATAGCGCTCGAGGATCTCGTTCTTGGTAAGCCAGCCTTCGAGCCAGAAGGCGATCAGCATCTCGCGCGCCTTGCGCGACAAATTGCGGTCGGCGGTGAGGAAGGTCATCTTCGCGAACTGCTGGGTGATGGTGCTGCCGCCCTGGGTGCCGCCGCCGCGCAGGTTGTTCCACAGCGCACGGGCCAGGCCGCGCGGGTCGACGCCCCAGTGGCTGTAGAAGCGCCTGTCCTCGATCGCGATGAACGCCTGCGGCACATGGCGGGGCAGAGAGGCGAGTCTGACCGGCCGGTCGACGATCGCCCCATTGCGCGCGATCGCCTGCCCGTCGGCAGCAAGCAGGGTGACGCTGGGCGGCACCATCGGTTGCAGCGATTTCGACAGCGGTGCCGTAAACGCCAACCAGACGAAAACGACGACGAACAACAGGATGAGCGCCTGAAACCCGCGCCGCACCCACCGCCATCGGTGTCGCGGGCGAGAAGGGGGGGGCGCCGGCAACGCCTCCTGAGCATCGACAGGCGTGTCCCGGCGCCCTGTTGCGGGCCTCGGATCGAGGATGTCCATCCGGTCGGTCATTTTCTATAGTGTATTACTCAGCTAAAACACGAAAGGCGAGCGCAAAATCTCGGACGCCTTTTTGGCAAATTGGACGGCTGCTTGCGCGCCAAAGCCCTATGGCTTCGCGATTGGCAGCGCGTTCAGCCCACCCAGCTCCCCACTTTCGCGCGGCTTGCGACCATAGACCGCCTCGAACAGCGGGCCCGCCATCGCCGCATAGCGAATGCCGCCGCTGATCGTCGCGAGCGCCACCGCGAGCACACACCACGACACGGCATCGTCGAACGCGCCTGCGGTCAGCGACAGCGTGCCGAGCGAGGTGTTGGCAAGCCCGTGCTCGTTGAGGGTCCGCGCCAGCATGGGAAAGGCGGTCAGCGCGACGCACGCGCCCACGAACAATGTCGCATTGGTCTGCGAGATGCCGGCGGTGAACAGGCCGAGGATCGTCAGCAGCCAGGGCGTGATCATGACCGCGATCAGGAAGGGCGCGACAATTCCGGCGAACGACACGCTGGCCTCACTTTTCGCCTTGGCCTTGAAGTGCCCCGTTTGCAGCGTCGTGCCAACGAGGAACATGTCGAGTCCGACGCCGAGCGGCGAGCCGGCATTGAGGACGGCCTTGGTCTCCTTGGGGAAGATTGCGCCCTGGAGTTCAGGGAAGACCAGTCCGACCACGGATGGCCCAAGGATGACGCCCGCAACCATCTCCCCAATAACTTACGGCTGCCCCAGGAAGCGCTGCCCCACTATGCCGACGACCCTGCAGGTCAGCAGGATGACGCAAAGCTGCAGGAAGAAGTGGATGCTGTAGTCGCCGGGCGCAAAGCTGGTCGGCGATTCAGAGACGGCTGGCCCGTGTGGCGACAGGATGTTCGATAGGGTCGACACGATACTGCCGAGGATGTCGTCCAACCTGAATTTCCTGTGCCCTGTTCCTCAATTGCGCCGTGCCGACCGCCGGCAGCCTGCGAGCCGCGACACTGGCAATCAGGCTTCATCATACATGTTGCAATAGAGCGGGGCGCCTCGAAAACAGCGGATGCGGGGAGCAAAGTGACGCGATTGCGTCGGGCCTGGCGAGGTGCAAACCCTTGCGGCACCTTGTTTGGCTTTGTTGCTCATTATGTGAACGCGGTCGTGTCGACGGCTTTTTTCACGGTGCCAGAGGTGGGGCGCAAGACGAATGATCCAGAAATCGCCGCTTGCGCAGCCAGGCGATCCCAAGATCGGCCGCACGTTCGGGACGCTTCAGGTTGCATCGTCGCCAGCCTCCCCATAGGGACGCTCGGGGCTTACTTTCCGGAAGATATCGATGAAGATTACGATGATCGGTGCTGGGTATGTCGGGCTTGTCTCGGGCGCCTGTTTTGCCGATTTCGGCCATGATGTGGTGTGCGTCGACGTGAGCCAGGACAAGATCGACGCGCTTCATGCCGGACGCATGCCGATCTATGAGCCCGGCCTTGCCGAACTCGTACGGGCCAATGTCGATGGCGGTCGGCTGACGTTTACGACCAACCTTGCCGAGGGCGCCGCGGGCGCGGACGCGATCTTCATCGCGGTCGGAACACCTTCCCGGCGCGGCGACGGCCACGCTGACCTGAGCTACGTCTATCAGGCCGCGCGGGACATCGCCGGCGCGCTGACGGGACCGTGCGTCGTCGTGACGAAATCGACCGTCCCCGTCGGTACCGGCGATGAGGTCGAACGCATCATGCGCGAGGTAGCTCCCCATGCAGAGGTTGCCGTGGTGTCGAACCCGGAGTTCCTGCGCGAAGGCGCGGCCATTGGTGACTTCAAGCGGCCCGACCGCATCGTCATCGGCTGCGAGAATGCGCGCGCCGAACAGGTGATGCGCGACATCTATCGGCCCTTGTCGCTGGGCCAGGCACCTTTGCTGTTCACTGCACGGCGCACGGCCGAACTGATCAAATATGCCGCCAACGCCTTCCTGGCGGTGAAGATCACTTTCATCAACGAGATCGCCGACCTGTGCGAAGCCGTAGGTGCGGACGTGAAGGACGTTTCGCGCGGGATCGGCCTCGACAATCGCATCGGCAGCAAGTTCCTGCACGCGGGGCCCGGCTATGGCGGATCATGCTTCCCCAAGGACACGCTCGCGTTGCTCAAGACGGCCGATGATGAAGGCGTTGCCCAGCGCATTGTCGAGGCAACCGTTGCGGTGAACGACAGTCGTAAGCGCGGCATGGGCCGCAAGATCGTTGCGGCTATGGGTGGCGACGTTCGCGGCAAGACGGTCGGCATTCTAGGTCTGACGTTCAAGCCCAATACCGATGACATGCGCGACGCACCCTCGCTGTCGATCGTCCAGGCGCTGATCGATGCGGGCGCCTCGGTAAAGGCCTATGACCCTGAAGGCATGGAACTCGCCGCGCCGATGATGCCCAGCGTGACGATGTGCAAGAACGCCTATGCGGTGGCAGAGGGGTCAGATGCGGTTGCCATTGTCACCGAATGGGATGCGTTTCGGGCGCTTGACCTTAACCGCTTGGCGGCCGTGATGCGGATGCCGTTGCTGGTCGATCTGCGCAACATCTACGACCGCGCGACGGTCGAGGCGCTGGGCATTGCTTACGACTGCGTCGGCCGGCCCGGTTGAGTCTTTGACTTGAAGTGATTCTTGATGCGACGCGCGTACGCGCGCTTCTTAAGCTTATAGACCGCAACGCCGACAATAATCAAAGATACAAATAGGGTGCCTAACAGATAGGCAATGAATTCAATTTCGCTTGTCACGCAATGGCACGCCTATGATTCGACCCATTAAAGCCCGATAACATGGATAGTGGTGGAGCCTGCATTACACAATTGTCAGAAAGCAGATATTTTTAGTATTAGGCCTGTGAAACGATTTGCGCAATCCGGCTGCTGGCCTGTCCGTCTCCAAAGGGATTATGCGCCCGAGACATGGCATCATAGCGTGCCTGGTTGTCGAGCAGCTCATGCGCCTCGACCACGATCCGCCTCGGATCGGTACCGATGAGCCGCGCGGTGCCAGCGGTCACGCCCTCCGGCCGTTCGGTCGTGTCGCGCATGACGAGCACGGGCTTGCCCAGCGCGGGCGCTTCTTCCTGAACGCCGCCGCTGTCGGTCAGCACGAAGTTACAGGCGTCGAGCAGCGCCACGAAGTGCGTGTAATCCTGAGGGGGAATCATCGCGATATTGTCGCGGCCCTTCAGCATCCGCTCCATAACGCCCGCGACATTGGGATTTGGGTGAACCGGAAAAATGACGGCGACGTCGCGGCGTTCGGCAAGGGCGCTGATCGCTTCGGCAACAGAGGTCATCGCCGCGAAGTTCTCACGCCGATGGGTGGTCACCAGGATAATCCGGCGCTGTCGGAAACGGCTGAACAGCAAGTCCAGTCCCTTGGTCATGCCCGGCTCAGCCGCAATCTTTGCGCGTGTCGCAAGCAGGGCGTCGATCACTGTATTGCCGGTGACGTGCACAGACGCAGGGTCGATGCCTTCGCGATAAAGCGCCTCTGCCGCAGTCGTCGTCGGCGCAAAATGCTGGTCGGCAATGGTGGAGACGATGCGGCGGTTCACTTCCTCGGGCCAGGGGCGATAGATGTCGCCGCTCCTTAGGCCTGCTTCAACATGGCTCACCGGCAGGCGGCGATAATAGGCAGCGAGCGCCCCGATCATTGCCGTTGCGGTATCGCCTTGAACGATAACGCGGTCGGGTTTTTCGATATCGAGCACGTCGCCGATGCCTGTGAGCAGCGCGGCTGTAATGGCGTCCAGCGTTTGGGCAGGCCGCATCAGGTCAAGGTCGTGATCGGGGACAATGTTGTTCAGTGCCAGTACCTGGTCGAGCATGGCGCGGTGCTGCGCGGTCACGCAGGTCCGTGACACGACGCCGGGTGTCGCTTCCAGTGCGGCGATGACGGGCGCCAGCTTGATCGCTTCAGGACGGGTCCCAAAGATCGTTATGATTTTCATCGATTTGCCGCCTCGCAACCCATGATGCAGCGATAGCGTAGTGCGCTTGATTTATAATTAAGCCATCGCTTCGCCGGCGGCGCGTGCGCGCGCAACCAGCGTCGCTTCTGCACGCGGCACCAGCCGGTAGGCAAAAATCAGCAGCGTCAGGCCCACCGGGACGATGACGAGGATCGACTTGACTCCGGTGCCAAGACTGTGGGTCGTCGCCGAGACAAAGCCCGCGAGATATGGTCCCAGCGCTAGGCCGATGAGTGTTGTCGCGAGGAAGAAGGTCGCTGTTGCGGTGCCGCGCATCCGCGGCAGCACCAGGTCCTGTGTCGTTGCAGCTGCAGCACCCAGCGCCGAACTTGCAAGCATGTTGGCCAGACTCGCCAGCGCGACAAAGCCGATGAAGTCGCTTTCGCCAGGTACAGACACCGTCGAGAACGCGAACCAGACTGGTAGCGCCGGGGCAAGAAGCCCGAACGCGACGACGATGATGCGCCCTGCGGCGTTTTTGCGCCGCAACGCGTCGGACATCCGGCCGCCGAGGATGACGCCGAGGAAGCCACCAAGCGCGCCGAACCCGCCGACCCACGCGCCGGTTGTTGCCGCAGACGCGCCGAGCACCTCTTGTGCATACACCGGCGAGAATGCGGTCGAGGCATAGGAAAGGAAGGCGACGCAGCCATAGCCGAGGATCGTCGTAAGAAATGCCGGGGATCGCCAGATCAGCGCGAAAGTCGGTGCGTCGCGCAGGCGCAGCGAGCTCGCCCAGGAAAATATCGCGTAATAACCGAACGCAATGCACGCCCATTGCAGCGTGCTTCCCGTCAGGCGGATCATCAGCCATGCGCCAATGGCGAACCCGCCCGCTGCAAGCAAATTGACCATGCCGGCACCAATGCCGCGCTGTGCCGCCGCCGCCAATGTGAACGGGGGGATGACGGCATAAAGTTCGGTCAAGAATCCCCGGAACGGTCGCTTTACCGGTGGCGTGGGCAGGCCGTCCACCAATCCGCGGATCGGCTCACGCAAGGTCGATACCCATGCCGAAAGCAGCAGCCCGGGGATGCCGACGGCTAGGAAAGCAGCCTGCCATCCGACAAGGCCAAGCGGTCCACCGCCCGGGTAGGCCTTGTTCCACGCTTCGACAACGCCGCCGCCGATCATCAGCGACACCCCGCCGCCCACGTAAAGGCCCGACGAATAGATTGCGAGCGCAGTGCCGCGCTTCGACTTCGGAAACAGGTCCGAAATCAGCGAATAGGCCGAAGGGCTGGCGGTCGCCTCGCCGATGCCAACGCCCATTCGGGCAAGGCCGAGACCGACGCCGTTCCTCGCAAAGCCCGACACTGCGGTCATCGCCGACCATAGGCCCAGACCGATGGTCAACAGGCGCACACGGCTCCAGCTGTCGGCGAGGCGACCGAGCGGAATGCCGAACAGCGCATAGAAGACCGCGAATGCCGTCCCATAGAGAAACCCGATGTCGGCGTCATTGAGGCCCAGGTCGCGCTTGATGTGCGGCGCGAGGATCGTGATGATCTGCCGGTCGACAAAGTTAAGGACATAGACGAGGACCAGCAGGCTGAGCACATACCAGGCATAGGGAGATGCATTCGTCTCGGGCGTCGGCTGCTGGTCGTCGGTCAACGCTCTCTCGCTCAAATTTGTTTTCTGTCTGCAGGGTTAGCAGAGTCAACGCCCACGCCAAGCGGGCAATGTCGTTTTCGTCCTAGTGTTGTCGGCGCAACGAGATGACACTGCCAAAACGAATCGTAAGCGGGAGAGCATTCGATGCACAAGGGATGGGTTGCAGGCGCAGGCTTGGCGTCCGTCGTTGCGACAGGGCTGGCCGTTCACGTCGACGCGCAAAAGGCTGTGGCGCCCAAGGCGCGCTATCAGATGGATGTGACCACGGCGTCGGGGATGCCCGGTATGGCAGGCGGTGGCGCCGCCGGTGCCAAACCGCGCGGCGGCCTCGGCGCGATCTTGGGCGGCGGGATGGCGGCAATGATGGGCGGCGGCGGTCCGCGCCACGATCTGGAATTGCGCCTTGGCTCGACGCTTTCGGCCAGCAGCGCACCGGCCGCGGATCATTTCATGCCGACCGGCATGGCGCTCGGCGTTTCGGTGCCGCTGGTCACGCCCGTCGCAACGCCGACAACGCCCGAACGCGACGACGTGCCCCGCGACTTCCAGCGGCCCAAGGGGCGCATGCTGTTGTTCTGGGGCTGCGGGGCCAAGGCAGGCCCGGGGCAGCCCGTCGTCATCGATTTCGCCAAGCTGGCGGCGGGTCAGGTGCCGCCGGGGCTCTTCAGCGCGAACGTTCCCGTCGACCGTGGGCCGACCCAGAGCAACAGCCGCACCTATGGCTATTGGCCCAATGACAAGGGGCGCCGGGTCGAGGTAGGCGCCGATTCCTCGCTGGTCGGTGCGCATCGTGTGGCGGGCAATTACAGCCCCGAAATCAAGTTCGCGCTCAACCAGGATTTCATGGCGCCGCTCCAGGTCCGCACGGCGGAAATGGGCAATGTCACCAACCTCAGCTGGAACGTGGTGCCCGCCGCAACCGGATATTACGCGCACGGCATCGGCTTTTCGGCCGGCGCGCGCGGCGAGTCGAACGACATTGTCTGGTGGACGTCGGCGAGCCGGCAGGAATTCTTTGGCGGGCTGACCGAGTGGCTCGCGCCCTCGGTGGTCCAGCGACTGATCGGCGAGCGTGTCGTCATGCCGCCCACGCAGACCCAGTGCCAGATCCCGGCCGAGGTCAAGGCAGCCGGCGGCGCCATGATGATGCTCTCGATGTACGCCTATGGCCCGGAAGCGAGCTTTGCCTTTCCGCCGCGCCCCGCCAATCCCAAGCTCGCCTGGAACCCGGAATGGACAGCCCGCGTCCGCTACCGCTCGGTCAACAACATGTTCGTTGGCATGCCCGGCATGGACGACGCAGCGTCGGGCGACGACAGCCGCCGGCGTCCTGCAAAGAAATGCAAGGGCGGGTTTGGCGGGCTACTTTCGGGTGCGTTGGGTGCAGGATGCTGATCAGACGTATTTCTTGAAGTATGCCAGCGCCTTGGCCCAGCCGTCCTTTGCCGCGGCTTCGTTGTAACTGGGACGGTAATCGGCCAGGAATCCGTGGTCGGCTTGCGGATAGGCGATCAACGTCGAAGGCTTGTGCGCTTGCTTTAGCGCGGCATTCATCTTGTCGACGTCGGCGACAGGAATACCCTTGTCGAGCGCACCATAGAGCCCGAGCACCGGCGCGCGCATGGCGGGAATGAGCTCGATGGGTTGTTTGGGGGTCAGCGGATTTCCGGGACCCGCCAGCCGACCGTACCAGGCGACGCCCGCCTTCAATCTCGGATTATGTGCGGCATAGAGCCAGGTAATGCGGCCGCCCCAGCAAAAGCCGGTGATGCCAAAACGCGTCATACTCCCGCCGTCCCTCGCTGCAAAGGCGAGCGCAGCATCGGTATCGGACATGACCTGGGCATCGGGTACCTTGGCCACAATGGTGGTGAACAGCGTGCCGATGTCGGCCACCTTGGTCGCATCGCCCTGTCGCTGATAATAATCGGGTGCGATGGCGTAATATCCAGCTTTTGCCAGACGCCGGCAGATATCTTTGATCCACTCGTGCACGCCGAAGATTTCCTGCACGACGATGACGACGGGCAGATTTCCCTTGCCCTTGGGCCTCGCTCGATAGGCGTTCATCGTCAGCCCGCCGCTAGCCGAAAAGCTGATCATCTCCGCGTCCAGGCCGTCGGCCGGCGTCTGGATCGCCGCTTCGACAGGCTGGGCCGCCAGCGCGTAACCGGCAATCGCGACGCCGCCGATAAGCGCGTGGCGGCGGTCGATCTGCGTCGATTTCACCCAGTTTTCGGTCTCGGGCAGGCGGTCGGTCATAAGCAAACAGGTCCTCTTTGATCCGCGTGACAGTCGTAATCGTTCGATCTATGTTCTCGCGTCACAACGACTCGGGAGGTTGATCATGGCGCAGCTCACATTCTACACCAACCCCATGTCGCGCGGACAGATCGCCCGCTGGATGCTCGAGGAAGTCGGTGAGCCCTATGAGCAGGTCCTGCTCGACTATGGCACGACCATGAAAGCGCCCGAATATCTTGCGATCAATCCGATGGGGAAGGTGCCAGCGATCAAGCATGGCGACATCGTCGTGACCGAGGCGGCTGCGATCTGCGCGTATCTGGCAGACGCATTCCCGGCGGCGGGGCTCGCACCGGAGGCCTCCGCTAGAGGCGATTACTACCGCTGGATGTTCTTTGCAGCAGGCCCGATCGAGACCGCCGTGACAGCGCGTTCGCTGGGGCTGGAGGCGCCTGCCGACAAGGCCATGATGGCGGGTTACGGCAGCTATGATGCCGCGATGGATGCGCTCGAGCGCGCCGTGGCCGGTCGCAAATTCATTGCGGGCGACCGCTTCAGCGCAGCAGACGTTTATGTCGGTTCGCAGATTGACTGGGGGCTGCTGTTCAAGTCGATGCCCGACCGCCAGGCATTCCACGATTATGTCGGGCCTTTGCGCGAACGCGCCGGATACAGAAGCGCAAAGGAAACCGACAGGGCGTTGATGCCGAAGCAGCCATGACAAAAAGGCCCGGTGGATCGCTCCACCGGGCCTTTGTTTCGTGTCTGCACTGCCAAGGCAACCGCGAACGGTGGCCCAAGCCGTGCTTTGGCTTACCTGCGGTCGCCCATGAACTGGAGCAGGAAGGTGAACATGTTGATGAAGTCGAGATAGAGCGTCAGTGCGCCCATGATCACCGACTTGCCGACCATGTCGCTGCCCGCGACGTAGAAGTACACGCTCTTGATCTTCTGCGTGTCATAGGCGGTCAGGCCTGCGAACAGCAGCACGCCGATGAAGCTGATCGCCATCTGCAAGGCGGTCGACTGGACAAAGATGTTGATGACCATCGCCACCAGCAATCCGACCACACCCATGATCAGGAACGTGCCGAACGCCGACAGGTCCCGCTTGGTCGTGTAGCCATAGAGGCTGAGACCCGCGAAGGCGGCTGCAGTTGCAAAGAACGTCGTCGCGATCGACGGCCCCGTATAGACGAGGAAGATCGACGCCATCGACAGGCCCATCACCACCGTGAACGCCCAATAAACGCCTTGCGCTGCCGCCGTCGAAAGGC
>JBMOGG010000019.1:0-27215 GCA_049318505.1 Sphingomonas sp. | reverse complement strand
TTTTGGACGCCGATCACCCCGCTAACAGGATCCCTTTTGCACGCCGATCCACATCCCAACGCCGCGAATTGTCGGCTGCAAATAAGCACCGGTGCGATTGATGATGACACCAGGCGCTTGACGACCGAGGTCATCGACGGCGGCAACGCCTGAGCGCACCAATGTGTCACCGCTGATGGCAACCACGGATGCAGGAACATCCACAAGCTTTTGTTCGCGGCGCTGGGCCGTGACGACGATTTCATCGAGGCCTTCACCGGTTGTAGCGGCTGCCGGTTCCGCCACAGACTGTTGAGCGATCGCAGGAGAGACCATGCCTAACGCAAGCACACTCGTACCCAAAAGCCAGCAGCGCATGATCCAACCTCCCCAACTTAGTTATATATGTTTGGCTCAGGTATTTCATTGCCCGACACGAATGTCAACGGATGCCTTTTAATCGCTAGCGATTAAGACAGGTGAGGTTGTCGAATGTGTTTTTGCGCTAGCGGGTGCAGAAAACCTGCCATACGAGACGATGCATGAACCAACCGATCCCAAGGACCGGATTTGAGCGTGAAGGTGATGGGCGAACGCTCAGCGCCAGCGAAAATGTGGCGCATGTGTTGCGGCAACGCATCGCTGATGGCGTTTTTGAAGTGGGCACTCAGCTTCCTGCCGAGCATCAACTTATGGAGAGTTTTGGCGTCTCCCGTCCAACCTGCCGTGAAGCATTGCGCATCTTGCAATCAGAAGGGCTTGTTGTCGTGCAACGCGGAAATCGCGGCGGTGCTCGCGTATTGCCGCCAGACCCCATGCGCATCGCGTCGTACGCCGGCGTCTATCTGCAGATGCGCGGCGCCAGCATATCCGAAGTCTTCGATGTCCGGATCGCCATCGAGCCTGAAGCCGTCGCCCTCATTGCCCGCCGGCCTGATAGCCAAGTCTTATCCCTACTCGCTCAGAATGTCGCCTCGCAGCGATTTCTCGTCGATGACAGACCGGCATTTTACAAGTGCGGGCGTGATTTTCGGCAGCTGTTGCTCGACCATTGCGGCAGCGAGACATTGCGATTGCTTGGCCTGGTCGTCGGGGAGATCGCTGACCAGCAACTTTCACTGCTGTCGCACGCGCTGCCCTATCGGGCTGATCAGGCGGACGACTTTCGCCGCTCGATCGTCATGAAGCAGAACATGATCGCCGCAATGGAGTAGAAGGACGTTGAAAGCGCCGCCGAAATCTGGCGTGCCTACTTGCGCTTCTTCCTCGACGCCCTGTTCGCGATCACTCCCCCAGACATGCGCGACATGAAGCCATTTCCGCTCGGCTGAGCTGGATGCGGCGAAGGAAAAACTGCCATGATCGTCGATAGCCCTGACCTCGACGAAGACGAACGGTTTCCGAAGCCTCTCGTCGCTTGGGGAAGCACGGGATTGCTGATGGTGCTATTCGCCATGGCCTATCTCGACCGTCAGATCGTGGCACTGATGGTTAAGCCGATCAGCGCTGAATTCGGCGTCGGCGATTTTGAAATCAGCCTGCTGCAAGGCTTCGCCTTTGCCATCTTTTACGCCATCTGCGCCTTGCCGCTGGGTATGGCGGTCGATCGCTACCCACGCCGCTTCATTATCATGGGGGGCGTGCTGGTCTGGTCATTGGCAGCGATGGCCTGTGGACTGGCGGAATCCTTCAACCAATTGCTTTTCGCGCGCGTCATGGTCGGTGCGGGCGAAGCGGCACTGGCCCCGGCAGCCTATTCACTGCTCGCCGATCTGTTCCCGAAACGTCGGCTGACCTTTGCGCTATCGGTCTTCATGCTCGGTGCCACCGTCGGCGCCGAACTGTCGCTCGCCTTGGGCGGCTATATCATGGCGGCAGCAGCGGAAGGTGCCAGCCTGCCTCTGCTTGGCCTGCTGCCCGCCTGGCGTTTTGCCTTCATTGTCACAGGCGCGCCGGGGTTGATCATAGCGTTCCTGGCGCTGCTCATCCATGAACCGCCGAGGACTCCCGCCCCTGCCGGCAGTACCGGTGGATGGGCGGAAGTATTTGCGTTCCTTTCGTCGCGTAAACTTTTCTTTTTCTGCCAGATGCTCGGCTTTTCGCTGGTAATGGCGCTCGTCTATGCGCGTTTTGCCTGGCACCCGACCTTTCTGATGCGCACCTTTGGCTGGTCGATTACCCAAGCCAGTTACACGCTGGCGACATTCGGGTTGGTCACAACGGTTTTTGCGCTGCTCACCGGTGGGCGCCTCGTCGACGCGTGGTTCGGGCGCGGCGTCACCGATGCGCACTATCGCTACTATGTCATTGGCGGCATCGTGCTGACGGTGTGCGGGGTCGCAGGCTATCTTTCCACCGATCCACGGTGGTTCTTCGCTTGGATGGTACTACCGGCATTGCCGCTTGCTATGGGCGCCATCGGGGCTTCGGCAGTGCAGGTAACCACGCCTCCCCATCTACGCGGCCGCGTGTCGGCGATCTACCTGCTCGCCGTTGCACTGATCGGCATGTCGTTCGGGCCTGCCGTCGTTGGCTATCTCACCGAACATGTTTTTGGTCGGCCTGAGGCCATCGGGCTGGCGCTCGCCCTCACGTTCGGCGTGCTTGGTCCGGTGGTGTCGGTCATCTTCTACATCGGCAGGGCGCCGATGCGACGTGCGGTGGCCGCGGTCGATCAACTGCCGACCATAAGAGGCTGAGGAGAAATCGACATGTACGTTGTCGTCACAGGGAGTTCGGGCAAGTTGGGGCGCCGTGCGGTTGACGCGCTGCTTGCCGCCGGCCACCGGGTCGTCGGCATCGATCTCGACGTCGCCGCCGCGCCGGGTCGATTCATCCGCTGCGATTGCGTCGATTTTGGCGAAGTGATGGGAGCGCTGTCTGGGATCGACATAACCGGCGGCGTACCAGACGCGGTCGTGCATCTTGCCGGCATCCCCATGCCAGGCATGGCGAGCGATCATCAGACGTTCGAAGTCAATATCCGCGCGACCCATAATGTATTTTCCGCGTGCGCTCGGTTGGGAATCAACAAGGTCGTCTGGGCTTCGAGCGAGACGGTCCATGGCATGCCTTTTGCAGCCGCGCCGGAATTTGCGCCCATTGACGAGAGTCATCCCACAATGCCGGGCTGGTCATACGCCCTGGCCAAACAGCTTTGCGAAGCGATGGCTGACAGCTTCACACGCTGGAAGCCAGACATGAATATCGTGTCTCTGCGCTTCTCGAACGTGTTCGCGGCGGACGACTATGCGCTGCTTCCGGCAATCCAGGCGAAACCGTCAGCGCGGCGCATGAACCTGTGGGCCTATGTCGATGCCGAGGATGCCGGTGAAGCGAGCCGCCTGGCCGTCGAGGCTATACTCCAAGGGCATCAAACGGCAATCATCGCAGCCGAGGATACGCTGATGATCCAATCGTCGGCGGCACTGGCGCTGGAATTTTTCCCCGACATGCCCATGAGATCACCGCTTGCAGGGCACGAGTCGTTCTTGTCGTCGCGACATGCCAACGCTCTGATTGGCTATCGACCACGATACAGTTGGCGGACGCGGACGGCCCAAAGTGTTTAGGCGCAAAAGCCACACGGCAAACTCGCCCGGGCGATTGCGCGGTTCCGCGCGCACGCTTCGTTTGTTGGCAGGAGTCGCGTCATGACCGTCATGACCTTCCGAGGTTTTGCCGGTGCGCGGCTTGAAGCCGAGGTGAGCGGCTCGGGCGATGATCCGGCCGTTTTGCTCGTTCATGGCGCGGGGCAAACACGCGATGTGTGGTCGCAGGTCGCAGCGGCGCTGGTGGCCGCAGGGCGGCGCGTTATTAATCTCGACATGCGCGGCCATGGCAGTAGCGAATGGCCGGGGGATGGGCTTTATACCTTCGATGCCTTCGCCGAGGACCTGCGATGCGTGCTGGCGCAATTGGCAACGCGGCCTGTCATCGTGGCAACATCGCTCGGCGGGTGGGCAGCCATCACGGCGCTGGCGATCGACGCGACCCATCTTGCGACCGGGCTTGTGCTTGCCGATTTGCCGACCGACATCGACCTGCCTCGTGCCAAAGTCATTGGTGATCGACTGAAGCGCGGGGTCAACGACATCGCGGGCACAATGGACTGGGATCCTCGCGTGATCGACGCGATCGACATTACCGATGTGCCGCAACGGCTCGCGGCAGCGGCGCCCGAAATCAGACTGCCGGTGCTGTTCGTCCGCGGCGATGCCAGCCCGCTGGTTACAGAACGCGACGCAGCGAATTTTGTGCGGCTGCTGCCCGATGCCGAGTTCGCCAAGGTCGATGACGCCCGCTTGCTCGTTACAGTCGAGAGTATCGACAGGTTCAATGCTCTGCTGCTCGATTTTCTTGAGCGACGGGCCCCGCGGCAGTCGCCAGAATTTCGTGCCGGCACAGACCCGCGGACGCTGCGCGATGCGCTTGGCTGTTTTGCCACCGGCGTCACTATCGTCACGGCCCTTGATGGCGATGGCGCTCCCATCGGCCTGACGGCCAATAGTTTTACATCGGTTTCGCTCGACCCGCCGCTGCTGCTCGTCTGTATCGCCAAGACCGCCGGCAGCGGCCCGGCTTTGCGCGACGCCACGCACTTTGCCGTCAACGTCCTCCAGATCGGCCAGCAGCCAGCCTCGAACCGCTTTGCCAGCAAAGGCGAAGACCGTTTCGCCGGACTTGACTGGCACCCTGGCGAAACCGGAGTACCCGTTCTGTCAGGATCGCTGAGTGCGTTCGAATGCGGACGCCATGCCGTCCATGATGGCGGAGACCATTACATCCTGATCGGACGCGTCGTTTGCGCGCGATTCGAGCCGCGACGCGACCCGTTGCTTTATTTTCGCGGCAAGTACCGCCGCCTTCACTTTGCCTGAGACACGGCAATCAAGCCGCGGCCCGATTCCAGATCTGGTCGCCGACTGCGTCCGTAAGGATGCGGCCCATGGTACCGATGGGTTCGGCACGACCGTCGGTCAGAAAGGCGATCGCCGCCACATCGTGGGCTGGGACCTTGGCGAGGGTTCGTCCGCCAGCAGGCGTGCGCGCAACGATGACCCCCCATTTTGGCGCGCCGTTGCGCTCGTACAGCACCGTGTAGGTCTCGATCGTTGCTGGTCCGGCGTAGTCCTCGACAATCGCGGGAATTGGCCCGCGATCGACGTCCGCCTCGTCCTGAACGTGGAAATCCTGGGGAAACTGCGCAGCGGCAAAGGCTTCACGCCCTAGCACGATGGTGTGATTGTGGGTGGCAAAGCCGCCGTTGGCGAATAGCAGCCCGTGTCGGCCGTGTCGCCGCAGGGCCAGCACCATGCTGACGATGGCATGGCTCATGTAGTTGCCAATCGGGCCGCCGCCAAAGGTCAACCCGCCGAAAACGCTCGCCGGCTTTTCCAGTGGCCATCCGATCGATCGCCGCGCCATCTTCGGCACGCACGGGAAGCAGGAATAAAGCTCGACATGGTCAATATCGTCGATGGTGAGCGCGTTGCGCGCCAAGGTACGGCGCAGCGAGACGTCCATGCTCGACGAACGGTCGTAGCGATCTCGCCCGAGCGGATCATCGGGTTCGTGCGCCGCAGCGCCCATGCCAACGTAGATTAGACTTTCTTCAGCTACACCGCGACGCCGCGCTTCGGCCAGGCTGGCGACGAGGAATGCTGCACCCTGGTTGACCGAGGAATTGGCCACCATGAACTTGGTATAGGGATGGGCGATCGGGCGGTTATCGGCGGTCGGCTCGACGATCGCGGCACTGCTCATGGGACGATGAATCCAGGCTCCCGGGTTAGCGTCCGCGATGTCGGCAAAGCGCGACCACATGGCCCCAGTCTCTGCCTGGGCGTCGGCAAGTGTCTGGCCATAGGCAGCCCGCCCGGCATTCTCATACAGCGGATACACATCGACTGGCGCGACGAGGCCGTAGCGCCCCCGAAAGCTCGGCGCACGCCGCGATGACATGCTGCGCGTTGCATTCTGCGAAGCGACGTCGGTGCCCTGTTCGGCTGCACGGCGCTGGGCCGCAGTGCGCAAGGCCTCGCCACCTGTTACAGCGGCGACCCGAATTTCTCCGGCGCCGATACGGTTTGCCGCTTCGTTGAGGAGCCGAACCGGGCTGTCACCGCTCGCCATTTTCGTCTGCTCACAAAAGCTCGGCCGGGCACCGATCGCTGCCGCCAGCCCCGGGGCAATCGGGTTGAGCTCACGAAAGGAGATCTGGTCGACCACGGCGAGCGAATCGATATCGGTGAGCCAGCTGCCACCGGCGTCGATCTCGGCGGCCCGCAGCGCTGCCGCCATCAGGCCAGCCGAATCGAGCCCTGCCGCCGGGTCGCTCGGCCGGTCGTTGACCTGACCAACGCCGACGATGACCGGAATTCTTTCTGGATCGGTGACCATGTTCATGACCTCAGATGCCCTTCCACACCGGTGCCCGCTTCTCGGCAAAGGCGCGGGGGCCTTCGCGAGCGTCTGCCGACCCCATCACGCCGGGCGTTTCGTGAACGGTTATTGCCCAACCCGCTGCATCGCTCGCGATCTTGCCGTCCCGGATACCGAGCGCGATGCGCTTGCTCGCCTGGACCGACAGCGGTGCGTTGACTGTAATGCGTTCGGCGAGCTTCAGCGCTGCTGCCATCAACTCCGCTCGCGGCACCACCTGGTTGACGAGACCAAGGTCGAGAGCACGCGCGGCGCTGATCGCGTCGCCAGTCAGCAGCATTTCCATGGCAATTTTCGCCGGCAGCTGTTGCTTGAGGCGGAAGGCACCGCCCGCGCCGGCGAGCAGGCCCCGCTTGACCTCCGGCAGGCCGAAGGTTGCCGTGTCCGCCGCCACCACCAGATCGCACGCAAGCGCGATCTCCGTGCCGCCGCCGAGTGCTGTGCCGTTGACAGCGGCAATTAAGGGCTTTGAAACGACATGGGAGACGATGCCGGCAAAGCCCCACGCCGCCTTCTCGGGATCGCTTGGCAGAATCGATTCGCCGCGCGAGATCGCCTTCAAGTCAGCGCCGGCACAGAAACTCTGATCACCCGCACCGGTGACGATCACCACCCGGACATCGATGTCGCGGTCGGCAGCCGCAAGCGCGTCGCCGACACCGGACCATACAGCTTGGTTGACCGCGTTGCGAGCGTCGGGTCGATTGATGGTGATGACCATGACATGGCCGTGGCGCTCGACCAGAACCGGTGGTGGCACAGCAATATCGCTCATTGTTTTACATCCTCGGGCATCGTGAAGGGTTCGAGCACATGGCCTGCGACGAGCTGGTCAATCCGGTCAGCCGACAGGCCAAGGTCAACGCTGGCGATCATCACCGTTTGCTCGGACATCAGCGGTGCCGGATGCTCTGGCGGATCGGGAAGTCGTTTTGAACGCACCGGCGCGGCTTCGACCTTGAACGGCCGGGTGATGTGCGGGTGATGCGCATCCCGAAACAGTCGTCGTTCGACATAATAGGGGAAGTCGGGAAGCTCGGAGACGCGCAACATGGCAGCGGCCGGAACACCAGCTGCCTGCAATGCGACCATTGCCGCCTGTGGAGAGCGAGCCGCTAGCCATTCGGCCAGCGCCAGGCCTCCGGTGACGCTCGCGATACGAGCCGCATCGGCCGTGTCGCGCTGCGTAACAACACACCACTCGTCATCGCCTGCACAAGCATAGACGTCGGACTGCTGAGGATCGGGCGTGATCAGAAAGCCAGCGCGCGACAGCGCATCGCCGGCAATCCGCGGCGCCATATGGCTAAGCATGACGTCAGCCTGACTGATGCTGACGGCGCCGCCCCGACCGGTACGCAGTCGGCGGATTAGCAATGCCAGCACGCCTATGACGCCGATGCGACCCGCGACATGGTCAGGATAGACGGTGATGGTATCGCTGAAGCTGTCGGGTTCGCCCGGGTAGCGCCATTGCATCGTAAGCCCCGCGGCTGCGCGCACCAGCGGCCCGTAGCCGAGCCGCTTCGCCCATGGACCAGTTGGTCCGAAGGCCGAACTGTCAGTGACGATGATACGCGGGTTGATCGCTTTCAGCGAAGCAAAGTCGAGGCCGAGCGATTCGAGCGTCCCACCCTTGAAGTTGGATAGCAGCACGTCGGTCGTCGCAATGAGCTTCAGCAGCAAGGCTTTGCCCTCAGGATCGCGGACATTGATCCCCAGACTGCGCTGGTTGCGATGGCCAGCTGCGAAGGACTGTGAGATGACGTCGTTGTTGCGCGTCTGCCGCAGGCCGTCCGGAAACGCCGCGCTCTCGATTTTGATGACATCGGCACCCTGGTCGGCGAGCAACCGGCCGCTTTCCGCGCCGACGACGATGACCCCGAAATCGAGCACGCGCAGCCCCGCCAGCGGTCGATCACCCAACCCGGGCGCCGCCGGCATGGGATTGCGCGGGTACCATGTAACCGGCGCCTCGGGACGTCCGGGTGCGGGTCCGACAATCCCCATGCGGGCGCCATCGATTTCGAGGACGCCATCGGGAAAGGGCGCCATCACGCCGGGCGCGATCTCGACCGGTACAAAAACCCGACGCGCCTCGATCTGTTCGCAGGCCAGCGCTTCATCAAGGTCGAGAAGGGCCGCAGCCGGCACGCCGAAATGGCTGCCGGCCTCTTCGAGTTCGCGACGCGTTTTTTGCGCAAATAACTTTGCGATTGCTGGAATCAGCGTCTTCGACGCAAATCGTGCCTGCAGGTTCTGAAAGATCGGATCAGCGAATTCTTCCGGCTTCCCCAGCCATTCGAACATGCCACGCCATTGGCGCGGTGCCAGAACGCAAAGCCTGACAAAGCCATCTTTGCACGGGATGATGGGATAAAGATGCCGGGCCTCGGCGCGCCCGCGCGGCAATTCCGATGCCGGCGTGCCGGCCGACGCACTGCCGGCGGCGCCATAACCGGGGTCGAGCGCCTGGGCCACGCCGTCGAGCACGGAAAAATCGATATGATCGCCGACGCCAGTACGCAGCGCATTGTAATAAGCGAGCAGGGCGACATAAGCCGCCTGAACCGCCGCACATGCCGTGGCCAGGTGGGCCGGCGGCGGCAACGGCGGGCGCTCCGGGATCCCGGAGCGCGACAACTCGGCTGTCAAGGCGAGATAGACCGGGCCGGAGCCGGTCCAGTCGCGGTATCCAGCTGTATCGCCAAAATCGGACACGGTGACGACGACCAGTCGCGGGTTGGCCGCGCTCAATGCATCGGCATCGACGGTGTTCATCGGAGCGATCAGGATATCCCCGGTCCGGGCGAGATCGGCGAGTTGCGCCGACGGGGCCGAACGCTTGCCCAGATTGGCCGCGACAAAGTCGAGGCTGACCCCCGCCGCCATGATGCCCATGCTACGGTCGCTGCCGCCGGCTGCTGCCTCGATCCGGACCACATCGGCGCCAAGTTCAGCAAAATGCCGGGCAATAGCCGCCATAGGTCCGACTGCACAGTCGATAACTCGCACCCCCTCGAGCGGGCGGCGTGAAACTTCAGCCTCGAGGGTCAGAACGGCCACTCAGCCGGTGACCGCGCGCGAGGTGCGAAACGGCACGTCCCTATCAAGCTCGATCTCGCGCGGCAGACCAAGTACGCGCTCGCTGATGATGTTGCGCTGGATCTGGTCGGTGCCGCCGCCGATTGATGTCATATAGGCGTTGGCGGTGCGATAGTTGACGTCCGCTGGTACAGGGTTGGCGGCACCG
Organism: Sphingomonas sp.; assembly: GCA_049318505.1. GTDB lineage: Bacteria > Pseudomonadota > Alphaproteobacteria > Sphingomonadales > Sphingomonadaceae > Sphingomonas_O. The sequence continues at coordinate 17,539 of JBMOGG010000019.1, read as the reverse complement.
TCGAGCATGCTCGCGGCACCAAGAATATGGGTCATCACGGCGGCATCGGTGTGCAAAATGCGCGACATGGCCAGCTTGCCGAGCGACATGATTGGCGAAGACGAGCCTTGCGCCATTTCTTCCTTGGCGCGCGCCATGTTGAGGTCATTGAGTTGGCGATAGGCCATGGCCTGAGCAATCTCCTGCCGTATCAACGGATCAGCGAGACGCCCATGGCCGCGGGCAATGTCGATCAGGCTGACGACATTGTCCTTCGCCGATCCCTGGCGGCGCTCGCCGGCGCCCTCGCCCATGATCAGGCGCTCGACGGCAAGCGCGGTTTGCAGGACCTTCCAGCCCTCGCCCTCGGCGCCGACGCGGTTTTGCAGAGGAACCACGGCATTGTCGAGGAAGACTTCGTTGAAGTGACTGTCGCCGGTGATCTGGTTGATCGGCCGGATGTCGATACCCGGCTGACGCATCTCGATGAAGAAGAAGCTGATGCCCTGGTGTTTGGGCACGTCCCAGTCGGTCCGTGCGATCAACAGGCCATAATCGGCCGTCCGAGCCCCAGACGTCCAGACCTTCTGGCCAGTGATGACATAGTCGTCCCCACGGCGCTCGGCACGCGTACGCAACGCTGCAAGATCTGATCCGGCGCCTGGCTCGCTGTAGAGCAGGCAGGTTGAAAGCCGGCCGGTCAGCAGCAGCGGCAGCAACTTGTGCTTGAGCGCGTCGTCAGACTGAAAGTTCATCAGTGTCGCTGCTGAAATGTTGATGCGATCCTGCCCGGCTCCCGGCGCCCGCGCCTTGCGGAAGGCAGCGATCACTGCCTTTGCTTCATCTTTGCCGAGACCGCGGCCGTAGAATTCCGGCGGCCAGCCCGCGACCGACCAACGCGCATCAAAGACCTTTTGCAACCAGCCCTTGATGCCGCCATCCACATGACGGGGACGACGCTGCTGGCTGTCCCAATGCGTGTCGAGAAATGTCTGGACGTCGCTGGCGATACCCGGACCCGCGTTACCGGCTTCGCTGTGAATCTGGCTCATGCGGCATTCTCCAGGGCGGACACATAGCGGTCACGGTAAAACGCCGATACGCCAAACAGCTGCGCGTCGACGCGGGCGCGTCTGAGGTAGAGATGCGCCGAATGCTCCCAGGTGAAGGCGATGCCGCCGTGCATCTGGATGGCGCTGGCGGCGACCTGCTGGAAGGCGTCGGCACAGGCGAAGGCTGCCAGGCTGACAATTGCTGGTGCCTTGGCATCGTTGCTTGCCAACGCCTGAGCGGCGGCGCGTGCGGCCGATGTGGCTGATTCGACCTCGATAAGCAGATCAGCAGCCATATGCTTCAATGCCTGGAAGCCGCCGATTGGTCGTCCGAACTGGACGCGACTGCGCAGATAATCAACGGTCATGTCGAACACACGCCGACAGGCGCCGGCCTGTTCACCAGCAAGCGCGACCCGGGCGAACTCGAGCATCTGCTCGACTGCAGCAGCATCCAGACCAGCGATCGGCTGGGCGCGGACATTAGCAAACGTTACGCGAGACTGGCGGATTGTGCGGTCCCCTCCTTCGAGCGGCGCGATGGTCAATCCCGGCGCAGCAGGCTCGACCTCATAGACTGCGACACCATCCGCCACCGTCGCCACAACGAGAAGGATGTCGGCAATGGCGGCCGAAAGCACATAGCAGGCCGTGCCGTCGAGAACCCAGCCGTCGCCGTCAGCACGCGCCGCGACACCGATATCGTCAACGGTCCACAAGCCTTTCTCGCCCGTCACAGCGACAGCTGCGACCAAGGTTCCTGCCGCCATCTGCGGCAGCAAACGCGATTTGACTGCGACGTCGGTCGACTGGGCAAGCAAGGCTGGTGCCATGACAACACTCGAAAGAAATGGACCGGCGAGCAAGACGGCACCAGCCTCTTCCATGACCGCTTCGACTTCAATGATGCTCCCGCCGATCCCGCCATATTCGGAGGCGACAAGCAGTCCGGTTATGCCCATCTCGGAAATCGCCTGCCAAAGATCGGCGTCATGGCCACTTTCCAAAGCCATGATGCGCCGCAGATCGGCCTCGGTGGCCTTTTGCGCGAGCAGCCTGGCAAAGCCTTCGCGGATCGCGTTACGCTCGCTGCCATCGATTGTCGTCATCCGACTTCCTTCGTGATATGGCCTGGTTTGGTATTTACCAGACGACATCCGTCGGTATATCTGTGAGCACGACAATGCAAGACAGCAACCGTGAAATTTCTGGAACGAAAGCTGGTCTGCGCGGCCGACCGCGCGACCCGGCAATTGAAGCGCGGATCCTGGACGCGGCCCTGGCGCTGTACGCACGCCAGGGCTGGCTCGGCTTCAACCTTGACGCTGTCGCGCGCGACGGCGGCGTCAGCAAGGACGCGCTCTATCGACGCTGGAAGAGTCGTGACGCGCTGTTGCAAGACGCGCTGCGGACCCGCTGGGACTGGGTCGCCACCATCGATGAAGGCAATGTCCGCAGCGATCTGCTTGAACTGGCGGCGCGGACGTTCGATACCTTTGCTGGCACCTATGGCGAAGTTGCCCTGCAATTGCGCGCCGATGCGCGACGCTTTCCCGAGGTCAATGCCTTTGCCGAGCCTTACCGCGAACTCATGGTCCGCCAGGGGCGCGATATCGTACGGCGCGCCATTGCCAATGGTGAGTTGTCCCGAACTATCAATCCCGGTCTGCTGATGGACCTGCTGATCGGCGGTATCACCAATCACATCGTCTCGACGCCGCGCCGGCTGCGCGCCGCCATGATCGACAATCGAAGCGCCTTCATCCACACGATCGTTGATGCCGTCATGGTCGGTGTCGCGCACGTAGCCGGCGGCCACTAACGTTATTGAACCGCGCAACGGACAGATAGGCATCACAAAGACTGCCCGTCATCAATGGTGAACACCGCGCCGGTTACGCTGCGGGAGCGCACAGACGCGAGGTACAGCATGATATCGTCAAGCGATTCGCTGGTCTGAAGGCGCCGGCGATTAAAGGAAGCGATTCGGGCCTTACCAGCGTCGTCGTCGAAATCGGCACCGTCGATTCCAGTTTCTATGTTACCGGGTTGGACGACGTTAACATTAATGCCCTGGCGCACCCACTCTTTGGCGAACTGACGGCCAAGATGCGCAATGGCCGCCTTCGATGCGGCATAGGCAGTATCACCCTGATAGCCCATGATCGCGGTGATCGAGCCGATGATAATGATCCGCGCATCCTCGCGCTCTCGGCTGCCACTGGCAATCATACGCCGTGCAGCCTCGCGACAGGCAAGATAGACGCCCTTGATATTCGTATCGATAACGGCACCGAAGAGATCGGGCGCGATATCGGTGGACCGCCCGATAGCGGCGACCCCCGCGTTGGCGATAACGATATCGATAGTCCCGAAGCGCGCCTCAGCCGCATCAAATGCAGCGGCAACCGACGCCGCGTCGGTGACATCGAGAGTCACGCCGAGCGCCGCGCCGCCCCGTTCGCCGATCTGTTTGGCAATCGCCTCCACCAGCGGCAAGCGCCGCGCACCCAACACAACCTTTGCGCCAGCCATTGCGTAAAGGCGTGCAAAACCCTCCCCCAGTCCCGAGGACGCGCCGGCGATCAGCACAGTTCGGCCAGTCAGGTCGTAGGGCAAGGCCATTACTTAAGACTTTCAATCACAGCGACCTATTTAACCTAGTCATATATGCTGATTCACATTAGGGGAAGTGTGGATGATACGGCGCCATGTCAAAAAGCATCGCGTTTGAGGCCCGGACGCTGGCGCTGGCGATTCTCGAACACGCGCTTGATGACTTCAGCAAGGACCACAGATGACCGATTTCACCCTGCCGCCCGCCACAATCGAACTCGCCAACCGGGTTCGGGCCTTCGTGATCGACAAGATCATCCCGTTCGAAGAGGACCCGCGCCTCACGCAGCATGGCCCGACCGACGCGTTGCGCGACGAACTGGTGGCGCTGGCGCGCGCCGAAGGGCTGCTGACGCCGCAGGCGCCAGTCGAACTTGGCGGCATGGGCTTTGATCACGCCACGCAAGCCGCGGTCTTCGAAGCGGCCGGCTGGTCGACGCTCGGCCCGGTGGCGATGAACTGCGCCGCACCCGATGAAGGCAATATGTATCTCCTCGGCCGCATCGCCCGGCCCGACCAGGTCGAGCAATATCTGCGGCCGATGGTCCAGGGCCATCGCCGCAGCGTGTTCGCCATGACCGAGCCCGGCGGCGCCGGCAGCGACCCGGCGCAGTTGAAGACGACCGCGGTGTTCAACGGCAATGATTACGAGATTTCGGGCCTGAAATGGCTGATCACCGGGGCCAATGGCGCTAAGACCTGGATCATCATGGCGCGCGTGCCGGAAAATCCGCACGGGCCATCGGGGCCGACGCTGTTCCTGTGCGAAGGCGATACCCCCGGCATCCATATCGAGCGCGTCATGGATTCGATGGATCGCAACTATGTCGAAGGCCATGCCGTCGTCCGTTTCGAAGGGCTTCGGCTCGGGCCGACGCAGGTGCTCGGCGAGGTCGGCAGCGCGCTGCGCTATGCCCAGATGCGGCTGGCGCCGGCGCGGCTCACCCACGCCATGCGCTGGCTCGGCGCCGCCGCCCGCGCGCAGCATATTGCGCTGGAGCATGCCCGGGTCCGCACCGCCTTCGGCAAGGCGCTGGTCGAGCATCAGGGCGTCAACTTCATGCTCGCCGACAATGAAATCGCCATGCACCATTGCCGGCTGGCGATCCGCCATGTCGCCTGGATGCTCGACAACGACACCCGCGCCCGCCACGAATCGAGCATCGTCAAGGCGTTCGTTTCGGAAGAATTGTTCAAGGTCGCCGATCGCTGCGTGCAGATCCTGGGCGGCATCGGCGTGACCGGCGAGACGGTGGTGGAGATGATCTTCCGCGATATGCGCGGCTTCCGGCTGTATGATGGCCCCACCGAAGTCCACAAATTCGCCATCGCAACGCAGTTGATGCGCACCGGCACGGCGTTCGCGAACCCGACATGAGCATTGGCTGAGTCCTCGACGCGTAAACACGAATAAAGCGCCACAGCAGCGTAATTCACGCGCAAACTTGCGGCACATCCTCGATCCTTGTCGTCCAGGCCGGCGACTTCATGTCGGCGCGCATCTTTCAGTCGCGCTTAAACCCTTGCGTTGCCGGGACGGCCGCAAAACGCCCAAATCTGCTGTTGACGCTATCGATCGCCCCCATGAGACGATCGCGCTTTTCGGTGTTGCCCTCTAACAAGGTCCGAGGTCGCAACTCGGCAGTGACAAGATCGTCGAGCATGATTCCTGCCTTGGTGATGGCATACAGGACGCCAAGCTCGAGCGACAGCGAAGACGGTAGTTGCCCTGTCCACTCGGCGATGTTGATCAACTGCGCGCGAATGCCAGCAGTGCCGTAATGTCATGCGCATCAGCGGCGCGCAGGGCTTCGACATAACGTCTGCGCGCCTCGGCCGCATCGACAAGGTTGGCACTTCCCCAGGTGAAACGCTGCGCACCCAGCTGTCTCGCCAACAAATCGGCCGCCAGACGGGCATGGCGTCCGTTCCCGTTCGGAAACGCATGAATGAAAACCAGGCGGTGATGAAACCGGATCGCGATTTCATCTGGCGCATAGGTCGTATTCGCAATCTGGTAGCGGGTATCGTCGCAGAGCGACCGCAACTCAACCGGGATCCGGTAGGCGTCGATGCCAATATTGCGCGCCGATGTCCGAAATTGCCCGGCCCATTTCCAGACGTCACCGAACATTCGCCCGTGCAGTTGCTGCAGGAACGCGGTTTCGAGAACGACCCGGCGCCGGCCGAAAGCCCAGCGTTCGGCGTTTGCAATACCGATCTGCTCGGCCTCGTTGAGCTCGGCGCGCAATGCGATGTAGGTCGGGATCAACCCTTCCCGCTCTTCGGCAGTGAGCGGGGTATTGGCATCATCATCTTCGTCGAAAAGCGGGTCGCTCATTCGGCGCGCCAGATCCGACGCGGGTCGTCGAGCAAGGCCGCAATCAACCGTTCGCGTTCGCTGTCCTGATCGGCGCCGCGCATTGCCTGGTTTTCCAACGCCATGGTGTGATGGGTTATGCGTAATTGGCGATCGGCAACCTTTATCGCTTCAGACCGTAGCATCTCGTCGATCGGCCTTCTCGGCACCAACGCGTAGACCAGCTCACAGTCCATGGCTTCGGCAGCACCGCGCAGTGAGCGCAAGGTGATGCTGCCGTCGACCTCCCCTTGTTCGAACTGAGTTACCTGCGCTTGCGATACGCCGATCCGGCGGCCGAGTTCAGCAGCCGTCATTCCCAGCGCGTCGCGAAGCGCACGGACCCAACCTTTTGGCGGCCGGGCTCTGATCATGCTATCGCGCAACGGCGCCAATCTGGCTTCCAGATGCTTGCGGGCCAGAGCTGCAGAGGATGGGTTCATAAGCTATGCCTGATGCATCTTTCAGATTTCTATAAGGCATATGTTTTTGAAATGCAATTGACTGAAAAGCTTTAGGTGATGATGCGAGATCAGAATCCGAGCCATTGATCTATGTCCCTTCGCAAGATCATTCACATCGACATGGACGCGTTCTACGCCTCGGTCGAACAACGCGACAACCCGGCGCTACTTGGCCAGCCAGTGGCAGTTGGCAGCGCCCAGGCGCGCGGCGTTGTTGCGGCCGCCAGCTATGAGGCACGGGCCTTCGGTGTGAGGTCGGCGATGGCGTCGGTGACGGCAATACGCCGTTGCCCGTCACTGGTGTTCGTACCGCCGCGCTTCGAGGTCTATCGCGCGGTCTCGCAGCAGATCCGCGCCATATTCGCCGATTACACTGATCTCATCGAGCCACTGTCGCTCGACGAGGCTTATCTCGACGTCACGGAGGACCGGTGCGGCATTGGTTCGGCAACGGCCATCGCTGCGGAAATTCGCGCCCGGATCAAGGCGGATACCGGCCTGACTGCCTCCGCCGGCGTCTCGTACAACAAATTTATCGCCAAGCTCGCGTCTGATCAGAACAAACCTGATGGCTTGTGCGTCATCAAGCCTACCCAGGGTCCAGCCTTTGTTGCGGCCCTGCCCGTCAAGCGCTTCCACGGCGTTGGTCCGGTGACGGCAGCGAAAATGGAAAGCCTCGGCATCCTGACTGGCGCCGATCTGCGCGACCGCAGTCTCGAAGAGTTGACCCGCCACTTTGGCAGCAGTGCTGGCTATTTCCACCGCGCTGCCCATGGCGAAGACGATCGTCCCATTCAACCTGACCGGCCGCTCAAGTCCGTTGGCGCCGAGCGTACGTTCGATATCGATCTGACTGAGGAAGCCGATCTGGTAATGGCACTTGAGCCGGTCATTGATGCCGCCTGGACCCGCATTGCCCGCGCCGGCGCATCGGGTCGGACTTTGACGCTCAAAGCCAAATTTGCCGATTTCAGGTTGGTGGCCCGATCGCGCACATTGGCCGCCCCGATGTCGGACCGAAGCATGATCGCCGACACCGGCCGTGCCCTTCTCCGATCGCTCCTTCCGGTCGAGCAGGGCATCCGCCTTCTTGGTTTGACACTATCGGGTCTTGGCAGCGACGAATCTGGGACTGACCTCGTGCAACCGCCGTTCAACTTTGACGCCGATGAAGATAACAGTCCCCTGCCCCGGCCAAACGGTCCCGCGCTTGCCTCCTTATAGCAGCTGCGAGCTGCGCCGAAGCGCAGCCAGAGCACTGGCATTGACGGTATAGACCGACTGGCGCTGGCCACCCCGGTTCTGGTGATCCTTGCACCATCCGGCGTAGTGACGACGCAACAGGCCTGCACGCACCAAGTCCGATACTGCACGGCTTACATTGGTTTTGCCTGATCGGCGAACGCGCTGGCAGATTTCGGCGTCAACTGCTTGAGCAGCAGCGACTGGATCCCGTGGCAACTCGTTGGCAAGATCATCGGCAGCGCGTGCGGCAAGCTTGCGGCGCCGTTGGTTGCGCTCGGCCAACGGCGCGAGCGCATCGCTGAGCCAATCGCGCACCGGGATTGAAATTCCTTCGCGGATGACCTCGGGTCCTACGGCGCCCGAAGGTCCTGCCGCTTCCGAGATAAGGTTGAGGACCATGAAGGCATAGCGCGGCCGGCTAGAATGCTCGGAGAGTCGGCTCAGAATTGTGCTGACGTCGAGTGGTGCGCTTTCCATGCAAGACCCCTGCTGTTCGTCCTTCGTTCGCAATCAGGCAGAGCAGAAGTCGCAGAATCTGTGAATCCCAAATGAGTCGAACCGAGTCGATCCTGCGGTGGATTTGTCGCGCATGACACTTTGCCCAGCATTCTTGGGTAAAGTGTCACAGATGGTCGCTTCGAAGCCTCCTCCATCTTGCGAGAGGAAGTTAGTTTAGCTATCTTGTTAGCTAAGGAGTTTGTTCAATGGCCCAGTTCACTGTTCATGACGCCAAGACCAACCTGTCACGCCTGATTGCAGATGCGCTCGCCGGCGGTGATGTGGTGATCGCGCGTGGCAATGTGCCGGCCGTGCGTCTGGTGCCGGTGAAGCCGCAAGGCCGCCGCACATTTGGAGCGCTCAAAGGCAAGATCTCGATAGATGCGTGCTTTGACGAACCGCTGCCTTCGGATGAGCAGGACGGGTGGAATCTGGCTTGAAGCTGCTCCTCGATACCCATGCATTGATCTGGTGGCTGGAAGGCAACGAGGCGCTCAGCCCTCGGGCTCGCGAAGCCATTTCCGATGAGGCCAATAGCATCGCTGTAAGCGCTGCATCGGCAATGGAGGTGGCGACCAAATATCGGATAGGCAAGTTGCCTGGCGCTGCGCTGCTCGCACAGGACTTCGAGACGCTCGTTGCCGAACAGGGCTTTGTCGAACTGGCTATCAGCGTTCACCACGCAAGGCTCGCAGGTGAGATGAACATTTCCCACAAGGATCCATTTGACCGCTTCCTGATCGCACAAGCGCAAGCCGAGGGGATGGTCCTTGTCTCAAATGAAGCGCTGTTCGACGCCTTTGCTGTAAATCGTCTTTGGTAAGCACTTTCGGCTACCGAGCCGAAGCAACCTGTTCAACGGTCGAGGCTATAAGCGGCATACTAACTGGAAGCGGCTTCGGAAGACTAACCGAGCGGTCCTCGCGAGGTGTCATCATCAAGGTAGCAATCGTCTCAAGGCATCATGGCAGGCTTTGTCTCTGGCGAGGCGCGAAGCTGGGCTCGGCGCGTTGATCGGAGCCGTAGCGCGCAACCCTTGAACTCTCGTGCGACACGTGTCATCTTTAAGGCGACACATGGCGGAGGTGGATAGTGGCGAAAGTTGAAGCAGCATTGGCTCCGCCTGCGTCTGAAATGCATCGCGTTGTGAGTTTGCTTGGCGGCGATCATATGTTTTCGCCCGTGGTCCGCAGCCCGCTCGATGCGCATGAGGCAATTCTGAAGGGCTTCTCGAATCGCGCCCTGACGCATCTCGTCAGCAACGTCGCAGTCATGCAGCAAGCCGATATCATGGAGAAGGCCGTCGGCATCAGTTTGCGCACTTTCCAGCGCCGGAAGAAGGAAGGCGCGAGCAAGCCGCTCAGCCAGGAGCAAAGCGGCCGGACATGGAAGTTTGCCGAGATTCTCGCGCGGGCCACCCGGGTTCTTGGGTCGCAGGAAGATGCCGAACTCTGGCTGAGCCGCCCGGCGATCGGCCTGAACCAGCAGCGACCGATCGATCTTCTCGCGACCACGGCCGGCGTCGAAATCGTCGAGGATCACCTCGAGCGGCTTGAGTACGGCGTCTACGCGTGACCCCCCTGCCCCCGCCGCTCGGTAGCGGCGATCTGCTGGCCTGGCGCCTTGATACGGCGACCTTTGCCGGAACCTGGGATAGTGGCGAGGGCGCCTATCGGGTTGGCGGTCGCTGGAACAGCAAGGGACGACGTGTGGTCTATTGCGCCCTCGACCCCTCGACAGCGATCCTCGAGGTGGCTGTACACAAGGGCTTCAAGACGCTTGATACCGTCGCCCATGTGCTGACGTCCATGCAGATCTTCGACCCCGCACTGGTACATGCCGTCGGCCGTGCCGAAGTCCCAAACCCAAACTGGCTGGTTCCGGGTATTCCAAGCGCCGGCCAACAGGCCTTTGGCGATCAGCTGCTCACCGACCATCTCTTCGTTGCCATTCCAAGCACGGTGTCGAAGCACAGCTGGAACCTCGTCTTTGACGCCCAGCGTGCAGCGGGAGCCTATAAGCTCGCAATGCAGGAGCCTTTTGCGTTGGACACGCGGCTGCATCCCCCGTCTGTGTAACCACACAGTGCCAAGACCAATCCCGGCAGTTTTCGATCCAAAATCATCTAAAAATGCGCCGCTGCTCGCAGCGGAAGGATTCCAGATTCAAGAGTTTCAGATTCAAGGCGAGATAAAGTAACAATTACGGCACGTTAGTGCGGTCAACCTGACCCGCTGGGGGTGTATGCCTGACCAATCGGGGGCTGTATCCTGTCTTTCCGGGGGCGGTTACCTGACCGGATGGGGCAACCTGACCGCTTGGGGGAGAAAGGCAGCTGACCGACCTGCCCTGACTTGACGTCCCGGGACAGGTCAGGCAGCATTTGCACAGATCAGTCCTCTTTCGGGCGCTACATGGACATTGAGACCGACACTATTGCCGATTCGGGCCCGGAAGCAAAACCTGTTTCAGCGCCAGGACGTGCAATGCGTGTCGCGGCGGCCCTTCATGCCAAAGGCGGCGATGAGTTTGCGAAGCCTGGAAGCATCGTCGAGGTCAAGTTCGTCAAAGGGCAGTCATTGAGTTTGACGGCCTCGCGCCTGCTTGCATTGATGATCCTGACGGCCGGCGGCGATGCCTGGGAAGATCGTCCGCATCGGATGCGCAAGGCGGATATCCGGCGTGGTCACAAGGGAAATGAGCGCATCTCGGACATGCTCGAGGAATTGCATCGAACGCTGTTTGCGATCGATGACCGCTCATGGCGCGGGAAGAAGGCAACACTGCGGTTTTCGCTTATCTCGTCCTCGCGCGAAGAGGCCGATGACGGCGAGGGTGCTGACGCAGGTTGGATCGAGTGGGAGTTCACCTCGGACGCGCGCAACCTTATCCAAGAGTCTGAGACCTATGCCGTTCTGAACCGCCAGGCAGTCCTTGGCTTTCGCTCGAGCTACGCATTGAAGCTGTACGAGATGGGCGCGCTGCGGCTGCACCGGCGCCAATCCACCTGGCGGGGTGACATGACCGCCCTTCGTGCAGCTTTGGGCATCTCCCCCGAAGTGTACACGGATTTCGCACAACTCCGGCGCAAGGTGTTGGAGAAGGCAAAATCCGAGATCGATCAGCTTGCCCATTTTCGAGTCGAATGGCGCGAAATCCGGCAGGGTCGGACTGTCACGGAAATCGAGTTCCGATTCGAGCCAAAGGATGCCCCCTCACATCTGGCAACCGTCGACGAGATCGAGCGCCACGCGGTCGGCAGAAGGGCACGTCGTGAAGGCACGGTGGAAACAGTTCGAGTGGAGCCGGTTGCATTGGCACCCACCCCTCCCCCAGAAGCTGCGAGTGAAGTGACATTCCCCGATGGCAGCATCAGATATGGGCCCGATATCCTGCCGAAAATTGCGAAGAGCCATGGCGGCGGCTGGGATATCGATCTGATCGCTGAAGCTTACCGTGCCCAGATGGGCGACAGATTGGCAAAGCTCCGCGGGGCAAAGCTTGTCAGTTCTTGGACTGGTTTCTGTGAAAGTTTCGTGGCGCGTCGAGGCCGTCCATAGGCGAAATTGCACCGGTGCAATTTCGCCGCCCCCAGCGAGTCAGGTAGGAGCGCTTCGGGCTTCCAAAACCGCTAGGAACGACCTGGCCCGCGCTATCAACTTGCGAAATCTCAGTGCAATTTGACCAAAATGCGCAAGTTGATATAGCATAGCGCAGGTTTCAAAAGGGGCGGCTGTGACGGCATCTGAATTTCTGGATGAGGCGCATGATCTGCTGTCGGTTGCGACCTTGGCGAAGCGCACGTCTTCCGTCCTGGAGCGCCTTCGCGATTCTGCCCGCAGCGCACGCGCCGATGATCGTCGCGAGCCGACATTTCCAATTGGCAAGGCTGCAGACCTGGTAGGGCGCACGCCGGCCGCAATCCGTGACGCAGAGAAGGATGGGCGACTGCCGCCCCCTCCCCGCACTGAGAACAATCGCCGGGTTGGCTATACGCTTGCGCAGCTCAATGACATGCGTGGGCTGTTCGGTACTCGGCCCTGGCGGGCGCCAGATGATCCTTGCTGCGTCTTGGCAGTTCAGAACTTCAAGGGCGGCGTCGGCAAATCCACCCTTTCGGTTCACTTGGCCCAGTATCTTGCGATTCAAGGTTACCGCGTTGCGTTGATTGACTGCGATAGCCAGGCGTCCGCAACAACATTGTTTGGCTATGTTCCCGACCTCGATCTGACCGAGGATGACACGCTCTACCCATTCCTCCGACAGCAGGAACTGACGTCACTCGATTATGCGTTGCGCAAAACCCATTTTGACGGTCTTGAACTTATCCCGGCCAACCTGCGGTTGTTTCAGTCGGAATATGAGATCGCCGCGCGTATGGCGCGGGGGCAGGGGAGACTGATCGATCGGCTTTCACAGGGCATCGCCAGCATCTCCGACCGTTTCGACGTTATCGTGCTCGACCCGCCGCCGGCGCTTGGCGCGATCTCTCTGTCAGTGCTGCGCGCAGCAAATGCGCTTATTGTGCCTGTTCCGCCGACGGTGATGGACTTTTCCTCGACCGCAGCGTTCCTTGCGATGCTCGATGAGACGATCGAAACGCTGTCGGAAAATGATCTCGCGCCGACATTGCGGTTCCTGCGGTTTGTCGCTTCCAAAGTCGACGAGAACAAGTCCATGCAGAAGGAATTGCTCAACCTTATGCGGACGCTGTTTGGCCATGCGATGATCCGGACGCCGCTGAAGGATTCTGCGGAGATCGACAATGCGACCGCACGCTTGATGACGGTTTACGAGCTTGACGGCCCGGTCACCAGTAGCGCCGTCCGCAATCGCTGCCTGGCCTATCTGGACGGCGTAAACGCCGAGATTGAGATCGATATTCGGTCGATGTGGCCGAGCCATCTCGGCCGCCTGCGGAAGGAAGCGCTGGCATGAATTCGGTAAATTGCACCGGTGCAATTTCGTCGTTTTGCAGATCAATCGAGCTTGGAGCGGGGCGCAATTCAGGCAACGCAGTCGCATCCTGGGCTTTGCGGATTCACTACAGATTGCCAAAATTGCACCGGTGCAATTTTGTCGCGGAGAACCCTTTATGAGCCGGAAGAATGCCTCTTTTGCAGCGGATCTCGCTGCAGGAATTCTACCGTCCGAGGATGCAGCTCCTCGGCGTCCGTCGATTGGTGCGGGTGTGCTGACGGGACGCGAGAACCGTCTTTCCGAACTCGCCTCAGGAAGTGTTGTTACGCGGACCCATGAACTCGTCGATCCGGCGCGTTGCCGGATGTGGGAGGGACACAACCGTGACTATGCGCTGTTGACCGAAGAGCGGTGCGCGGATCTCATCGAAAGCATTAAAGCCCAGGGACGGCAGGAGATGCCGGCAATCGTCCGGCGGGTACGAGATGACCCCGCGTTTGACTTCGAGGTCATCTGCGGCGCGCGCCGGCACTGGTCGATCAGCTGGCTCCGCGGCCACAATTATCCAGATTTTCGATTTCTTATCGATGTTCGAAGCCTGTCCGATGAAGAAGCGTTTCGCCTCGCTGACATTGAGAATCGTGCGCGTGACGACCTGTCTGATCTGGAGAGGGCACGAGACTATCTGCGGGCTCTCGGGACTTACTACGATGGCCGCCAGAAAGTGATGGCCGAACGCATCAACGTTACGGAAAGTTGGCTTAGCCGATACCTTGATCTTGCCCGATTACCAGCAGAGCTGATGGTTGCTTTCGCAAACGCTCAGGATCTGCGGATCAAGCATGTGACCGCGCTGAAGCCGCTTCTTAAGCCCGATGATCGGAAGGAGCGGGTGTTTGCTGAAGCGGGACGGATTGCTTCAGCCCGTGTAGAAGGTGCGCCTGCCGAACCAGTGCCTGACATCATTCGTGCTTTGGCTCGAGCAGCCGACGCCCCCAAGAAGTCAGGTTCCCCCAAAAGGTCAGGAAAGGGCGAGGTGATTACGTCGTCCGCCGGCAAGCCGCTCGTTCGAGTCGATTCCAAAGACCGGAAGGGCATGCGCCTCACTTTGCTCCTTCACTCTGGGGGATCGCGACAGGAGGCAGAGGCCGCCCTCGCGGCAATCTTGGACGCGCACTGGAACTAGTCGCACCAAAGAGCTCTGCTAGCAGATATGCTTAGGACCGCAGTTTCCCCACTACGCGCGCCGCTGCGTTATCGCGCGGCGCGAGCTTCCTGGCATAGCGGAGTGCGGTGCCTGTCGATTGCCAGCGCAGCGCCTGGCAGATCTGCCCGACATCTTCGCCGGCCGCGAACAGGTCCTGTGTCAGCCCGACCCTGAGCGAGTGCGTCGACAGCCGCGATAGCGCTGCCTGTAATTCGTCGCCGGCAAGGTCAACCAGCCCGAGCGCCGCGGCGCGCAGCGCCATCCGCCGATAGATGAGATTGACGCCCTTGCGCGTAAGGGGATCGCTGCCGATCGCGTAGCGAACGCGCGCCGGCTGCGCATTCTGGGCGCGCATCCGCCGCCAGTCGATATGGGCGTTGGGTGCGAGATCGCTGACCGAGCGGGCAGGGCGGGCCGCCACCGCGGCGCGGCGTTCTATGCCGACCCGCCGGAAGATGAGCCCGGCGTCGATTGCGGCCGCGTTGAGCCAGGCTGCGATACGACGCATCGAGTCGGCCGAGACCCACGCCCAGGCGCCTTCGCCCTCCTGGTCGGTCTTGGCGCGCGGAATGAACAGCAGCCCGGTGCCGTCGGATTCGGCCTCGAGGTGCTCGACCTTGACCGCAAGCAGCTCGGAGACGCGCAGGCCGGCGTCATAACCAAGGCTGAGCAGCGCCGCATCGCGTAGCCCCTGGATATCGCCGCCACAGGCCATGAGCATCGCCGAGAACGTCAGTCCGGCCGGGGCAGGGGCCTCGCTGTCGCCGAACCGCACCCCGACCGCCTGGCGCTGGGCAACCGTGCGGCGCTTCTTCATGCCCTTCATGGTGTTGGTGACGACGCTGGCTTTGGTCGGCGAGGGCAGGTCCATCAGCGCATGGGCGCTGGCGATCGAGCCCAGACGCCGCACGATCGTCGCTGGTTTGATTGGCGATTGGGCGGGGCCGATCACCAGCTGCTCGAGATGGTCGATGTAAGCGACGATCGTGGCGGGCGCCGCCGGCATCGCTGTGCGCCGCGTCGCCTCGCAGAATTCGGCAAAACAGGCGAGATCGCTCGCCATGGCGCTGCGGCTCGCCGGCGCCAGCGCCTCGACGGCTTTCCGAAACGAAAGCTCGTCGATCGCGGCGCTCCCCGGCGCTGCCATCGCCTCGAGGAGACCGGCAAGCCGCCTGACCGGGTCGAGCGCGCCACGCAGCCGCCGTGCTGGCAGCGCGGCCTGTCCGGCAGGCACGACCTCGACGACGGTGATCACATCCCCCGGCGCCAACGCCCTGGCGTTGCTTGGAGTACTTCCGACGCTCTCGCCTGCTGCAGAGCGGGCGCGGGGAGGGGAAAACGACGGCATGACGGCGCTTTTACCGCGAAATCTGGTGTTTTGCACTACCCATAGTGTTTAGTATGGGTAGTGCCTTAAAAGTCCGCATAGTGTTTGTCTAGCGAACTCTACTTAGCTATGTTATGGACAAAGGGGCGCGGGAAGAGGGCGGCTATGGAACTGAATTTGTTCGACAGTTCCGAAGTGAATCCCGCCGAGATCGCCGCCGCCACCGCCCGCTGCTACCTCGCCCTCGGTCGCCTCGACGGCGCCATCGCGCACGCGGCACCAAACGTCATCGCGCTGTTCGCGGTGATGCTCGTGCGCCGGACCCTGGCGCGATCGCTCGCCGCCGCCGGCTATCTGTTCACCGACGCGACGTTCGAGGCATGGATTTCGCGCGCCGGCGGGCCGCCACAGGGTGGACCCGGCACCGCCGCGCCGGCGCCAGCGATTGCTGCGGCCGTCCTGTCAGAGTTGCGTGCTTCGAAATGGCCAGCGCTTGCCGAGGCAGCCGACCTGGTCTGGCGTGCTGCGCCACATCTCGGCCGCGGCGATCGCGGCACAGCAGTCGGGGCATCTGATCGGGAAGATGACGGGGCGCGGGAGGACGGGCAGGGGGCGTTGCATTGCGACGGATTGGGAGGGGTCATCGCGGCGGCGCGAGCGGTTTTGATCGACGGCGATGGGGCCCCGGCCGAGCACGATGAAGCACCCCTTTCTGTGCTGGCAGAGCGGCTTGCCAAACTGTCAGCCCTGTTCGCGCCCATTGAGCGCGGCGCCGCCGTCATCGAAACTGATACTGGGCCTGTGGCGGTGCCCCTGGCGACGCAGCAGTCGCAAGGCTGGGCGCTGGGGCTCGTTGTTGGCGAAATGTTCGTCGACCATGGCATCATGCGGCGGCCGGTGCCGTTCGCAGGGGGCATTGTCCCTCAGGCTCTGCGAGGGGATTGCGATCCAGAGGTTCGGTTGCTGAGGCTCGCCAGCGACATCGGCCAGGGCGCCCATGAACTACTCGGGGACCTGGAGGCGGCGCGGCGTAGGGTGAGCCGGGCCGAAGCTGCGTTGAGCGATGCGCGCAGCACTTCGCGGGCGCCGGCGGTCTTTGCGTTGATCGCGGGGCTGGGGCGGGTGACGCGGGGGCAGGTTTGTGATGGGTTCAAAATGACGGCCGCCGGCGCCGATGGCGTGTTGGCAAAGTTACTGGCGGTGAAGTTGATCGTGCGCCGGCCGGGCAGGGCAGGGGGGTTCTGTGTTGCAGCGAAAGCAGGCGCGGCTCTGGGCAGTCATGCCGAGGAACGTCTTGATGCCCTCGAGGTGGGCGGCGTCGATGAGCTCGATGCCGCAATGAATGACCTCGACCGGCTGCTCAAATCGCGATCAGCTTGACTATTCCGCGACGTCATCGCGCTGCCCGATCGACGCCCAGCGTTGCGCGATCGAAGTTCGCTCGTCCCCGTCAGCGACCCGATTGGCGCCGAAGCACCAGGAGAAAATTTCATGGACAACGAGGATACTTGACGAACCGCTGGCCATGACAACCCGCAGGATAACGGCTCTGCTAACCTCGGACGAGGGCTTGGTCTAATCCCGCGATCTTGGCGCCTGCGTGGACTAACCTGTTGTTGGCGGTCGAGATTCGGCGTGCCGCTGCGCGGCAGCTACAATTCCGTTCCCGACGTGGAGTGTGTCTGCGGATCGGCAATGGGTTCCTTCCCCTCCTCCTCGGTCAGTTCCCTTCGCGTCACCTTGAAGATGTGTCGATCGGAGACGGCGTTCAGATCTACGGTCAGCTCTGTGGAAAGCGCAGACTGTCGACTTAGGGGGTTAGGCGGCGTGGACAAATTGGTTGACGCGAGACTCGGTGGTTGATTCAAGGCT
>JBMOGG010000018.1:0-27223 GCA_049318505.1 Sphingomonas sp. | reverse complement strand
GATCCCAGAGCCCGAGAAGGCGCACATCACCGCCACCTGTGAGCGGTTCATCACCGACGTGCTGAAGCCTCGGTTCCTGCCGGTCGTGCGCCCTACCGAGTTCAACTACCCGGTCGACATCCAGGGCAGATGGCACGGGGCGCGCTACCGGTTCATCCAGCGGTATCGATCAGGCTTCGCGGACAATCGCGGGGAAGAGTTCGATGCGCCCTTCGTCCGCCTGGACTGGCTCGCCCCTGACCGCTTCAACATCCAGTGGCATCGCCACACCGGAGCCTGGTACTGCCTGCATCGCGGCAAGACGCTCGCCCAGGCCATGAAGCTGATCGAGACTGACGGCATCCTCCATCCGAACTGACCTGCTGGTCGCCGCGGCCCTCACCGGAGGGGTACTTTATCGCTGCGCCAAGTCGAGGACCTTCTGGCCAAGCGTGGCATCGACATCTGCCACCAGACGGTGCGGCTATGGTGGAACAGGTTCGTTCCGATGTTCGCCAGCAAGATCCGCCGCAAACGCGTTCAGGCGATGCGATCCTTCACGCATTGGCGCTGGCTTCTGGACGAGGTCTTCGTCCGGATCAACGGCGAGCGCCACTACCTCTGGCGATCGGTCGACCATCAAGGCGAGGCCCCGGAGTCTTTCGTCACCCGGAAGCGGGACAAGGCTTCAGACATGGAATTCCTCAAGAAAGCCATGCGCCACCATGGTCCAACCAAGGCAATCGCCACCGATGGGTTGAAGTCCTACAAGGCCGCCCTGGGGGATCTGAACGCCGTGGGAAAGCAGGAAACTGGCCGCTGGCTCAACAATCGCGTCGAGAATTCACACCTGCCGTTTAAACGACGAAAGCGGGCCAAGCCACGCTTCCGCCAGATGAAGACCCTGCAAAAATTCAGCGCCGTCCATGCCGCCTTCCGTAACCACTTCAACCGGAACCGCCACCTCATCAGCAGAGATCGTTTCAAGGCCCACCGCTCGACCACCTTGGTCGAGTGGAAGTCGCTCGAATCCTGGCGATCGCCGCCCCCGCCCTCAATGCGCCGACTGGAGACGAGTTGGCGTTGGAATGACAGCACCGAGCGACCGGGTCGAGCCCTTCGACGGGGAGTGGGGTGGCGCTAGCGCCCTTTCCATTGGGGGGTGCGTTTTTCTATAAAGGCTGAGACGCCCTCCTCCTTGTCGTCCGTCGCGAACAGCACCGCGAACGCCTGGCGTTCCGCAGCGAGATGCGCTGAATGGGGCAGATCAAACGCGGCGCAGATCATTGCCTTGGCCTGACGCAACGCCAGCGGTGCCCTTGCGGTCAGTCGGGAAGCGAGGTCGAGCGCGGCCTCTAAAGCCTGTCCGGTGGCCGAGACATGTGACACCAACCCGAGCGCGAGCGCTTGTCCCGAATCGATGGGATCGCCCAGCAGAACCAGCTTCATTGCGGCGGCGCGACCCACCAACCGGGGGAGTGTCGCTGTCCCACCCGCGCCGGGGATGATGCCGAGGTTTGTCTCGGGTTGGCCAAATTGCGCACCCTCGGCGGCGACGGCGAGGTCGCAGCACATCAAGAGTTCAAGGCCAGCGCCGAGACACAAACCTTCGACAGCCCCTACCAGAGGTTTGGGAAACCCTCGGATTCGCGACCACAATCCCCCTCGGACATCGAGAAGCGCTCCTGCGCCGGTTTTGGATGCCATTTCTCTGATATCAGCACCGGCCGCAAAGACCCGCTCGGATCCTGTGACGACGACGCAGCGCACCGCGTCGTTTTCGGCCGCAGCCCCAAGAGCATCGGCGAGTGCGGTGAGAAGACTGGTCGCCAGCGCGTTGCGCTGATCCGGCCGGTTCATCCTGAGGACAACTACGCCAACGGCCGGGCGTTCCACGATCAGAATATCCGAAGACTGGCTCATGGCGTGCTCCGGAAGTATTCTGAAGGCTGGTACATCGCTTCGCCCGTTTTGCGAGCGATGTTTTCCATGGTTCGGATTAGTCGTGCGTGGCCATAGGCTTCGGCCCATGCCAAGGGGCCAAAAGGATAGTTGGCGCCAAGCCGCATCGCCTGGTCGATTTCGGCCGGTTCGGCGACCCGATCGCGAACAGCATCGCCTGCCGCATTGGCCACCTGGCCCAGTGTTCGGAGAATAATCAAACCCGGCCTATCCGCCAGTTCGAGCGCCTCGCGACCGATAGCCGCCAGTAAGCCTCTGGCAACCGGCAGCGCCGCCGCCGCGGAGACCGCGAAGCCGCACGATTCCGAATCCCGAGCGCTCCAATCCAGGAGGACCACGGGTTTGCCGTGCTGCTCGGCCCAGGTTGCGGCAAGGCGGCCGTCAGAGATGGCGACCAACACACCGTCAGCCTCAATGCAATTGCTCGGAATGCCGCCGGGGATACCGCCAGCAGCGACGACGAGGCTGGCCAACACGGGATCGACCTCCGCACCGATAACGATGTGGCCTGGCGTCTCTGACTCGCCGGGGCCGTCGACGGTTGGCGCGCCGCCGATACGATAGTCATAAACGCCGCGTCCCGATCTCCGGCCGAGCAGGCCCGCCTCGACCAGCGCCCCTTGGGCAGGCTGGGGCGCAAAACGGGGCGTGCCGAAACAGGCGTCATGGACTGACCTCGCGACCGCGAAATTGATGTCCTGACCGATCAAATCGGCCAGCTCCAGCGGCCCCATGCGAAAACCGGCCGCTTTTCGGAACAGGGTGTCGAGCACCTCAGGTCGAGCCGCGCCTTCGCCCAAGGCGCGGAATCCTTCAGCGTAATAAGGCCGCGCGACCCGATTGACGATAAAGCCGGGAACGTCGCGCACGCAGATAGCAGACTTGCCCCAGGCGCCCATCAGCCGCATCGCTTCATCAACCACAGCCGGTTCTGTCGCGACGCCGCGGATCACCTCGACAAGCTTCATCACCGGCGCCGGATTGAAGAAATGAAGTCCCAGGAACCGGCCGGGGACCGCGCGAACCGCAGCCAGCCCCGACACCGCAAGCGAAGACGTATTGGTGGCCAGGATGGCCGTTTCGGCGACGACGGCCTCGATGCGATCAAACAGTTTCGCTTTACTATCGGCGTCCTCGATGATGGCCTCGATCACGAGCACCGCATCGCCGATGTCTTCAATCCGGGTCGTCCATGCGATTTTGCGCGCGAACGCCTCAGCTGCCGCAGAACTCAATCGTCCGCGCTTGATCAGGCCGGCGAGGCTGGTCTCGACAGCCGTCAGGCCACGAGCGAGCGCCGCGTCCGAGGTGTCAAAGACGACTACGGAGTGACCCGCCTGAGCGGCGACTTGGGCAATGCCGGAGCCCATTGCCCCAGCCCCACATACGGCGACAAGCCCCAAGTCCATCATGCGTCATAGCTCAAGACAACGCCTTCGCCGACTGGCGTTGACTGGCAGGTCAACACGTAGCCCTGTGCCACCTCTTCTGGCGTCAGGCCGTAGTTGATCCGCATCTCAACCCTGCCCTCGATAAGCTTGGCCCTGCAGGTGGCGCAAACGCCGCCCTTGCAGGCAAAGGGCGCCGGAGCTCCCGCGGCTCGGACGCTGTCAAGAATATTGCCCTGGTCGGCGTCGAAGGCGACGGTGAGCCTACGGCCATCAAGAACAACACGCATGGGAATTCCCGCCGCAGCCTGGACTCGGGCCTTTGCCGCCTCGTCGAGGATGGCGCTGGACCCCGCGTTGGCGAAGCGTTCCAACAGGATCCTGGACGCCGGCACACCGGTAGCCTGCAGAGCTTGCTCGGCGGCCTGCATCATGTCTTCGGGGCCACAGACGAAAGCCAGATCAATTTCGGATGGTTCGACGAGACAGTCGAGGATTTCGTCGCATTTGGCTCGGTCCAGGCGACCGTTGAAGAGGGCGATCTCCTCTTCCTCGCTCGTAAGAAAATGAAAGACAGACAGCCGACCCATGAAACGGTTCTTGAGCGCCGAAAGCTCTTCATGGAACAGGATGTTGGCGCTCACGCGGTTACCGTAGAAGACTGTAAACCGGCTTTCGGGTTCGACCAGCAGCGCGGTCTTGACCAGGGACAACACCGGGGTAATCCCAGAGCCTGCGGCGAACGCAACATAGGTCCGGGCCTTGGCCGGATCGAAGGTCGCCGTGAAATGTCCGGCTGCCTTGAGCACGTCCAGCAGATCGCCGGCCTGCAGCGTTTCGTTGGCAAAGGTGGAAAAGCGACCACCACCGACCCGTTTGACAGCGACGCGCAGCTCGCCGTCCAGTGGCGAGGCGCAGACGGAATAGTTGCGGCGAATGTCTTCGCCAGCGATCTCGTGGCGTAGGGTCAGGTATTGACCCGGTTCAAACGCCAGGACCGACGCCAGCCTATCGGGCACATCGAACAGGATGGACACCGCGTCAACGGTCTCGCGACGAACCTCGGCGACCCGTAGCCTGTGGAAATCGGACTTTGCGGTCATGATGGGCCTAGAGGCATTTAAAGCGATCAAAGGGCTCGGCGCAGGCCTCGCAGCGCCAAAGCGCCTTGCATGGAGTCGATCCAAAGCGGCTGACTTCATGGGTGCGACAAGAGCCGCACTGGGGGCATTGGGCTGGTGCTTCAGGCTTGAGGCTGTTTCGAGCCGCGTCCTTCTCCGGCGGAGCGATCCCATAGGCACGTAATTTTTCTCTGCCGGCGTCTGTAATCCAGTCTGTGCTCCACGGCGGCGACAGCTCTGTGACCACTGTCACGTCCCTAAAACCTGCCGCATCGAGCCCTGAGCGCACGCTCGCCTCGATGGCCAAGGTTGCAGGGCAACCGGTGTAGGTGGGCGTCAGGACCACTTCCCGCCCACCGTCAGGCCGTACTCGAACTCCCCGAAGGATGCCGAGATCGACCACCGTGACGACCGGGATTTCGGGATCGGGAACACCAGCGAGCACGGCTTCAAGCGCAGCGTCCGGCACGTTCAGCGTCTGGCACACGGTCACCAGACCGCGTCCGGATAGGCCCGGGAGAGGAACTGCATTTCACCCAGCATGTGGCCGAGGTGCTCGCTGTGTCGTCCGGTCCGGCCACCGGAAACGCCCCGCTTCACGATTGGAGCCGACAGGCCCGCGCGACCCAGAACATCACCGACCCGTGCATCCCATGCCGGGCGCAACGCCGGCCGGTCAACGGCCACGCCCACGGCGACCAACTCAGCTTCGGACGCATCGACCTCGAACAATTCGTCAACGAAACGCCAGGTCCAGTCCAAGCCCTCGGTCATCCGCCGCCGGCTTTCCTCGGTGCCGTCGCCGAGGCGAACCACCCAGTCGGACGCCAGACGGGCGTGATAGGTGACCTCCTTGACCGCCTTGGCCCCGACGCCCGCGAGACGGGGGTCACGGCTCTGGGCGAGCTGCTCCATCAGCAGATGCTGCCAGGTTGAAAACAGGAACTGACGCGTCATCGTGCGCGCGAAGTCGCCGTTGGGCTGTTCGACCAAAAGGCAATTCCGGAACTCCAGCACGTCCCGACGGAAGGCCAGCTTGTCAGCGTCGCGCCCCTCGCCTTCCAACTCCCCCGCATAGGCGAGAAAATGCTGGGCCTGCCCGATCAGGTCCAACGCAATATTGGTAAGACTGAGATCGACCTCGAGCGTAGGGGCGTGGCCGCACCACTCTCCGAGCCTTTGCCCTAGTATCAGGGCGTCGTCGCCCAGGCGCAGCGCCAGTTCCAGCAGGGCACGATCACGAGGTGCCATCGTCAGATGTGAGTGATGTTGTCAGGGACGACATAGAAGGTCGGGTGGCGGTAAACCTTGTCTTGCGCGGGCTCGAAGAGGGATGCGCTTTCACCCGGGTCAGAGGCAGTGATCGCCACCGAGGGGACGACCCACAGGCTCACGCTTTCCAGCCGGCGCGTGTAGACATCTCGTGCCCCCTCGATGGCCATGCGCGCATCGGCGGCGTGCAAGCTGCCCACGTGTCGGTGCGACAGCCCGTTTCTGGCGCGCATGAAGACTTCCCAGAGCGGCAGCTCACTAGTCATGTCTCAATCTCCCTCGACACGTGTTAGCCGTCAGGCCGCGACCTTGGCGGCCTGTTTCCCGGCATGGACCATCACGGCCTCACGCACCCACTCGCCATCGGCCCAAGCGCGCCGACGGGCTTCGATACGCTCCTTCGCGACTGGCCCTTCGCCACGCACGACGGCGAAGAACTCATCCCAATCAACCGCGCCGAAGTCATAGCCCTTCTTGCTCTCGTTCCAGCGAAGGTCGGCATCTGGAATGGCAAGGCCGATGGCTTCCGCTTGGGGCACGGTGATGTCGACGAATTTCTGTCGCAACTCGTCATTGGTGTCGCGTTTGATCCGCCAGCGCATTGACTGTTCGGTATTCGGCGACTGATCGTCAGGAGGCCCGAACATCATGAGGGACGGCCACCACCAGCGGTTCAGTGCATCCTGCGCCATGGATTTCTGGGCCTGCGTACCGGCCGCAAGCGCCATGACGGCCTCGTATCCCTGGCGCTGGTGGAAGCTCTCTTCCTTGCAGACCCGCACCATTGCTCGCGCATAGGGTCCATAGGAAGTTCGCTGAAGCGGGACCTGATTCATGATGGCCGCGCCATCGACCAGCCAGCCAATCGTGCCGATGTCGGCCCAAGTCACGGTCGGATAGTTGAAGATGGTCGAGTATTTCGCCTTCCCGGAAAGAAGCGCCTCGGTCATCTGGTCCCGCGAAGCGCCCAGGGTCTCGGCCGCGCAGTAGAGATAGAGACCATGACCCGCCTCATCCTGCACCTTTGCGAGAAGGATGGCCTTTCGCCGAAGGGACGGGGCGCGGCTGATCCAGTTGCCTTCCGGGAGCATGCCGACAATCTCGCTGTGAGCATGTTGTGAGATCTGACGGATCAACGTTCTTCGGTAGGCCTCCGGCATCCAGTCCTTGGGCTCGATGAAGGCGTCAGCGGCAACCCGGGCCTCGAACGCTGCCAGATGGGCTGGATCCTCTACGGCGGGGCTGGCGCGCTGCTGCTCACCAGACTTCAACTCGACACTGTACATCACGACCTCCCGACTGAGCCTGCTCTATCATTAACCGACCGTTCGGTCACCTAATTTCCTCTACCGATCAGACGCGCTCAATGACAGTTGCAATTCCTTGCCCCACACCAATGCACATGGTGCACAGCGCATAGCGTTTGCCGGTCCGCTGGAGCTCCTCGACTGCGGTCAGCAACAGGCGCGCGCCGGACATGCCGAGCGGATGTCCCAAGGCGATAGCGCCGCCGTTCGGGTTGATGAAGTCCGCATCCTCCGGCAGCCCGAGCTGGCGCAAGACGGCAAGGGCTTGGGAGGCGAACGCCTCGTTGATCTCGATGAGGTCCATGTCGGTGACGGACAGGCCGGCCCGCGCCAAGGCAGCGAGAGAGGCCGGCGCGGGGCCAATGCCCATGATCCGCGGAGGTACGCCGACGACAGCCGTGGCCAGGACCCTGGCACGGGGTGTCAAATTGTGGATTTTCACCGCTGCTTCGGAAGCGACGATGACCGCCGCAGCGCCGTCATTGACGCCCGAGGCGTTCCCCGCCGTAACGGTCCCGTCCGGACGAACGATCGGCTTCAGTTTGGCCAAGGCCTCCATGGAAGTTGTGCGAGGATGCTCGTCGCGATCCACCACGATCGCATGGCCTGTCCTCTGAGCGATAGTGACGGCGGTGATCTCGGCGGCCAGTCGACCCGACGCTTGGGCGGAAGCGGCACGCGTTTGACTGCGGACTGCGAAGGCGTCCTGATCCTCGCGCGAGATGCCGAATTGAGCGGCGACATTTTCACCCGTTTCCGGCATGGAATCGACGCCGAACTGCGCTTTCATCTCCGGATTGATGAAGCGCCAGCCCAATGTTGTGTCGAACATTTCAACGACGCGCGAGAAGGCGCATTCGGCCTTCCCCATGACGAACGGCGCACGTGTCATGCTTTCGACGCCGCCGGCGATACAGAGATCAGCTTCCCCGGCTTTGATCGCACGCGACACTATCGCGACGGCGTCCAGGCCCGATCCACACAGTCGATTGATCGTGGCACCCGGCGCAGCCTCACCCAACCCCGCCAGCAATGCCGCCATGCGGGCGACATTGCGGTTGTCCTCGCCGGCCTGGTTGGCGCAGCCCAGCACCAAGTCGTCGAGTCGGCTCCAGTCTACCCCCGGATTACGCATGATCAGGGTTCGCAATGGGATGGCCCCAAGGTCGTCTGGACGCACGGTAGCAAGCCCGCCAGTGAAACGGCCAATGGGTGTGCGGACTGCGTCGCACACGAACGCTTCGGCCATGATTGTCACCGGAATTTGCGTGCTGGAACGGCCCAGTGCATCAGGCATAGTCCCGCGATGGCCTTTCTGCAATAATTGACCGTCCGTTCGGTCTTCTTTATGAAGCCCCCTGATCAAGCAAGGTTAGGGGTGCGAATGGCGTATGAAACCATCGATTTCAGCATCGCCGATAGAGTGGCGCGCCTCACCCTGAATCGTCCGGATCGGCTGAACAGCTTCACCGTTGCGATGCACCGCGAACTTCAAGATGCACTCTCGAAAGTCGAAGCTGACGTGTCTGTGCGGACTCTTTTGTTGACGGGTGCAGGCCGCGGCTTCTGCGCTGGACAGGACTTGTCGGATCGCGAGATAGCCCAGGGCGATGCGGCGATGGATCTCGGTGCCTCAGTGGAGGCCTACTACAATCCCTTGATCCGACGTTTGGTCGCCTTGCCGTTCCCTGTGGTCTGCGCCGTCAATGGCGTCGCGGCAGGGGCGGGGGCCAATATAGCTTTAGCGTGCGATATCGTCATTGCGGCGAGATCAGCCAAATTCATCCAATCATTCGCCGCGATCGGACTGGTTCCGGACAGCGGGGGCACCTGGATCCTCCCTCGACTTGTCGGACAAGCGCGCGCTTTGGGCATGGCGCTCACGGGCAAGCCAATCCCGGCCGAGACGGCGGAAGCCTACGGCCTCATCTGGCAGGTCGTCGACGATATAGACCTCGCCGCGACCGCTGACGCAGTGGTCGCGGGCTTCGCCACAGCCCCTACCGCCGGACTGGCCGCGACCAAGCGAATGATCCGCCAAAGCTGGCAGAACAGCCTGGACGTCGAACTCGACCTCCAGCGCGACGCCATGCGCGCATTGGGCCGAACCGAAGATTACCGGGAGGGCGTCGCCGCCTTCCTCGAAAAGCGCAAGCCGATCTTCAAGGGCCGCTGATCCTTCAACGAAAGACGCTATCCATGACCTTCGCCGTCCTGAAAAGTTACGTCCGCGACGCCTGGTACGAAGCCAGCGACGGGCTTGAGCCGGTCATCTCTGCCATCACCGGCGCACCAGTGGCCAGCATCGGGTCCAACGGCATCGATTTTGCAGCCATGGCCGCTCATGCTCGCGCCCAGGGCGGTCCTACGCTCAGGGAGATGACGTTCCACGACCGCGCCCGCATGATCAAGGCGCTCGCCGAGGCGGTCATTGCTCGCAAGGAAGAACTCTATGTCCTTTCGGCCCACACCGGGGCGACGCGTAGCGACGGATGGATCGACATCGAAGGCGGCGCCGGCACTCTCTTCGCCTATGCTTCGAAGGGTCGGCGAGAGCTGCCCAACGACACGATGCTGCTGGACGGCCCAATCGAGCCGCTGTCCAAGCGCGGCACCTTCGTTGGACAACATATCTACACGCCGATCCAAGGCGTGGCCGTCCATATCAACGCCTTCAACTTCCCGGTCTGGGGTATGCTCGAAAAGCTTGCCCCGACATTGCTTGCCGGCGTGCCCGCGATCGTCAAGCCGGCGTCCTCAACAGCCTATGTCACCGAGGCCTGCGTGCGCATAATGCTGGAGGCTGGCGTCTTGCCCGACGGCGCGCTGCAACTGATATCCGGGTCCACGGGCGATCTCCTTGACCACCTCACCTGCCAGGACATCGTCTCCTTTACCGGTTCGGCGGCGACAGCCCAGAAGCTGCAGTCGCACGTCGTATTCGCCCGCGAGAGCGTCCGGTTCGTTGCTGAACGTGATAGCCTGAACGCTACGGTCCTCGGGCCGGACGTGACGCCTGAAGCGCCTGAGTTCGATCTCTTCGTCAAGGAAATCGTCAGGGAGATGACGACCAAGGCGGGCCAGAAATGCACCGCCATTCGCCGGGCCTTCGTACCGGCAGACCTGATCGACGCGGTGCAGGAAGCGCTATCCGTCCAGTTGGCAAAGGTAGTCGTCGGCGATCCAACGGTCGAAGGGGTCACCATGGGGGCATTGGTCAGCACCCGACAGCTTCGCGACGTTCGCGAGGTCGTTGCGGAACTGGCGAAGGAGGCACGCATCGTCTTCGGTGATCCCGACGTGCCCCCTGCTCCGGACGGTGCCTTCCTTTCACCAATCCTCCTGCGCTGCGACACGCCTTGGGATGCGTCGAGTGTTCACGACAAGGAAGCCTTCGGGCCGGTATCGACACTGATGCCCTATCGCGACGTCGCGGACGCGGTGGCGCTCTGCAATCGTGGTCAAGGGTCGCTGGTGATGTCGTTGTTCACCTATGACACTGACGTGGCCTCATCCTTCATTGCCGGGGCTGCTGCCTGGCACGGCCGGGTCCTGATCCTGGACCGTGACTGCGCTCGGGAATCCACGGGCCATGGATCGCCCCTGCCCGGCCTGGTCCATGGGGGCCCGGGACGAGCGGGCGGCGGGGAGGAGATGGGCGGCGTGCGTGGCGTGCTTCACTACATGCAACGCACTGCGCTGCAGGGCTCGCCGCGCATGATCGCCGCCTTGGGACATCGCTGGCTCAATGGTTCGCCAGTGGACAACGAGCTGCCGCATCCTTTCCGCCTGACCTTCGGCGAACTCGAGATCGGCAAGTCGATCCTGACTGCCCCGCGCGTGATAAGCCTCGAGGATATCGAGCATTTCGCCGAGTTTACGGGCGACACCTTTTACGCTCACATGGATGACGAGGCTGCGGCCGCCAATCCGTTCTTTCCGGGAAGGGTAGCCCACGGTTATTTGATCCTGTCGTTCGCCGCAGGTCTGTTCGTCGATCCTGCGCCTGGGCCGGTGTTGGCCAACTACGGGCTGGACAATCTGCGCTTCCTGAAGCCGGTTTCACCCGGTGATGCTATCCAGGTCCGACTGACTGCCAAGGCGAAGAGCCAACGCAATGACGAATACGGCGAAGTACGTTGGGACGTATCGGTTACAAATCAGGACGAGGAGGCCGTGGCGACCTACGAACTTCTGACCATGAACGCCATCTGAGGACCGGGAGCATAGAGATCGCGGACAAACCTCTCCGCTGGCAAGGACTGGGAGGACATCGCCAGAGGACGGGTCACGCCGGTCCGGAGCCAGCTTGCGAATACGATGCGTCCAGCGGGCGAGGGTCGCTGTCTACTGGTCTTGCATGACCTCAGGGACTAATCAGGACAGCGAATCCGGGGAATACGGCCATGGCGCGCACGCAGGCAGCCGATTACGACAGGCGACGCGAGGCGATTAGGGAGGCCGCTGCTGGACTCTATGCTCGGCACGGGTTTCTTGGCGCTTCAATCGCACAGATCGCAGCAGCAGGCGCGACTTCTAAGTCTCTGATCTATCATTACTATCCATCAAAAGAGGACATACTCTTCGACGTGATGAATTCGCACGTTCAGCGTCTGGTCGAAGCCGCCGTGGCGATCGAACGGAGCGAAAGCAGCACAGAAGTCAAGATTCGGCAGCTAGCGAACGATTTGATGCAGCGCTACGAGGGTGCCCAGTCCAATCAGAAGGTTCTGCTCAACGAACTCAGCAATCTACCTGACACTCGACGCCAGGAAATCGTGGACCACCAACGCACCTTGCTAGACGTCGTTGACCGTCTGCTGCTCCAGCTTCGCCCCGATCTCGCAAAAAACCGGCCGCGAAGGCGCGCCATCGTGATGATGTTTTTCGGCATGTTGAACTGGACCCATACATGGTTTGATCCGCAAGGTTCGATAAGCTCACGGGAAATTGCCAGCATGGCGGCCACGATGTTTCTCAGCGGTGCACCCAAGGCCTGATCTGCTTCGACAGACTGATCTGTCCCCAATACTCGGGAGGGCTCTGTCAGCCCAAACTTAGCCACCCGATAATCGCGGCCGCCTAGCGTGATCGCCATGGCCAAATAGACCAACCCGTTTCGCTACTTTGACAGTTCGCCGGAGGTGATCCGGACGGTCGTCATGATGTACGGTATTCCTCTGGTGAATCCCGCCTTGTCCGGCTGAGGCGGGATTCACCGGAGGAATACGAAGCGCTGTGCCACTTCCACGATAAACCGACAATGATCAACAACGCGCGCGCTTTCTTCAGCCTCCAATTTTTTTAGGAAGGGCTGCTGGAGGTCGATGAGCAGAACAATGCTGTCATCTGCATTTAGCAATCCTGGGGGCGCGCATTGCTCACGGTCCATTTGCTGACTCCAAACGACGCTTGCACATCGGCGGTGACACTTTTCGGCGAGCGGCCAACTGGTACACCCAGCACTCCGGTCTGCCCACATCACCACCGTCAACGGCTGAAACCGTCCAACTGTTACGGGGCCTTCCGCGCCGCGATGACAGCTATCTCCACATGGTATTTGGGATCGGCGAGTCTTGCCTCAACAGTGGCGCGGGTAGGCGTTGCGCCGGGCGCGACCCATTTGTCCCAAACCGAATTCATCTCTGCGAAGCTGCCGATATCAGCGAGCCAGATGTTGGCCGAAATGATGTGGGCCTTGTCGCTGTCGGCGGCGTCGAGCAGCGCATCAATCCGAGAAAGAACGGCTGCGGTTTGCTCCGCTACTGTATCCCTTTTCGTCTTATCGACTTGCCCGGATAGGAAGATTAGATCTCCGTGTACGACCGCCTGACTCATCCGCTCCGTTGTCTCGAAACGCTGCATACTCACCGTCCTTGAGGTCGTCCGCCGCTCCTGCTGGATTTGGCTGTCCGACCACCCTCCTGACCAAACCCGCGCAATAAGCGGTCCGGCGAATTGATACGTGACCACTCCGCTAACCCCGTCGGCGCGTCGCTCGTGCCCATAGAGAGATTCATGATCAACTACGAACGGTGGAGCGACAATACGAGTAGCGATGCGCGCGTTTAGGCGTGGATTTGCTTCAAAAAGCGCCCCGTAGCGCGCACGCGCGGCCTCGCGGCCCTCGAACCGCAAAGCATTGGGGAAATCATAGAACTGCCAGTCTTCGGTATAGAAACTGAGGAAGCGATCGAGGTCATGGTCGTTATACGCGGCCACCTGGGCATCGATCAAAGCGCCGATATCAAGGTCGGCACTCATGATTGCGACGCCTTTTTCTCACCAAACGGATGTTCGTCAAAAGGCCACATCGGCCGCGGGATCCGCTTCAACGGCAGCTTGCGGATGTCGGAGATGCACACGCCTGGTGAATCGATTGGGATATCCTCGGCGAAATGTTTCTCGAACATAATGCGATAGTGCTGCGCAGACTTCACGACGATCACTCGCTTAGTCGCCAGATCAACACCGAGATCGGTAAAGAGATCTGGACCGAAGGTTTGGCGCTTATGGTCCGTGACAACAATCTCAAGGCCGTCGGCGACAAGCGCAGCCGTCGTACCCATTGGGATTTCGCCGCCGCTCGTGGTTTGCTTGGCGTGCGGGTTCACGGCTTTAACCACCACGTCGAGATCCAACGGTTCGCCCGATAGCGCGCAGGCTTTTCCTCCGATGCGCATCGACAAGCGTGCGCCGACGCCCGCCTCTACAGCAAAGCGTGTCGCGAGCGGATCCCACAAAGCGCCCCACGCTATGTTGCTGACGCCCGCGTCCAGCAAGGCGCGCACCGCGTAGGTTGCGTCGCCAGGCGCGCCACAATCGGGATTGTCGGAGATGTCCGCTAACAGAATCGGAGCGTGTTTAGCTGCTAGCACCCGCTCAACTGCTTCCTGTAGTGGTACAGCGCGCGCATGTGCAATGCCGCGCATGCTAAAC
Organism: Sphingomonas sp.; assembly: GCA_049318505.1. Taxonomy (GTDB): domain Bacteria; phylum Pseudomonadota; class Alphaproteobacteria; order Sphingomonadales; family Sphingomonadaceae; genus Sphingomonas_O. Next base: position 13,255 of record JBMOGG010000018.1, on the reverse strand, counting down.
AATTCCATGCCCAAGCGCTCAGCGAGTGCATCGCCCTCGGCGCGAGCATTGTCGGTGATGACTACGATCTTGGTGCCCATGAAAGGCACATCGCCGCGTCGCCAGCTGTGGCAGACGGAAATACTGAGAACGTTGCCCCGCTCCAGCGCCCGCATACGATCGACGAAGCTACGCATCGGCTCGCGATTAGTCTGAAACAAATCCGCCATCCGGCAATCGAACACCGAGGTTTCAGCCCGCACCTCGCGCCGAGCTATACGCACGAGCAGGTCGACAAGTTCGCGGGAACGTTCGTCGATGTCGGTGTGTGGATTTTCGCGGTAGAACAGCAACGCGTCGGCGTAGCGTTGCATTTCAGGCGACAAATGACTGTGCGGATCGAATACGGCGCCAACTGTAACGCTCGGCCCAACAATCTCACGGACGCGCGCGAGGATATCGCCCTCACAATCGTCATACCCGAACGCCATCATGGCGCCGTGCATGGATAGCGCGACGATGTCGACCGGGCCCGCCGCACGCAATTGGTCGAGCAATTCATCGCGAAGAGATTCATACACGTCGCGGCGCACCAACCCGCCGGGCGCCGCATGCGCATAAAGACCGCACACGACATCAAGGCCCAGTTCGCGCGCACGTACAGGGATCGCCTCGGCAGCCACCGCGGGCCCCCGCAGCGCCTCAAAGGATTCGAGTCCGATCGGGATCGGGGAAAACGAATTCGTTTCCGTCGCCAGTCCGCCAAAAAACAACTTCATCTCAACCTCGATCGTTGCGTCGCGCTGGCTGCCACGAAACCTTGCATAAGATCACGATCGGCAGCACTGAGCAGAAACTCGGGATGCCATTGCACGCCCAAGAAAAATGGATGTCGCTGAACTTCAAGTGCTTCTATCAGGCCGTCATCGGAAACCGCGGCCGCGACAGCCTCCGCGCCAGTTTCGACGACCCCCTGCCGGTGCAGACTATTCACGACGATACGCGCGTCCTTCACCAATGCGCGCAACATTGTGTTGGGACGAATCTCCAAATCGTGCACGAGGAAATTTGCTGGCGGGGCGAGATGCGCGCCCCAGGCCGGTCGCTCGGCAGCAAGGTTCACGACAAGCTTGCCGCCCAGAATGGAGTTCATCACCTGAAAGCCGCCGCAAATGCCAAGCGTGGGCATATCGCGGTTGAGACAGGCACGCGCGAGCGCAAGCTCAAACGACGCTCGCGTCCGAAATGCGCTTTCGCCCAGTTCGTTTGACGCTTCGGCCGAGATCAGGGTCAACGGATCAGGAAACTGATAGCCGCCGCCAGCGATAAGCACCCCATCGACCATATCAAGAAACGTGTCGATCGCATCGATATGGTGCGGCAGGATTATGGGCGCGGCGCCTGCCTCGGCGAGCGCGCGATGAATCTGGCTGTCCGACATGTAGCCGTGGCGAGGCGGAATGGCGCCATCGCGTAGTTCAACGCCGGCAGTGACGCCGATACGTGGTTGGGCGTCGATACCGCGGCTCATCGTTGGCAGGCGCGCACAAATCCGTCGAAGATAAGTTGATCGGCGGGCGTCAAATCAAATTCGGGGTGCCATTGGACACCCAGGCAAAACCGATATTGAGGTGCCTCGATTGCCTCGACGACCCCGTCATCGGCTGAAGCGCTCGCAATGATATCTGGTCCGATTTCGATGATGCCCTGGCGATGAAGACTGTTAACGGCAAACACGTTCGAGCCGGTGAGGCGATGGAGCAGCGTGTGTTCCAAAACCGTCACATCATGGCTCAACTTGTTGAACGGAGGGTCGCGATGTCGCGACCAGGCGGGATTGGCCTCGGCTAAGCTGACGACAAGCTTGCCGCCAAGGACCGCGTTTAGAGTTTGCACGCCCCCACATACTGCCAACACGGGCATATCCCGCCTGAGAGCCGCTTCAATCAGCGCCCACTCAAAATCAAGGCGCGCGCGCTTCTCTGCGGGCGCGTGTGTGTCGTTCGGACAGATCAACGTGACGGGATCTTCAAACTGATAGCCCCCGCCCGAAATCACGATCCCATCGAGCGCATCAAGATAGTCCTCAACCGCACCAAGGTCATGGACGAGCATGAACGAGAGCGCGCGCGCCTTTTTGAGCGCCACGAAATTCTGGGCATCCAAGAAGTAGAAAGCGCGGGAGGGATTGCCTTCTCGCCATTCGTTGTCGGGGGAAATTCCGATCCGTGGCTTAGCCATTATCTCTGATTCTGTTTGGTCGGGCCGGCGCGGCAGCTGGACAGGTCCTGCCGCGCCTCCCCATCGCCCCTAGTACCTGTAGCCGAGTTCAATACCAACCACGCGTGGGCGTGCATAGTCGACAGATTGGAGCGTGCCTGCGCCGTTGGTGATCCGGCTAACGACGATCTCTTCATCTGTCACATTGTTGGCGAACAGAGCAGCGCGAATTTGCCCGTCAGCGCTCAGATAGGTCAGCCGAGCGTTGAAGACGTCTGTCTCTGGGATTTCCATACGCGGGTCATTCGTGCGCTCCGTAAAGTAAGTGGCGACGTGCCTGTAGTCGCCGCGCGCCGTCAGCGAACCTAGGTTGCCCAGTGCAAACGTATACTCTGCAAATGCGCCCGCCGTGAAATCCGGCGCGCCGTTGAGTTCCTTGCCGGTGAACACCAGCGGCACAGGACCTGGTTGGACGTAGTCTGTATACTCGGTGTCGACCCAGCCGAACACGCCACCAAAGCTAAAGTTGTCCGTTGGAGTCGCGCGGAATTCGAGTTCGGCTCCTTGCGCCTCAGCCGTAGCTGCGTTCGTCACAACGCTGGCAAACAGACCGGGCGGGAACGGTAGAGGTAATGGTACGCGCGTCGCCACTTGTAGATCGTCGTACTCGATTTGAAAGATCGCGCCGTTTATTTGCAAACGACCGTCAAACCATTGTGTCTTAGCGCCTATTTCGGTGCTGAGCAGAGTTTCAGAGTCAAACCGCAATTGTCCAAAGCTAGTGATTGCAGCGGACGTCTGTGGCTCTACGTTCCAGCCGCCACTGCGATAGCCACGCGCCGCCGTGATGTAGAACATCAAGTCGTCGGTAGGTTCATAGCGAAGCCCAATTGTTGGCGAGACATCGTTGTCTGAAAGCGTATCGCGACCCGGCGCGATGGATGGCACGAACGGTACGATCCCGATCTGCTGATAAGACAATTCCTTGTCTTCATCCGTGAAGCGGACACCAGCGTTCAGTGTGAGCTGGTCAGTAATATGGAAATCGAGGTTTCCGTATGCAGCAAGCGAAGTCGTTTCGATGTCGCCAAAGATCGACGCCGAACCGAGCCCGATGATGGTGCCCGCGGTTTTGCCATAGATTGTCTGGTTATAGAAGTAGGCGCCAAGGACGTAGTCCCAACGTCCACCGGTGGGAGAAGCCAGGCGCACTTCCTGGCTAAACTGCTCTTGATCGCTAACTTGGGAGTTGATCGTATCAACCACCGGCGTCCCATCGCCGTCGCTCAGGCGATCGTTGTTCGCCCACCGATAAGCGCTGATTGAGGTCAGCCGGTGCCCGCCAAGTACATCCACCTCAACCGTTGCGGAGAATCCGCCGACATCGCGACGGGACAGGGACTCGACATCTGTGTTCGTCGTGTAAGGATCGGGCGTCGAGAATGGGCCAACGGTCCGGCGTGAACTCGTTCCAACGCTATCGTCTCGCAGCGCATCGGCCGCCAGGGTGATGCGCCAGGATCCGCCTGGCTCCAGCAGATACTTGAGACGCCCACCTTGGGTGTCGTCGGTGCCAACATCGTTGCCGGTAGCAAAGTTGTGAACGTAGCCATCCCGTTGAATGCTGAAAAGTGAAAGGCTGGCCGCTGCCGATTCACCGAGCGGCGTCGAGCCATAGAAAGAGCCCGTCCTCTCGCCCAATTCTGCGATGCGTCCATTAAGTTCGAAACGAGCTTCGTCTAAGTCAGGCTGGCGCGTGATCACATTGATCGCGCCCATAATGCTGTTTCGCCCGTACAGAGTTCCTTGTGGCCCACGGAGGAACTCGACCCGGTCAAGATCAGGAATTTCTTGATTGAATGACGTCAGTCGGCCTTGGATGACGCCATCGACGTAAACACCCAAGCCGGATTCGGTGCCAACGTTCTGACGCGCCTGTGACTCAAGCCCGCGCACGCTCACTCGCGTCAGCGAATTGTTTTCGCTTCCCGTAAAGAGCACGTTAGGTGTCGCGGCCTCGAGGTCCCGGACCCGATTGGCGCCGCGCGCTTGCGCTTCATCTGCACCCACAACAGACAGCGAGGCCGGCACGTCCTGTACTGACTCTTCGCGCCGCCGCGCCGTGACGATGATGTCTTCAATGCTTGTTGCGCCGTCCTGGGCGAAGCTTGGCGTCGGCGCCATCGCGAGCATCAACGCATTTGCCGACAGTACGCCTGTCGATAAGAGCTTCCACTTCATATCCGCCTCCCCTGCACGACGGCCACGCCGCCTGACTGTTCCGTTTACGATACCATCATTGACCGACCGCTTGGTCAATAATTGAATAGCGAGACTTCGCTGCGCGTCTCAAAAATGTCACTCCTAAAGAGCTACCAGCGCCTCGCCCGCGACCGTCTGAACACCTGCCTGCGTCGTCACGGCGAGCTTGATGCGAGCGACACGCTCACCGCCTTGATCGAATATTTCTTCAACACGCCCCGTCAGCGTGAGCTCCGCCCTCACCGGCGTGACAGCCAGAAAGCGAACGGACCAGGTCCGTAATTTTTCTTGCGGCGCCCAACTGGTCAGCAGGCGCCCCAGATAGCCCACTGAAAGCATGCCATGCGCAAACACATCTTCGAGGCCGGCGGCGCGCGCAAAATCGCTATCGATGTGGATCGGATTGGGATCGCCGGATGCGCCTGCGAAAAGCGCCAACGTCGTCCGCGTTATCGGACCGCACTGAAGGGCGGGAAGTTCTTGGCCGATTTCAACCATGGCGCACCACCAATGTCGTCACCAGCCGTCCACGTCGTTGTTCGTCCACAAAGGCGTCGGTCGCCCGCTCGACGAATTCCAGCGCACCGCCGCGCTTTTCGTAAATCTCGGTGATCGCCGATTTTAGCGTCAGCGTCTCGCCAGCAAAGATCAGCCCGTCATGCTCAAAGCGCTGCTCGCCGTGCAGGATTTTGCTGAGATCGACGCCAAGATCAACGACCCAAGGATGATCGGCCTCAGCGAAGAGCAATAAAGAGAAGAGATAGCTCGGCGGCACAACAAGATCCGGATGCCCTTGCTGGCGCGCTGCTTCGACGTCAAAACAAAGCGAATTGGTTTCGCCAATCGAGCGGGCAAAGGCGCTGAGTGGCCCGCGTTCGACCAATACTGATCGAGAATGAGTTCGGCCGATCAAGTCACGGCTGATCAAGGCTCTCTCCCCGCTCTCAGCGTGACCGAATAGGTCGATCCGTCAGATGCGGTCTGTGTCCAGCTGTCTCCAACCGATTTTCCATCTACGTAATGCGCGCACGCGCGCGTGCCGCCCGCTGGCGTCCGGCAGATCTGATCGCCATCGACCTCGAACACGCCGCTCACCACTACGCCGTCGCGATTGACGAGAGAGTATGTTCCATCGCGATTGAAATAGTAGCGCGCCTCGACCCCGTTCGCGAGCGTCGCCACCATGGTGTTGCCGTAGGCACTTTCTATCGTGTCTGCGTGATTGACTGATGCGCAGGCCGCGAGTGCCAGCGACGCGACGAGGATAAGAGCTTGCAGCTTGCGCATTGACTCTACACCGGCCGGTACAAGCTGACGACGCAGGCGCCACCTAGACCGAGGTTGTGTTGCAGCGCAGTGCGCGCGCCTTCGACTTGGCGATCTTGTGCGTCACCGCGCACTTGCCAAACCAGTTCTGCGCATTGCGCCAGGCCAGTCGCGCCGAGCGGATGGCCCTTGGACAACAATCCCCCCGACGGATTGGTGACGACCTTGCCGCCATAGGTGTTGTCGCCATCCCATATGAAGCGCTCAGCGCCCCCGGCTTCAGCCAATCCCAGCGCCTCGTAGGTCAACAATTCATTGGCGGTGAAGCAATCATGCAGCTCGACCACGTCGACATCTTCGGGTCCAACGCCAGCCGCTTCGTAGACATCTTGCGCAGCCAGACGCGCCATGTCGTAACCAATCATCGAGATCATCGAGCCACTATCGAAACTGGATTCAGGATCGGTGCGCATACTTTGCGCCACGATCTCCACGGCGCGGCCGCCTAGCCGCTTCAGCGCGCTTTCCGATACGATGATCGCCGCCGCCGCGCCGCAGGTGGGCGGGCAACATTGAAGGCGAGTCAACGGACCGAAAATCGGCGGCGAGGCCATGATCTGCTCAACGCTGAGCGGCTCGCGGAAAATCGCGAACGGATTGCGCGCCGCATGCGTTCGCGCTTTCTCCGAAATCTTAGCAAAGGTTTCGGTGCGTGCGCCGTATTTGTCCTGATACTCAAGGCCCGCGCCACCAAACATACGTGCGGCGATGGGCGCGCTGGGGTCGTCCTTAGGATTGTTGAGCACGATCCGCTCGTGCTCCTCCATGATAGATTTGCGATCGGAGTAGGTGACGCCCAGGGCACCGGGATTCATCTGCTCAAAACCGAGTGCGAGTGCTATATCGACCGCACCGCTTGCGACGGCCTGACGGGCGAGAAACAACGCCGTCGATCCTGTCGCACAAGCGTTGTTGACGTTGACGACCGGAATAGAGCTGTGCCCCAGTCGATACACGGCCTTCTGCCCGGACGTGGAGTCACCGTAGACAAAACCTACGTAAGCTTGCTGCACGGCAGCATACTCAATTCCAGCGTCCGCGAGCGCGAGCCGCGCTGCGTCTTCGCCCATCTCATCATAGGAGAGCCCGCGTCCTGGCTTGGCGAACGGCACCATGCCAACGCCCAGAACATAAGCCTTGCCGACCATAAGCATCTCCCTTTGTTTCATTTATTGACCGTTCGTTCAATCGATGCAAGAGGTGATTTCCGCGCTAGAATGAGACGAGGCGAGCGACGATGAATTTCGCGTTTTCGAGCGAGCACCAAGCGTTCGCTGAAAGCGTATCGCGAGCGCTTCAGCGCGCCTGCCCTTTGGCAGATGTACGAGCGGCGCTGTCGCAACCAGACTGGCGCTTTCACAAATCCGCTTGGGACAATCTACGCGATCTTGGCGTGTTGGCGGCAGCGTTGCCCGAGGCATACGGGGGTGCGGACGATGTTGTCGCACTCGCGGCGGCGGCCGAGGCTGTAGGCGCAACTCTCGCACCGGCACCTTTGGGCTCAACTCTCTATCTGTTCGGGCTAACCTTGCTCAACGAGGGTGACGTTGAATCAAAATCGAAATGGCTCACCGCGTTGGCGCAGGGCGCAACCGTCGGGGCAGGCTATTTGGGGTCAGGCCTTCGCGTCACCAACGGTCGGGTAACAGGAAGCGCCGGGCCCGTGTTCGATGGACTTGCCGCGCAAGCGCTCATCGTTCGCGCCAATGATGGCGATGCGACATCTCTTTTTCTGCTGCCTCTCGACGAGGGCGGAAGCATTGATAAGCGCGCCCTGCGCACGCTGGACGCTTCGAAGCCGGCGGCCGAGATCATCTTCGCGGACTGCCCAGCCATGAGGCTTGGCGGCGAAGATAGCGTCCAACGCGCCAAGGACCGTGCCGCCACGTTGCTCGCGTTTGAGCAAATTGGAAGCGCTGGCGCCGCCCTGGCGATCGCGCGCGCTTACGTATCAGACCGAACCGCTTTTGGGCGCGCCATCGGCTCGTACCAATCGATTAAGCATGCGCTGGCGGATGTGTGGGTCAAACTCGAGACGGCTCGGGGGCATGCCTATTATGCACTTTGGGCGATGAACTCCGGCGGCGACGATTTTCCCCTCGCTGCGGCCGCCGCACATGTCAGCGCCAGCGATGCGTTCGAGATGTCGGCGCGCGTGTGCGTCCATGTGCACGGAGGAATCGGCTTCACCTGGGAAGCGGCGCCTCAGCTCTATTATCGCCGCGCACGCGCGCTTTCCGCGTTTCTAGGTTCAACACAGGTTTGGCGCGACGACCTCGGGCGGCGCCTTATCGATGGGGAGCGGCCGCGCCGCTGAGTTTGATGCATCTAGACGATACGCCCGACCAAGCCGCCTACCGAGCCACCGCACGCGCGTGGCTCAACGCCCACGCAGAGCTGCGCAGCGACGGCGACGATCTCGCGGGATTTCGCGCGTTGCCTGATGCGGAAAAGCTGCCGCTCGCGCGCGCGTGGCAAGCTAAGAAGGCGGCGGCGGGATACGCAGCGATCATGATGGCGCCGACCTTGGGCGGCGCGGGCGGCACGCCGGTTCAGCACATCATCTACAGGCAAGAAGAAGCACGATTTCGTGTGCCGTTCGGTGTGTATGAAATCGGTCTTGGCATGTGTTTGCCAACCCTTGCGAGCCTCGCGCCCACTTTAGCGCAACGCTATGTGCCGCCCGGCATTCGCGGCGAAGAGGTGTGGTGCCAATTGTTTTCCGAACCGAGCGCTGGCTCGGATTTGGCAGCGCTGCAGACGCGCGCACGGCGCGAGAACGACCACTGGATCGTCAATGGTCAGAAAATCTGGACCAGCGGCGCGCATTTTTCAGACTACGGCATTCTGCTCGCGCGCACAGATGCGAACGCGCCCAAGCATGCAGGTCTCACCATGTTCTTAGTCGACATGAAGGCCCCTGGGATCAGCGTACGCCCGATCCGGCAGATGAGCGGAGAAAGCGATTTCAACGAAGTCTTCTTCGAAAACGTTACAATTGCGGACAGCCATCGCGTCACCGCGCCGGGCGCCGGCTGGCAGGGCGCGCTCACGACCCTAATGTTCGAACGCATGAATGTCGGCGCAGACATTGGCTTGATCGATTGGCGGGCCGCCGCCCGTCATGCGCGGGAACGTAAGTCCGACGACGCCGTTACGCGCGCAAAAGTCGCCGATTGGTATCTCGAATCTCAGGGCGTAAATCTTTTCGCCTACAGAACTCTCGCGGCGCTCAGTGAGGGCGAAGCGCCCGGACCCGAGCAATCCATCGGTAAACTCGTCACCGCGCGACAGGCGCAAGATGTCGCGCAATTTCTCCTCGACGCCCTCGCCGAACAAGGCGCGCTCGGCGGGGAACATCACGGAGAGATGTCGGCGGCTGTTGAACGGGCATGGTGCTGGGGAGCGGGCATGCGCATCGCTGGCGGCGGCGATGAAATTCTGCGCAACGTGATCGCTGAGCGCGTGTTGCAATTGCCCGGTGAGCCGCGAACCGACAAGGGACCACGCCTAAAGACGCGAGAACAAATCTGAACGAAAGCGTGGCCAGCCCAATGCCGATGCACAAATAGCGCTAAGGTGCGCCGGACTAAATGCGCTCCCCTGTTGCAAGAGACGGTGGCCACACTCAATCAACGCATCGGCGATGGCTCTAAAGTGGTCCGACGCGGGGTCGACTTCATCCGTCTCGACGCCGGTCCAATATGCGGCCGCCTCGCGCGAAAATCCTCCGGCGCGCAGAATCATTGCCAGGCGCGCCGGACCCAGCAGCAATGCGTGCTGATCAATTGTTGCACGCATGGCGCCGAGCATAGCGCCAGCAACGCTTATTCGAGAAGATATTACACACCGTATGCCTTGCGCGCGCGCCGCAGCCGAAGCGTCGCGGAGACTTCGATCGCCGGCGCCGCAGACCAGTTCGACGCAGCCGAATGTCGACAAGAGCCCTGGTGTTAGCGTTGTAACGGGCGTGTCATCGCGAATGGGCGCGCGCGCCGCGGCGCGTTCAGCGAAAAATAGCTCGCGCAAGGTTTGCGATTGCACCGATTGCCGGAGCAACTCAAACAGAGTGTGCTCGACTTTCAGCGCCTCGCTCAGTGGTCCGTCGTAGCCCGCCCCCATCGCATCCAAGGCGGCCAACGGCGCGTCAAAACCGGGCTGCGCCACGGCCAGCGCCGCGCGATAGGCGGCTATTTTATCGCGCGCACCGTCGTCACGCCACGGCAGGTGCAATGCGCGGCGTTTAGCAAGGCGAGCGCTTCGCATTTGTATCCAACGCTCGGCATTGTCTTCGATCGCATCAATGAGGCCATGGGCTTGCGCCGTCGGCGCATCGATCGGCGCTCCCGAAGCCATCATTTCGGCCGCAAACTCCGGACCACAAAGGCGTGGCGTGATCTGTGTGCCGCCAAAAGTTGGCACCAGTCCGAGCTGGATTTCTGGATATCCAAGACGCGCGGCGGGATTGGCCACACGAGCATCGCACATCAACGCCAGCAATAGTCCCCCGCCAAGCACCTGTCCTTGCAAGTTGGCAACCACCGGAGCGCGAACCGTCGCGATCAATTGTTCGATGTCGAGCAGATCTGGCGCCGCCACTGGCTGATCGAGTTCAGCGATATCCGCGCCCGAAACGAAGCGGTTCTTATCACCGGTCAGGAGAATGGCTTGGACCGGCGCATCCACAACGCTGCGAAGCGCTTCGACCAGAGCTCGCCGAAGTTGCAGCCCCAATGCGTTGACGGGGGGATTGTTCACGGCGAGAACGAGGATGTCGCCGCGTTGGGTCATGCTGACGAGAGTTTCCGCGGTACGATCCATGCAAAAACCGATTGCATCGCCTGAACGGTTGGTCAATGACTGACCGCTGGCCATCAGACGGGCGGAGTTGAATCTTGGCAGGTGTGAGAGCGCGCGATCATGACGACAAACGTCAGATGATCCTAGAGCGCACCGCCCAATTGTTTGCCCGACAAGGCTTTCATGGCACGTCCACGGCGGAGATTTCCGCGGCGTGCAACGCCTCCAAATCGTGGATTTATCACTACTTCGATTCCAAAGAAGCAGTCCTCTACGCGTTGCTCGACGAATTCATGGAAATGTACGTCGGGCGCATCGCGGGCGCCGTTAGCGCTGCACGCACACCTGCAGATCGGTTACGCGCCTATATGCGCGAAGCCCTCGCAGTCCTCATCGCATACCGGATCAACTATGCGCGTCTCTTCAGCGACGTCGATGCGCTGCCGCCAAAACAGCAGCGCAGCGTCCGCGATCGCGAACGCGCGATTTCGGAAAGTCTCCGCGATATTCTGGTAGAGATGCGACCAGAACTGAAGCGCCATGAAACCCTGCTGATGCCGATCACGCTGCTGTCGATGGGCTCGCTGGTTTGGAGCCACACCTGGTTTGATCCAAAGGGCGCGGTTTCGCTGGATCGATTGGTAGATCTAGCGACCGCCCTGCTCGTCAGTGGATTGGATGGTGCGCTCGCAGTAGCGGAGGTGCAAAACTGATGAACAAAGATTTGAGATTTGACGGGCGCGTCGCAATCGTCACCGGCGCTGGCGGTGGCCTGGGGCGCGAGCATGCGCGTTTGCTCGCGGCACGTGGTGCAAAGGTGTTGGTCAACGACCTGAACCAAGCCGCGGCAACCGCGCAGGACATTGTCAGCGCCGGCGGCGCGGCCGTAGCGAACACCGAGTCCGTTATCGACGGGGGACGAATTGTCGAAGCCGCGCTGGACGCTTTCGGACGCATCGACATTGTCGTCAATAACGCAGGTTTCTTGCGCGACACAGCCTTTCACAACATGTCCGAGGAGGATTGGGCCGGGATTTATGAAGTGCACCTCCTCGGTGCATTTCGTGTAACGCGGGCCGCCTGGCCGCACATGCGCGGACAAGGATATGGCCGCATCGTCAACACCTCATCAGCCGCGGGCATTTATGGCAATTTCGGTCAGACAAATTATTCAAGCATGAAGCTGGCGCTGCACGGCTTTACGCAGGCTCTCGCCGTAGAAGGTCGCTCTAAGAATGTGCACGCCAATACGATCGCCCCTGCCGCAGATTCACAGCTTACGCGGACGGTGATGACCGAAGATCAATTGCGCCCCATGCGCCCAGAATATGTCAGCCCGCTAGCGGCTTGGCTATGCCACGAAGAGTGCACCGAGACCGGCGCGCTCTTCGAAGCGGGTGGCGGTTGGTTCGGCAAGTTGCGCTGGCAGCGCAGCGACGGCGCTCGGCTTGATGCTGCGAACGTGACCATCGAGAGTGTGCGCGAAGCATGGCCGCGGATAGCCGGCTTTGATCACGCCCATTTCCCCGGGTCGATGGCAGAGGGCATGGCGCCTTTTGCAGAAATCATGAACCCGGCCTAGTCAGAAATGATCCGCACAGCGTTCGACAGCTCAAGCGGTGTCGCGCGGGTCTCTCTTGCAACGCCGGAGCGCGCTAACGCGCTGACGCCAGACGACATTCGTGCGCTGGCGCAGACGGTTGAAGCGGCCGGACGCGAGCCAGAGCTGCGCTGCCTCGTACTTGATGCTGACGGCGACACGTTTTCCGCCGGCGCAGACCTTGATGCGCTGGCGGACGTGTCCACCGAAGCGCTGCTGGCGTCCGCAGCTGACGATTTCTCCCATCTTGCACAAGCGTTCGCTGCCTGCCCGGCGCCAACACTCTGCGCTCTCAATGGAGCAGCAGTCGGCGGCGGCGCGGGCGTTGCGCTATTGGCCGACGTGATCGTTGCCAGCGCTAGCGCGAAGTTGGTTTTTCCGTTTGCGCGCCTGGGCCTGGTGCCTGATTCTGGACTGACCAAGATCGTGACCACCGCCCTGGGCCCTAGTCGAACGCGTCTGCTGTTCTTAAGCGGCGGCGCGATTGACGCTGCGTCGGCGTTTCAAGCCGGGTTGGTGTCGCAATGCGTGCCGGCGGACGAGTTCGCCACTGCTGTAGCGAAGTCGATCTCGATACTCAGCCGCACGCCTCCCGGCCTTGCGCCCGCATTGCGCGCGCTGATTAATGATTCCGACGAACGAAGCCTCTCCGAGCAGATCGTTGCCGAAGCGCGCGCGCAGGCTGAACGCTTGAGTTTGCCACAGACGCGAAGCGCAATCGCTGCTGCGCTGGCGGCTATGCGCCAACCACGGTGAACGAGGCCGCCGCCAGTTCCTTGACAAGCTTCGCCGCAAGAATGGCTGTGACACCATTTTGATCGCGGCTGGGATTGAGTTCAACAACATCGGCGCCAACAAGTGGCGCGTTGAGCGCCAACACCCAGTTGATCACTTGGCGCGGGCTCAAACCACCGGGCTCATGATGCGATACGCCCGGAGCGAACGCAGGATCAAACGCGTCGAGATCAATGCTGACGTAGAGCGGGCCAGCGAATTGTGGCATCCGCCAAGATTCTAGTGTGCGCATCTCAACAGACTCAACGCCGAAGCGCGCCACCTGGGCGCGTT
>JBMOGG010000017.1:0-28288 GCA_049318505.1 Sphingomonas sp. | reverse complement strand
GGCGGCGGCTTTTCCGGCGGTGGCGGCTCGTTCGGCGGCGGTGGCGCTTCGGGGGGATGGTAATGAAGCGACCTACTGTCGAGGATCGCCAGCGCGTCAGCGACGCCGTACGCGCGGCCGAGGGCAATACCTCTGGCGAGATCGTGACGATCGTCGCCGACCGGTCGGATGGCTACGAGGACATTGGGCTGGTCTATGCCGGCCTCGCCGCGCTGTTCGTGCCTGTCCTGTTCGCGGCATGGCCTGCGCTGCCGCTGGGCATCCTCGCTCGCTTTACCAGCGGCTGGGGCGCGACCGAGGTGCGCGACCTGATGCTGCTGACCTTTGTCGCGATGGCGCTGGTATCCGCCGTGCAGTTCGGGGCGCTGCAATACCAGCCCCTGCGGATGTACTGGACGCCCAGGGCGGTGCGGCGCACGCGCGTACGTACGCGCGCAATCGAGCTGTTCAAGGTCGGTGCCGAGGCACGCACGACAGGGAGAACGGGCATTCTCATCTATCTGTCGCTCGGTGAGCACATGGCCGAAATCGTCGCCGACGAGGCGATCCATGCAAAGGTACCAGAGAACGAATGGGGCGACGCGATGATCGCGATGGTCGCTGAAGTGCGCGAAGGTCGCATCGCCGATGGCATGATTGCTGCCGTGAACGGCGTCGGCAAGATCCTGTCGACGCATCTGCCGCGTGCTGCCGACGATACGAACGAACTGCCCGACCGGCTGATCGAATTGTGACCGGCGACGAGGAAGAGACTGTCTGGTCGGGCAAGTATATCGTCGCAAAGCGGCGGGGCCGGTGGGAATATGTCGGCCGTGCACGCGGCATCGGCGCGGCGGTCATCCTCGCGGTCGCGGACGGTCACGTCCTGTTGGTCGAGCAATGGCGGGTGCCGCTCCAGCGCCGCTGCCTCGAATTGCCAGCAGGGCTGGTCGGTGACGAAACCGAGGGCGAAGACGTCGCCACGTCGGCCGCCCGCGAACTGGAAGAGGAAACCGGCTGGCGCGCCGACCGCGTCGAGATCGTCGGCGATTTCGCGTCATCCCCCGGCATGGTCAGCGAGACCTTCACGCTGGTGACGGCGCATGGGCTGACCAAGGTCAACATTGGCGGCGGCGTGCCCGGCGAGGACATTACGGTACACCGAATTGCCCTGAGTGATGTGCATGACTTCGTGTCGGCAAAGCGCGCGGAAGGCGTGGTGATCGACGTGAAGCTGTTGCTGCTGCTCGCGTCCTACCTGAAATTGTCCGCGTAAGCCTGTAGTTTGAGCACCCGGACCGGCGCCGGAATCACGCGCGCCGTGACATTCTCGCGCTCGGCATAGGCTTGGGCCGCTGCGACATCGGGGAAGAACAGCCGTAGCTGTTCGCGTGTGTCGCCGCTGCCGGCCCAACCGGTAAGCGGATCGGGTTGCTTGGCCTCGGCCGGTGCGTATTCGAGCACCCAACGCGATGTCCGCGCGCGGCCCGACTGCATGGCGTTCTTGGGTTCCTGATAGATACGGGCGTGGGTCATCTCGCTGCCATGCCGCAGCCGCCCCGCCCCGCGCAAGCCCTGTCGATAGGTAACGGCACGTTAAATCGGCGCTGCTAGTCGACGGCCCAAAGTTGCGGAGACCCGAAAATGACAATTCCCGTGTTCGATCTTGCCGCCCGCCTGAAGTCCACGCCGTCACTCGATGCCGAAGCGACGCTGGCGATGCGCCGGGTGGCCTGGCCCGACGGCACCATCGATCCCGCCGAGGCGGACGCGATTTTCGAGCTCAATGGCGCCGTACGCGAGGCCAGCCGCGAATGGGTCGATTTCTTCGTCGAGGCAATGACCGCCTATGTCGTTCGCCAGCAAAAACCGACCGGCTATGTTGATGACGCCAAGGCCGCATGGCTGATCTCGAAGATCGATCAAGACGGGCAGATCAGATCGCTCAGCGAGCTCGAGTTGCTTGTCACCGTTCTGGAAACGGCAACCAATGTCCCTGACAGGCTGAAGAGCTATGCGCTGCGCCAGATAGAGGTGGCCGTCGCAACCGGCACCGGCCCGACACGCGACGGCGGATCGCTCAATCCCGGCTGCATCACCGATTCCGAGGTCAAGCTGCTTCGCCGCATGCTGTTTGCCCAAGCGAGCGACGGGCCTGCGATCGTCAGCCGCGCCGAGGCGGAAATGCTGTTCCGTCTCAAGGACAAGAGTCTGGGTGCCGCCAATGCCGCCGGATGGAAGACCCTGTTCGTGCAGGCGGTCGGCAATCACCTGATGGTCGCAAGCAACTACCATCCTCTGACGCCTGCGCGCGCTGGCGAGCTCGAGACGTTCATGAATGACCACAGCGTCAGCGTCGGTCAGTTTTTCCACCGAATGACGAAGGCAAAGTTCTGGGCCGGCGTGGACGCGATCCGCACGCCCGGTGACGCGCCCGACATGGATGCTTTTGCAGACGACGACATTGACGCGAGCGAAATCGACTGGGCGACACAGGCAATGAATGCCGACGGTCAGCTTGATGAGTTCGAACAGGCGCTGGCCGCTTTTGTTGCCGACGAGCGCGGGCTGAAAATGGGCTAAGTTGTCAGTACGCTCGCGAGATCGCGAACTCCACGGCCTCAACGAGCGCCGATTTCGCCGCACCGCGCGAGAAGGGGCCGAGCGCATCGATGGCGCGCTGGCCGAAGTGGCGCGCGCGTTCGATGGTGTCGTCGATGGCATTGGCGTTGCAAAGCAGCTGCGTCGCGTGCGCGAGATCGGCGTCCGAGACCCGGCGCCCCTCGACCGCGTCCTTCCAGAAGGCACGGTCGGCCTCGGACCCACGCGCATAGGCGAGAATAACGGGCAAAGTCATCTTGCCGTCGCGAAAGTCGTCGCCAATGTCCTTGCCCATGGTGCCCGCGTCCGACGCATAGTCGATGGCGTCGTCAACGAGCTGGAACGCGATGCCCAGGTTGCGGCCATAGGCATCGAGCGCCTCTTCGGTGTCGAGATCGCGTTCGGCAACGACGGCGGCGATGCGGCAAGCGGCAGCGAACAGTGCCGCCGTCTTCGAGCTGATGATGTTGAGATAGCGTTCCTCGCCCAGCCCAACCTGGCGCTGCGCGGTCAGCTGGTTCACTTCGCCCTCGGCAATCACGGCGCTGGCATGGCTCAGGATCTTGAGCACCTTCAGCGACCCATCCTCGACCATCAGTTCGAAGCTGCGGCTGAACAGGAAGTCGCCGACCAGAACGCTGGCCGGATTACCCCAGATGATGTTCGCCGTGCGCTTGCCCCGGCGCAGGTCGCTGCCGTCGACGACATCGTCGTGCAGCAGGGTTGCAGTGTGAATGAACTCAACCGAGGCCGCCAGCTTGTGATGCCGCGAACCGGGATAATCGAGCAGCCGCGCGCACGCCAGCGTCAGCATCGGACGCATCCGCTTGCCACCGCCCGCGATCAGATGTCCGGCAAGCATCGGGATCAGCGGGATGTCGGACTGCATGCGGTCAAGGATAACCTGGTTGACCTGCGCCATGTCGCCTGCGACGAGCGCCATGATCGGGTCGAGCGAGGGCGTACGCCCCGCGCTGTTCGCAATGCTCGTGACGGTTGCGGTCATCGGAAGTTCCTCTGGACGGCGCGCGGCGGTAAGGCAAGAGCACCGGGAGCCCAAAACTGGAGGAGAGACGCACGTGACGGCTGATCGGTTGCACCTTTATCGCCAAAGTATCGACAATATCGATGCGGCACTGGTTTTCATGTTGGCAGAACGGTTCAAGGTCACGCAGGCCGTTGGCGCCTATAAGGCCGAAAATGGCTTGCCCCCCGCTGATCCGGGACGCGAGGAGCGCCAGGTGGCGCGGTTGCGCCAGCTGGCAGCCGAAGCCGACCTCGATCCCGATTTCACCGAAAAATTCCTGCGCTTCATCATCGACGAAGTCATCCGCCATCACGAGGCAGCGCAGAATTAGGCTTCCAACAAGGCGAGGATACCGCCCGTTACCGGGCCGGATCGCATCAGAACCGCCGCTCTCGCGCAAACCGTCGGCCCGGGCGCTGTTCACGTCCGGGCCGATGTTCCCTACCAGACCTTGATGCGCTGATCGGGTGCCAGATAGTATTTCTGGCCGGGTTTTACTCCGAACGCCTTGTACCAGGCATCGTGGTTGCGCGCGACATAGGGGCGCCAGGCGCCCGGCGTGTGCGGGTCGGTCAGGATTTGCTGGCGGATCGCCTCTTCGCGCGACTTGTTCTGCCATACCTGGCCAAAGCCGAGGAAGAAGCGCTGGTCGCCCGAAAACCCGTCGATGACGGGCGCAGGCTTGCCTTTCAGTGAAATTCTGTAGGCGTCATAGGCAATGGCGAGGCCCGCAAGATCGGCCATGTTTTCGCCGAGCGTAAGTTCACCGTTGACCTTCAGCCCCGCCACCGGCTCATAGGCGCCGTACTGCGCCACGACCTTGTCGGTATAGGTCTTGAAGCGGGTGACATCCTCCTTTGTCCACCACTCCGCAAAATTGCCCTTCATGTCGAACTTGCGGCCCTGATCGTCGAAATGATGGCTGATCTCGTGCCCGATGACGACACCGATACCGCCATAGTTGACTGCAGGATCGGCATTGGGATCGAAGAACGGCGGCTGCAGGATGGCCGCGGGGAAAACGACCTCGTTCATCAGCGGGTTGGCATAGGCATTGACCGTCTGCGGGGTCATGAACCACTCGCTGCGGTCGACCGGCTTGCCGATCTTGTCGAGCTGCCGCTGGTAGGTGAACTCGGCAACGCGCTGGGCATTGCCCAGCAGGTCTCCGGGGACCACCGTCAGCTTCGAATAATCGCGCCACTTGTCGGGATAGCCGATCTTGGGCGTGAATGCCGCCAGCTTGGCCCGTGCCTTGACCTTGGTCTCGGGCGCCATCCAGGTCAGGTTCGACAGGCGGATGTCCATGGCCGCAATCAGGTTGCGGACCAGCGCGTCGGCCTTGGCCTTGGCCTCGGGCGGGAAATAGCGTTCGACATAGACCTGACCCACAGCCTCGCCCAGGCTGCCGTTGACGAGGTCCACACCCCGCTTCCACCTGTCCTTCAGCTGCGGCGTGCCTTGCAGCACCGTGCCATTGAAAGCGAAGCTTTCATCGACGAAGGCCTTGCTAAGCAAGGGTGCGGCGCTGCGGATCGCCTGAAAGGTCAGATATTCGCGCAGCACAGGCATTGGCGTCGCCGCAAGGAGCTTGGCCGTGCCGGTCAGCGCCGAAGGCTGGGTGACGATCACGACCGGCTGGGCGGCAAGGCCCGACGCCTCGATCATCGTCGCCCATTCGAAACCCGGCATTTTCGCCGACAGCGCGCCCGCCGGCATCGGATTGAACGATTTTTCCACCTGGCGCAGTTCGGCGCGGGTCCAGTGCACCTCGGCCAGCGACTTTTCGAACGCAAAGATGCGCTGTGCCGCCCCTTCAGGATCGGGCTGGCCCGCCAGCTTCAGCATCGTCGCAATGTGCGTCAGATATCTGGCACGGGTCGAGACCGACTTAGCGTCGTCTTTCAGATAATAGTCGCGGTCCGGCATGCCGAGGCCGCCCTGCCCGGTGTAAACCGTATAGCGGCTGTTGTCCGTGCGGTCCTGGCCTACGCCCATACCGATCGGCGTCGCAACGCCGCGGCGGTTCGCCTGCGCAAAGGCGCGTGCAAGGTCGGTCGGCGTTGAAATAGCGGCAATCGCGTCGAGATAGGGTTTCAACGGTGCGGCGCCCTTTGCCTCAATCGCAGCGTCATCCATGAAGCTGGCGTAGGTGACGCCGATCTTCTCGTTCAGACTGCCGGGCGTTGCCGGTGTCTTAGCCGCGTCCTCGATAATGGTGCGGGTGCGTTCGTCGGACAGGTTGCGCAGGATCGCAAAGCCGCCCCAGCTGGGACGATCAGCGGGGATTGCGGTCCGCGCCATCCAGCCGCCGTTGACATAAGCGTAGAAATCGTCGCCCGGCACGACCTTCTTGTCCATCGCCGTCAGGTCGACGCCGAAATTGCCGAGCTGCGGCTTGGCGGCAGGTTTGGCCATAAGGGGCTTTGCAGGGGCGGGCTTGGCCACAATGGGACAGACGGCAACGGTCGAAAGAGCGAGCGCAGCGCCCGCCAGCAGGATGGACTTCATCGGCAGCGAATCCTCTTCATTGGCTATGGCTATGTGTGTGACGTCACCAATACGGTCGCGCAAGATAATTACGCAACGTTCAAACAACGGCGGGTAGCCGCAGCCTCACCAGAAGACCGCCCAGGTCCTCGCTTTCGTCAAGCGCTACCGAACCGCCATAAATCTCCGACACGTCACGCACGATGGCGAGGCCAAGGCCGGTGCCGGGCTTACCCGTATCGAGCCGCGCGCCTCGATCAAACAGATGGTCGCGCGCCGCTTCGGGGATGCCCATACCGTCGTCCTCGATCTGGAATTCGACGAACGCACCGGAGCGGACGACGGTAATGAACACACTGCCGCCGCCATACTTCGCGGCATTTTCAATGAGGTTGCCAAGCATTTCGTCGAGGTCCTGCCGCTCGACATGGACCTGCACCGTTTTGTCGCCGTCGATATCAATGCGGACTTGAGCATAGAGCCGCCCGACTGCGCGTTCGACCGCCTGAAGCGACGGCCACACCTCGGCGCGACTGTGCGCATGGCCGCGTCGGCCGACTGCGCGCGCGCGCGCGAGGTGGTGGTCGACCTGCCGTCGCATCGTTGCGGCTTCACGAATGACGGTATCGGCAAGATCTGCCGAGCGGGCGGTCGCAGCGTTCATCACGACGGTCAGCGGCGTCTTGAGCGCATGGGCGAGATTGCCGGCATGACGCCGGGCCTCTTCGGCCTGCTTCTCGTTGTGCTCGATCAGGCCGTTGAGTTCGTCGACGAGCGGCGCGATCTCGTTGGGCAGCCGCTCTTGTTCGATGCGTTGAGCCCGGCCGGCGCGCATCTCGGCGATGGCAAGGCGCAGCTTGCGCAGCGGCCACAGACCGTAGAGCGTCTGGAGCGCAGCAAGCACGAACAGACCGAGGCCGAGCAAGGCAAAGCTGCGCACCAGTGTCTTGCGCAACGTCCCGATCTGCTCGTCGAGCCCGGCGCGACTTTGCGCGACCTGGAACCGCCATAGGGTCTTCGACAAGGGCAGCGTGATGTCGCGTTCGACGATCCTCAGCTTCTCGCTGAGCTGTCCGCTGTCGTAGAAATGCGCCGCACGGTCGCGGTGCGGCGCGCCGATGGCCAGCGCATGGTCCCAAAGCGAGCGGGACCGAAACGGTTCATGCCCTGTGCCGGAAATCTGCCAGTAGAGACCTGAATTGGGCTCCAGAAAACGCTGGTCCCCAAGCGGGCGGTTGAGGCGGACCTCACCATCCGGGTCGGTCTCAGCGCTCGCGATCATCGCCGTCTGCACATAATCGAGCTGATCGTCGAAATTCTGCGTCACCGCGCTGACCAGCACCCGGTCGAGCGCGATGCCGCCGCCGACAAGGAGCAACAACACCCAGGCTGCGGCAATGCCGATCATCCGGCGCGACAGCGAGCCAGAACGCAAAGCGCGCCTTGCCGGCGCGGCCGGACCCGAGACCTGACCTACATGAACCGGAACGTCAGCTGCACGCGCAGCTTGGGCATCCGCCGCGCGCACGCTGCTGACGTCGGCGTCCGCCATGTCAGGCGGGGTCGTCCAGTGAGTAGCCGAGCCCCCGGATCGTCGTGATCACATCGGCCCCCAATTTCTTGCGGATGCGCGTCACGAACACTTCAATGGTGTTCGAATCGCGATCGAAATCCTGGTCGTAGATGTGCTCGATCAGTTCGGTCCGGCTGACGACCTTGCCCTTATGATGAAGGAGGTAGCTCAACAGCTTATACTCTTGCGCCGTCAGCTTCACGGGCTCGCCAGCAAGAGTCACGCGGCCCGACCGTGTGTCGAGGCGTACGTCCCCGGCAATCATTTCAGCGCTCGCATTGCCTGCCGCGCGGCGGATGAGCGCACGCAGCCGCGCGATCAGCTCTTCGGTCTGAAATGGCTTG
This sequence comes from Sphingomonas sp., assembly GCA_049318505.1. Lineage (GTDB taxonomy): Bacteria > Pseudomonadota > Alphaproteobacteria > Sphingomonadales > Sphingomonadaceae > Sphingomonas_O. The sequence goes on along the minus strand of JBMOGG010000017.1, from coordinate 20,274 downwards.
GCGAGATAGTCGTCAGCGCCTGAATCAAGCCCCGCCACCTTGTCCGACCAGCTGTCACGTGCGGTCAGCACGAGGACGGGAAAGGTTTTTCCTTCCTTGCGCCATTTGTCGAGCACCGTCAGCCCGTCCATCACCGGCAAGCCAAGGTCGAGGATGACCGCATCGTAGTTTTCGGTCTGGCCCAGATAATGACCATCTTCGCCATCGGTGGCGAGATCGACGGCGTAACCGGCCCCTTCAAGTGTGTTCTTGAGCTGCGTGCCGAGCGTGGGCTCGTCCTCGACGATCAAAAGGCGCATTCGGTTTTCCTTGCTAGCCAAAGTAGGTGTTTCCTGAACGGGCTTCGCCCCGAACTCAAGTAGATGCTCAATCCCCCGCACGCGCCACGATGTTGCCTGAGCGGCCATCGACGTCGACCCAGATGACACCGCCGTTGCGCATGAATTTCAGCCGGTAGCGGCCCGTCGAGCCGTCGAACTCTGCCCCGATATAGTCAGCGCCGCGCGCCTTCATCTGCGGGACGATGCCGTTCTCGATCGTGCGCAGCGACATCAGCGCACCGTCACGGCGCCCATGATATGCCTCATCCTGATCGCCGCGATGCCATTGCGCCGCCGCGGGCTGAGCAACGGGCAGCGCAAGCAGCGCAAGTGCGAAGGCGGCTTTCATCATCATGCCGCATCGCATAGGGGCGAGGGATTGAACAGCTTGTGAATACGCTGTTCGCTGTAGCTCATCTTGCATCATATTGTCCGGACCCATGGCCGCCCCAATCCTCGCCTTTGAAGACCTTGGCCTCGTGCAGGGCAGCGGCTGGCTGTTCCGGCACCTCGACCTTTTTGTGGCGCCTCGAGACCGACTGGCGTTGATCGGCCGCAATGGCGCCGGCAAGACGACGCTGCTCAAGCTGCTCGCCGGGCAGATCGAGGCCGATGAGGGGCGCCGGACGATCGTGCCGGGGTCACGGGTCATCCTGCTCGAACAAGAACCGACCCTCACCGGCTTTGCGACGCTGCGCGACTATGCGACCCAAGGCAATGTCACGACGCACGAGGTCGAGGCAATCGCCGACCAGATCGCGATTGATCTCGACCGCGACGCCGCAACGGCTTCAGGCGGCGAACGGCGACGCGCAGCGATTGCGCGCGCCCTGGCGATGGACCCCGATGTGCTGCTGCTCGACGAGCCGACGAACCATCTCGATCTGTCCGCCATCGAATGGCTGGAGGACTGGCTGAGCCGCTATACCGGCGCGTTCATCGCCATCAGCCATGACCGAACTTTCCTGACCCGGCTGACGAAGTCGACGATCTGGCTCGATCGCGGCGGCATTCGGCGCAAGGACATCGGCTTCGGCGGCTTCGATGCCTGGACCGACGAAGTCTATGCGCAAGAAGCGCGCAACGCCGAGCGGCTCGACGCCAAGCTGAAGCTCGAGGAGCACTGGCTGCTGCGTGGCGTCACTGCGCGGCGTGCGCGCAACGAGGGGCGCAAGGCCAAGCTGATGGAAATGCGCGCGACACGCGCGTCGATGATGGGGCCGCCGGGCACGTCGAAGCTGTCGATCTCGACCGATGATGTTCGCACGAAATCGGTGATCCGGGCCGAGCAGGTGAACAAGTCGTTCGGGGACCGCGCTGTCATCAAGGATTTCACGCTGCGCATCCAGCGCGGCGACCGGATCGGCGTGGTGGGCAGCAATGGCGCGGGCAAGTCCACGCTGCTGAAGCTGCTGACCGGCGAGCTCGCGCCCGACAGCGGCAAGGTGACGCTCGCGAACACGCTCGACGCCGTCATCATCGACCAGCAGCGCAGTTTGATGGCGCCGGACAAAAGCGTACGCGACGTCCTGACTCAGGGTGGCGACTGGATCGAGGTACAGGGCATCAAGAAGCATCTGATCGGCTATCTGAAGGATTTCCTTTTCGACCCCGGCGTGGCGGATGCGCCCATCGGGAGTCTGTCGGGCGGCGAACGCTCGCGCCTGCTGCTCGCGCGCGAATTCGCCCGTCCATCGAACCTGCTCGTGCTCGACGAGCCGACCAACGACCTCGACCTCGAGACGCTCGACTTGCTCCAGGAAGTCATCGCCGACTACGCCGGGACGGTCCTGATCGTCAGCCATGACCGCGACTTTCTCGACAAGACGGTGACGGTAACGCTGGGCCTCGACGGATCGGGCAAGGTCGATGTGGTTGCGGGCGGCTACGCCGACTGGGAGCGGCAACGGACGGCACAGACGGCGGCGCGCAAGGCCGCGCCGAAACCTGTGGCGGTCGAAGCACCCAAGGCCCGCGTCAAGCTGACCTACAAGGACCAGCGCGATTATGATCTGTTGCCGCGCCGCATCGAGGAACTCGAGTCCGCCATCGCACGCGATGAAAAGGCCTTGATGGACGGCAGCCTGTACAGCGGAGACCCGAAGCGCTTTGCCGCGCTGACGGCAGCCATCGTCGCCGCTCGCGCCGAAAAGGATGCTGCGGAGGAGCGCTGGCTGGAGCTGGCCGAGATGGTCGAAGCTTTGGGGTAGCCCTGCGCTAGCACCCCAATGTCCCCTAAGCCGATCCGCCAGATCCTGGCCCCGGTGTCACGAGCCGATCGCGGACTAATGCTCAGGCCCGCATGGCGGCTTTCGTCCGCTCGGCGATGCGCTTCTCGAGGATGGTCAACGGCATCGCACCTTCCTTCAGCACCTCGTGGAAAGCTTTCACGTCGAACTTGTCGCCGAGCACCGCCTTTGCGCCGTCACGCGCACGCATCCAGGCGATATGGCCGATCTTGTAGCTGCACGCCTGACCAATCTGGGTGCAGTAGCGCTCGACCTCGCGTTGGCAGCGCGGACGCGCAAAGCCGGTCGTCGCAACCATATAATCGGTCGCCTTTTCCCGGCTCCAGCGTTTGGTGTGGATCCCGGTGTCGATGACAAGGCGCGCGGCGCGGAACAGGAACGACTGGAGATAGCCGGCCTTTTCAATCCCCTCATAAGCGCCGAGTTCGTCGGCGAGCTGTTCCGAATAAAGGGCCCAGCCCTCGCTATAGGCCGAGAATCCGCCGATCTTGCGCAGCGTCGGAATGTCCTTCGATTCCTGCGCCAGGCTGATCTGCAGATGGTGACCCGGCAACCCTTCGTGAAAGGTGAGCGAGGGCAGCGAGTATTTCGGCCAGTCGCCCGTATCCTTCAGGTTGATGAAGTAGATTGCGGGGCGCGAGCCATCGAGCGCGGCACTGCGGTAATAACCGTTCGACGCGCCGTCCTCGATATCCTTGGGCACCGCGCGGATTTCGAGGGGCTGGGTCGGCAGCGTTGCAAACGCGTTTGGCAAACGTGCCGACATCGCCTTGATGCCGGCATTGAGGCTTTCGATCAGTTCCAGCCGCGCCGGATCGGTATTGGCATAGAGCTGTTCCGGGCGAACGTTGAGCGCGGCCAGGCGTGCGCCGACCGTCCCCTGCGTCATGCCCGCCGCCTTCAGGATGACGTCGAGCTTCGCGGTCAGGTCGGCGACCTGTTCGAGGCCGATCTGGTGGACCTGCTCCGGCGTGAACTTGGTCGTCGTCGCGGCCTCCAACGCCGCGGCATAGATCGCCGCCCCTTCCTTCAGCCGCCATGCGCCGTCGCCCGCAGCGGTCTTGCCCCGCAACGACTTCATGAGGGCGATCTGGCGGTCGAGCGCGGGATAGACGGCACCCGATACGATCTTTTCGGCAAGCGCCTGCCAGTCGCCGGGAATTTTTCTCGTTGCCGCACGCGTGACAAGCGATTGGACCATGCCGCTGGCGCCCGCAGCCGGGGTGCGTAGCTTTGCCATCTGGCCGAGCGTCAGGTCGATCGACCAGGCGGGCGCCACAAAGCCGCGGGTCGCCTCGAAACGCTGTTCGGTCGTCTCTTCGTCGAGCGCAGTCGCAAAGGCCGCGAGCCGCGACAGATAGGCGTCGCAATCGGCCTTGGTGTTGATCGTATGCGCCGTGTTCAAAAAGTCGGGAATCTCGAAATACGAGCCACCCTGCTGGAAGATGCGATAGGGCCGCTGCACCGAATCGATGCCGAAGCGCGTCGCCGGCACCGAGCGGCTTTCGAGCTGGTAGAGCACGACTTCCCGGTTCAGCTGGGCGGACGGCGATAGCGTGGCGGGCGCGATCCTTTGCAGGGCAGAGATCGCCCGCTTGTTCCGCGCCAGATCGGCAGCCCGTTCGGCCGCGGTATTGGGACTGAGCTTCGACTTCAGCGCTGCGTTCGCCCCCTTGTCGAGCCCGAGCGAACTCGCCCGCTCGGGGGAGTTACGGACCGATTCCTCGAAAATCTGCTCGAACAGCACATTGATCGCCGCGTCTCCGCTCGCACCTTGCGCCCGTACTGCCATTGGCAAAATCGAAAAAGCGGCAGCAGCGCCGGAAGCGGCGACGAATTGACGGCGATCCATGAAACGGTCCTCTCGACTAACGATGCGTCAGCCTAGACTGCGCCCCTCACGCCCTGCAAGCTCAACGACATAGTGCCAGGCGACGCGCCCCGAACGGCTGCCCCGCTGGGTGGCGAACTGGATCGCGTCGGCCGGATCGAAGGGCAGCTGGTACGCCGCCGCATAGCTGCCGACCATCGCCAGATAGGCCGGCTGGTCGGCGACATGAAAGCCGAGCGACAGCCCGAAGCGGTCGGAGAGCGCCAGCGCGTCATCGGCGGCATCGCGGGGATTGATGGCGCTTGCCTGCTCTTCCATGTCGCGCTTGATTATGTGACGGCGATTGGACGTGACGTAGAGCCGTACATTGGCGGGCCGCGCCGAGGCGCCCCCATCGAGGACCGAGCGCAGGACGCGCGCCGCCTGCACATCGTCGAAGCCGAGATCGTCGATGAAGACAATGACGCGCCGGTCCCATGTCGCAAGCGTCGTGAACAAGTCGGGCAACGTGCCAAGATCGGTCGCTGCAAGTTCGACCAGCGCAAGCCCTGCCGTCGCGCCGACCGCGGCCTTGGCGAGCGCCGACTTGCCCGACCCCCGCGCGCCCCACAGCAAGGCATCGTGCGCAGCAAGCCCCGCGGCGTGGCGGCGGCTGTTTTCGATCAGAGCCGCCTTTGCCGGGTCGATGCCCGTCAGCAGGTCGAGCGCGACCGGGTGAAAATCAGCGGGTGCCAGCGCCTGCCCGCTCCAGCGATAGGCAGGCGCATCGGTTGCAACCGGCGCTGGCTGTGGCGGGGTTAGCCGTTCGAGGGCATCGGCAATGCGGCGAAGAGCTTCATCCATCGCTCCGCCCTAGCGTCGGGCGCGCGCCTTCGCCAGCCGTGCCCGGTAGGCAGGGATGTCCGGGGCGAGCAGGATAGCTTTTTCGAGCAAGGGCACCGCCGTCGCCTTGTCGCCTGCCAGGCTGGCGAACCAGCCGTAGCTGGCGGTGACCGGCGCGCTGTTCGGGGCGAGCGCATAGGCTGTGCGTGCCAGCGCCGCCGCTTCGGCTTCACGGTGCCGGGCAAGGCTTACCCACGCCAGATTGTTGAGCAAAATAGGGTCGCGGTCGCCAAGCGTGGCGCGCAATCCCTCGAGCAGGCCGCCCGCCCGATCCCACTGCCTGCCCGCCAGCGCAGCATCCGACACAAGCAGCCGAGCCGCCACGCTTTGCGGATAATGCTTTAGAAAGAGATCGACGACGGCCAGCGCTGCGGCGTTGTCGCCTGCCCGGCGGAGCGCATCGATCAGGCGCAACGCGATACCCTCCGAGAACTGCAGGTTTGCAGTGCGGCGATAGGCTTCGGCGGCCTCGCGCCAGCGACCTACAGCGCCCAGCGTGTCGCCGACCAGCATCATCGCCCCCGGCGACCCGGGATTTGCCCGCTCGATCGACTGCGCCATGCCTGTCGCTTCGGCTGTCCCGCCCTGCGCGACAAGCCGACGGATCACAGCGATCGGCCCATTCCCTGCAGCAGCAAAGGGCGTTGCGGCCGGGCGCAGCGGCTGCGCCGCGCGGTCGAGATAACCACCCGCCGCCACCCGGTCGCCAAGCCTTTCGCAAGCCCGCCCCATCACGGTCAGCGTATAGCTGTCAGCATCAGGCCGGTCGGCAATCGGGCGCAGCGTGTCGATCGCCCCGCGATCGTCGCCGCTCGACCATAGGGCACGGCCGAGCAGGCGGCGCGCCACCATGTTTTCGGGTTGCATGTCGACTGCCGCGCGAAGGTGGAGCAGCGCCAGTTCCTCATTGCCTTGCGCGAGTTCGACCGAGCCTGCCAGCACTCGGAAACCCTGCACATCGTTCAGGCGCGTACCGATATGATAAATCAGGCTTTGGGCCAGCCCCCAATCGCCTGCGCGGGCCGCCAACACCGCCTGCAGGTAAAAGGCGCGTGGATTGTTCGGGCTGATCGCGAGCAGGTTGCGGGTCTGCGCCAGCATCTCGCCATTACGCCCCAATTCGCCCAAAGTTGCGGCCCGCTCGATCATGGCGACCGTGTTGCGCGGTTGCAGGGCGAGAATCCGGTCGTACCAAGGAAGCCCGGCGGCATAGCCGTAGCGGTCACGCAATAAATTGCCCGACATGATCAGCGCATCGACATTGTTGGCGTTTATGGTGAGCGCCCGTTCGGACGCCGCAATGGCGCCGGCGACGTCACCCGACATCAGCCGTGCACGCGCCATGTCCGACCAAGCAAGCGTGTCATCGGGCGACAGCTGCAGCGCAAGGGTCATTTCACGCAGTGCGGATTGTCCGTCGGGCGCAACGGCAGCACGCATTCGGGCTGCATAGGCACGAAACTGCGGTGCGACCTTTGCGTCTTCGGCCATTTCACGGACGCGCGCGACGTTTCCCTGGATCAGATAGGCATTCGCGAGCAGGTGGCGGACGTCGGCAAGCGGGGCTCCCTTTTTGACAGCCGCCTCTAGCCTGAGTTGCGCCGTAATGCCGTCGCCCCGCTGCACCGCAGCCTGCCCCTGCGCCACGAGATCGCGACCGGCAACCGGCACATCGGCGTGCGAGGGGAGCGTGCAGAGGAGCACGACTGCGGCAAGTGCGGGACCCGCGCACCGACGAACGCTAGACCGCAATGTCATAACTCTTGAGGAGGTCGTAGAGTGTCGGCCGGCTGATCCCGAGCAGCTTTGCCGCGCCCGAGATATTGCCCTCAGTCCGCGCAATAGCGCGGGTAATTGCCTTACGGTCGGCGACCTCGCGAACGGCCCTGAGGTTGATCGGGTCGTCGGCGCTCGCTTCTTCGGCAAGGTCGAGGTCGGCCGCCGTCACCAGCTTACTGTCGGCCATGATGACCGCGCGTTTCACCCGGTTTTCGAGTTCGCGGACATTGCCTGGCCAATGCCACGCATCGAGCGCAGCCAGAGCGTCGGGCGTTAGCCCGGTAACGTCCGACCGCATCGAGGCGGCAAAGCGCTGAACAAAGGCGCGGCCCAGCAGGCTGGCATCACCCGGCCGTTCGGCGAGCGAGGGGATGTTCACGACGATTTCGGCAATGCGGTAATAAAGATCCTCACGGAACGCCCCGCTCGCGACCATCGCATCGACATTGCGATGGGTGGCGGTCACAACGCGGGTGTCGACCGGAATGCCCTTGCGGCCACCGACGCGCTCGATCGTGCGTTCCTGCAAGAAGCGCAGCAGCTTTACCTGCAGGCTCAGCGGCACATCGCCGATTTCGTCGAGGAACAATGTGCCGCCGTGCGCCTGTTCGATCTTGCCCTCGGTGGTCTTCACGGCACCTGTGAACGCGCCCTTTTCATGGCCGAACAGCTCGCTTTCGAGCAGGTTTTCGGGGATCGCCGCGCAGTTGATCGCGACAAATGCGCCGTCGCGCCGTCCGCTGGTTTCGTGCAAGCCGCGCGCCAGCAATTCCTTGCCGGTGCCGCTCGCGCCGAGCAGCATCACCGACACATCGGCACTGGCGACGCGCTCGATCATGCGAACGGTCTTCAGCATTTCGGGCGACGCCGTAATGATCCCGCCGAGCAGGGTCGTGCTACCCTGTACACTCGCCAGCCGGATATTCTCGGCCTCCAGTGCATGGACATGGAACGCGCGCGCGACGATCAGACCGAGCTCGTCGATCTCGAGCGGCTTGGCATAAAAGTCATAGGCGCCAGACGCGATCGCGCGCAGCGCAGACTCGCGCGCGCCGTGCCCCGACGCCACGATTACCTTCGTATCCGGCTTTAGCCACAGGATGTCGGCCAGCGTCGCAAACCCTTCCTCAACCCCGTCGGGATCGGGCGGCAGGCCCAGATCGAGCGTCACCACATCGGGTTCGTGCAGCCGCAGCATGTCGATGGCGGTCGCGCGGTCGCCCGCAACGATCACTTCGTAATCGTCATAGGCCCAGCGCAACTGACGCTGCAGGCCTTCGTCGTCCTCGACGATCAGGAGCTTGCGAGGAGGGGCGTCGGTCATGCCGCCGCCCTTGCCATGGCGGGTTCCGCCCCAGGTAACCAGATCGTCATCCGGGTGCCCGCGCCCGGCGCAGTCACGATACCGATGCGCCCACCCATCGCGCTGACGATCGCGCGTGCTTCATAGGCGCCGACGCCGAACCCGCCGTTCTTGGTCGAGGCAAACGGACGAAACAAAGCACCATGCACAAAATCGGCGGTCATGCCGGGTCCTTTATCGGCGACCTCGATGCCCGTCTCGGTGCCGCAGCCAAGGGTCGTGAGCGTCACTGGCGCATCGGGCGGGCTCGCGTCGATCGCGTTCTGGATGAGGTGCGACAGCGCTTGTTCGAGGCGCGCCGGGTCGGCGAATGCAGAGGCGTCTTTATCGCCGAGGACGACGACCGGATGCCGCTTGCGGAATACGGTTCCCAGCGTGCTGGCGACCTGAGCCAGGTTCACGATATGCGGTTCCTCGATCTTCCCGATATTGTGCTGCGACAGGCGCGCGAGCAGGTCGTTCATTCGCGCGGTCGAGGCCTGCAGCGTTGCGATCATGTCGGCGCGGAACTCAGGCTTGTCGGCGTGGCGCTCGGCATTTCGGGTGACGAGGGTGAGCTGGCTCACCAGATTCTTGATGTCGTGCATGATGAACGCAAAGCGGCGGTTAAACTCGTCGAAGCGCGCGACGTCCAAAAGTGCTTCCTGTGCATTCGCCTCTGCCAGATAGCTCGCGACCTGCCGCCCCGCGAGTCGGAGCAAGTCGAAATCCTCCCAGTCGAGCGCGCGCGTGACCAGCGGCCTCTCGAGCAGCACAGCTCCAGCCAGACGGTCGAAATGAACGAGCGGGACAATGGCCCAGGCCGATGGATCGGACAAGATCCAATCGGGGATGGCATTGGCTTCAACCGCATCGCCATGTCCGCGACGCAAGGGGTCGAGTTCGATAATGCGGCCGGTGGCGAGCCGCCGGACAAGCTCTGCGCTGCCTGATTCATGCGGCGGTTGCGATCCGTCCCAGTCCCAGCGTGCGCCGCTGATAAAGCCATCACGCGCGGGAAACAGCAACAGCCCGCCAGGTGCCTTGACGATATCGGCGACGGCTTTGACCACGCGCAACTCGAGCGCGGCGGCGCCAGGCCCCGGAACGCCGAGCGTATCGGTAAAGCGCAGCCATTCCGCCCGATAATCATAGCGGTGGGCAAAGAGATGCTTGGTCAGCATCACGTTTATCCACGCGCGTGCTTGGGTAGAGGCCATGGCCAGGCCGGCCACGACCGCTGCTGCGAGCAACACCAGGGGCGGTATCGCGCGTGCCCATGGCCCACCCAGCGATTGCAGGGCATAGGCAGACAGGATCACCGCGCCCAGATAACCGAGCGCTGCCACCAGACCGATCGAGCGGAAGGCAACCGTACGTGACAAGCGGATCGTCCAGCCCATGTTTCGCCGCGCGCCCAGAGCGACAAGCGGCGCAATTACGGCGACGGCAACCCCACGGGCGATGGCAAACTCCACCACCCATGCACCCTGCCCCCAGCATAAAGCATAGAAAGTAAGGTCCATCCCCCAGAGCGCACCAAGGGCTGCAAGCGGCAGACCAACGCCGGCGCGGGCCCCCGCCGCTGTCGCCGTATAGAGATTATGCACGGCAACCAGGGCGCCGACCGCAAATACCATCCGCAAGGCGAATGCCGAAAGCAAGAATGCCGCACTTGGTGCGGTCAGCGTGGGGTCGAGGAGTGCACGCAAGTTGATAACTACAGCGGCTCCGGCCGCAAACGCGAGCACTGCATAAAGGGCACGCAGACTGCGATAGTCAGTGCCACCCCGCCGTAGCAGCGCAAAAAGGAAGCTGAGCCAGGCCAGGTTGCGGATGCTCTCGGTCAGTTGGCTGGCGGGCGAAGCCAAGCCCAGCAATGACGTCGCAGCCGCCCAGACTGCGGTCAGGGCACAAGCCAGGATCACGGCGCGCGCCGCCCGGTCGCGCCAGCTTGGCAACTGCCAGGCGGCGACCGCCATGAACAGCAATGCCGCCAGCGCATGGCTCCAGACGAGCGCAGCCCAGGTCATCGCGCACCGTCAGGAAACAGGACGACACGAATCGTCTGGAGGATGATGACGACATCGAGGAACGGCGTGTAGTTCTTGGCGTAATAAAGGTCGTATTCGAGCTTTTGTCGCGCGTCGTCTAGGCTGGCACCATAGGGATAGTTGATCTGTGCCCAACCGGTGATGCCCGGTTTTACCACATGACGTTCGGCATAGAAGGGGATCTTCTTGCTCAGCTCGGCGACGAACTGTGGCCGTTCCGGCCGCGGGCCGACAAAGCTCATTTCACCCTTGAGGACGGTCCATAGCTGCGGCAATTCGTCGATGCGAAGCTTTCGGATGATGCGTCCGACACGCGTTATCCGCAGATCGTCCTTTTCCGCCCAAACGGCCTTGCCCGCGACTTCGGCATCTTGGCGCATCGAACGCAACTTCACGATGTCAAAAGGCGCACTATATAAGCCCGTGCGCGTTTGGCGGTAAAAGGCCGGCCCTCTCGAATCCAGCTTCACCGCAAGCCCGCCCAGCAGGATGAAGGGCAGGCTGACCGTCAGAAGCAATGTCGCCACGACGATATCGAACACGCGCTTGGCAAATGACGAGAGCCGCCGGCCGCTGGAGAAGCCGTCGGAAAAGATCAGCCAGCTGGGGTTGATGCTGCGCAAATCAACCCGGCCCGTTTCGCGCTCCAGAAAGGTAGAAATCTCGTTCACATGGACGCCAAGCGTCCGGATATGCAGCAGGTCGTTGACGGGCATGGCCTTGCGCCGTTCCTCGAGCGCGAGCACGACTTCGTTCGCACCCAGCCGCGCGGCATAGGCAGCAAGATCGTCGATGGCGGCGCGCAGCACGGCCGTTCCCACGACCGGCGCGCAATCGCCCATGTCGACATGGCCGACGACCGAAAAGCTCGTCGCGCGTTCGGCGCCGAGCCGGCCCAGCCGTGCGGCGCGCTGCCCGGCCCCCAGCACCAGCACGCGGCGCTTGAACGCCTCGGTTCCCAGCGTCTGCCCCAATATTGTCCGCACGGTCACGAGCAGCACGAAGGCAAAAGCCATCGCATACAGCGAGTTAGACCGCCACAATGTGTAGCCGGGCAGCATGAAATAGATGACCGACAGGAAGATGACACCCAGGCAAATCGCGACCAGCAGACGCGCAGCGGCAAAGCGCAACGAATGGAATGCGTCGCTGCCATAAACGCCGACCGCGACCATCGCGAGCTGGAGCGCTAGCGCAAAATTGATCAGCGGCCAGTAGCGCGACGCGATCGGCGCGACTGCCATATCGATCTGCCGGGCGCGAACGACCCAGGCGGTCTCGGCAGCAAATAACAGCAACGCCAAATCTATGAGGGCGAGGAAAAGCACCGCATAGGGCACATAGTGTTTGAACAGCCTGAACACTGGTTGCCTGCTTCGCCCATATGATCTGAGCGTCAAATATCCCGACACCCGTGCCATCTGTCGCCCAAATTGACAAAGATATCGTGAAGGCACCGAAATCGGGGGGAGCCGACCTACGGTTCGCTGCGTTAGGCTGGCGCGCCGATGACCGGCGGGATAGAGAATAACAATGACTGATCCGATGCGAATTACACCCGTCATCCTCTCCGGTGGCTCAGGCACGAGGCTGTGGCCCATGTCGCAGGCCGAACGGCCCAAGCAATTCCTGCCACTTGCTTGCGACGCGACGATGTTCGAAGCGACGGTGGCGCGCTGTGCCGACCGCGAGCGCTTCGCAGCACCCATGATCGTCGCCAACGCGCGCCACGCCGGCCTGATCGAAGCGCAGCTCGCCGGCACCGAGGCAACGATCGTGCTCGAACCGCTTGCCCGCAACACAGCACCTGCCATCGCGCTTGCAGCGCTGCTCGCCGACCCCACGGCGCCGCTGCTGGTGATGCCCAGCGACCATGTCATCGCCGACGAGGCGGCGTTCATGACGGCGGTCGATGCCGCGCTGCCGCTGGTTCAGGACGGCTGGCTCGCGACGTTCGGGATCACGCCCGACGGGCCCGAAACGGGCTACGGCTATATCCAGACCGGTGAGGCGCTGGCGCCCGGCGTCAACCGCGTCGCGCGCTTCGTCGAAAAGCCCGATCGGGCCCGCGCCGAAGCGATGATCGCGGCCGGCGATCATGTCTGGAACGGTGGCATCTTCCTGTTCCGCGCAGACGCGTTTCTGGGCGCGCTGGCTGTCTACGAACCCGACATGCTGGCGGCTGCTCAGCTCGCCGTGGCGGCTTGTCGGCGCCAAGGCAGCCGCATCCTGCCCGACGAGACCGCCTTTGCCGCGAGCCCATCAGAATCGATCGACTATGCCGTCATGGAGAAGGCCGAGCGTGTTGCCGTCGTCCCCGTAGCCATGGGCTGGTCCGACGTGGGCTCGTGGGACGCGCTCCATAGCTTGGGCAGCGATGCCAATGGCGACGCCCATAGCGCCAGCAATGGGGGCGACGTGATCGCGCTCGATACATCCAACTGCCTGTTGCGCAGCGACGGCATCCGCATCGCAGCGGTCGGCGTCCACGACCTGATCGTCGTCGCCAGCGGGAACGACGTACTGATCCTGCCGCGCGGGCAGAGCCAGGACGTCAAGCGGATCGTCGAAGCGATGAAGGCCAAGAAGGACGCATGAGCCGCTGGCCTTCGATCCTGTGGATCGTGCGCCACGGCGAAAGCGCCGCCATGCTGGCTAATCATGAAGCCAAGCGTGCAGGCCATCATCGCGTGGCGCTCAATGCCCGCGACATGGATACGGGGCTTTCGGTAACCGGCGCGGCACAAGCGCATGCGCTGGGTAGCTGGTTCGCCGCGCAAAGCGAGCACGCTCGTCCGGATGTCATCTTGACGTCGCCCTATCAGCGCGCATCGGATACGGTGGCGGCGTTTCGCAGTGCAGGCGGCACCACATCCAACGTTCGGATCCTGACCGACGAGCGCCTGCGCGAGCGCGAGCTCGGTATCCTCGACGGTCTGACGTGGGAGGGTGTAAAGGCGCTCCATCCCGATCAGGCCGCGCAGCGTGAGCTGCTTGGCAAATTCTACCACCGCCCGCCCGGCGGCGAGAACTGGTGCGACGTCATCCTGCGCCTGCGCGGCGTCATCGACCGGATTTCGCTGCATTATGCCGATGCACGCGTCATGATGATCGCGCATGAGTGCGTGATCTTCTGCCTGCGCTATATCCTCGAAGAACTCGATGAAGCCGGCGTGCTCGCCATCGACGCCGCGGGCGACATCGCCAACTGCGCGCTGACCGAATATCATGTCGACAACAAAGGCCTGATGCTGATCCGGTTCAACGATACAACGCCGCTGGTCGGCACGGGGGCGACAGTCACTGTCGCCCGCGAACCGATCGCCGCGGCGCGGGGCTAGGTCGCCGGTTCCAGCTTGTCCTGCGTGCGCAGGTCGAAGTCGCTGGCGTTGTGGCGCTCGCGCAGCTGGCTCGCAGGATCGCCCATCACCCGGTTGACCATACGCCCGCGCTTTACGGCGGGCCGCTGGGCAATCTGATCGGTCCAGCGGATGACATTGGCATAGTCGTGCACCGACAGGAATTCCGCTGCCCCTTGATAGGCCGCGCCCTTCACCACAGCGCCGTACCAGGGCCAGACCGCCATGTCAGCGATCGAATAATCGGATCCGGCCAAATACTCATTGTCCGCCAGGCGCTGGTTGAGCACGTCGAACTGGCGCTTCACCTCCATGGCGAACCGGTCGATGGCATATTCGATCTTGACCGGCGCATAGGTGTAGAAATGGCCGAAACCGCCGCCCAGGAACGGCCCTGCCCCCATCTGCCAGAACAGCCAGTTCAGCGCCTCGGTCCGCGCGCCCGGGTCCTTCGGCAGGAACGCGCCGAACTTTTCGGCCAGATAAAGCAGGATTGCTCCTGATTCGAAGACGCGAACCGGCGTCGAGCCACTCCGGTCCATCAGGGCGGGTATCTTGGAGTTGGGATTAATGTCGACGAAGTCGCTGCCGAACTGGTCGCCCTCGTTGATGCGGATCAGCCAGGCGTCATATTCAGCGCCGGTGTGGCCTGCCGCCAGCAGCTCTTCGAGCATCACCGTGACTTTGACGCCATTGGGCGTCGCCAGCGAATAGAGTTGCAGCGGATGTTTGCCGACCGGCAGTTCCTTGTCATGCGTGGGTCCTGCGGTCGGTCGATTGATGCTGGCAAAGGGACCGCCGTTGCCAGGCGCCCAGGTCCACACTTTGGGGGGCACATAGTCGGGGGTGTCGGTCATCGCTGGTCTCCGGATAAGGGATGTCCCGCCCAAGCTAGGGTGCTTGCCTGCGAAAGCCACCCCCGCCCGGTTCAATCAATACGGCGGCGCAACTTTTGCCCGCTGGAGGCGCGCCGCGTTCGTCCACCAGGCAAGGTCATCAGCACAGCGCGGGAAGGCCTTGACCAGCCCCGTGCCGCCATCACCGGTCGGTTCGCCGAATAGCTGAAAACAGCCTCCAGCCGCCCGAACCACGCCTCGAGGAAAGGGTCGGTCAGGTTTTTGAGGCCCGGCTGCACACCCCAATTATACTCGCCCGTCACCAAGACGAAGGCGTCAGCGGTGCGGATCTTTTCGGCCAGCGTTTCCAAGACCCCGGGTGCCGATCGCTTGGGGTATTCCTTGTACATCTAGTCGAGCAGCGGCAGGTCGAGCGCCTTTGCATCGATCAGCTCGGTATCTGCCCCGTGCGCGCCGAACGCCCCGACCAGGTAATCAGCCAGCCGGATCCCCTGCCGGTCGGACCGGTACGAGCCATAAAAGATCAGGATCCGGTCGATCATGTCATGCGCCTGCAGGGTGATCGGGTCGCCGGCCCCAAAAATCGATGCATACCCTAACTTGCTGCGTTAAAGCGCCGCGATGACAATCTTCGAACAAGCCAAAGCCCGCGCCGATGAGATCGCCCCACCTCCGGCAGACCAGCCCTTGACCGCGGCTGCAACCGCATTCGGGTTCGGGCTGTTCGTCACCGGGCTCTTTATTGCGCTCGAATGGCTCGGCATTGCCGCCTGGGTCGCCTGGCTCGCCGCAGCGCTGGCCTATGGTGGCATCGCCTATGCCGACTGCCAGCTGGGATGGAACCGGAACAAGCGCGAATACCGCGAGGCGATGGAAACGCTGAAGCAACAGTCGGCTACGCGTTCAGTCCACTAACGGGCGAACAACTGCCTATCGTCGGCAAAGGCCTTGAACTCCAGGGCGTTTCCACTGGGGTCGCGAAAGAACATCGTCGCCTGCTCGCCCACCTGCCCTTCGAAGCGAATATGGGGCGCGATGCCGAACGCGATCCCGGCAGCTTCCAGCCGCGCTGCCAGTGTGCGCCAGTCCTCCATGGTGAGGACGACGCCGAAGTGGGGAACCGGCACATCGTGGCCATCCACCGGATTTGAATGCGCAGCGCCCGAGCCGGGCGACAGATGCGTCACAATCTGATGGCCATAAAAGTCGAAGTCGATCCACGCGTCACTGCTCCGACCCTCGGGACAGCCGAGCACGCCACCGTAAAAGGCACGCGCGGCTGCCAGGTCATGAACAGGAAAGGCGAGGTGAAAGGGACGAATCATTCCGCAGCCGCCAGTTCGGCACAGCCCTGGAGCTGATCGTCATCCACGCCGCCTGCCGCGGTCGCAGTTGCCCGCTCGGCGGCAATCTGCTCGGCAACCTGCGCTTCGCTCTTGCCGGCACCGGCACCTTCGACACGGGCGCGATAGGCAAGGACGGAGGCAAGCGTCGCCAGGTCCTTGGCGCCCTTTGACAGGCCCTCGCGCGCTTTCACCGCTTCGCCCGCCAGCGCCATCACCGCGGCGCACCGCGGCAGCGTCGGCGGCAAGGGTGGCGGGGCGACGACAGCCATGCGTTTGACACATACCTCAACCTCAGCGCGCGGGATCGCTTTCGACTTCTGGAGCGTCGCCACATCGGCGAGGATCAGATCCTTCACGGCCTCGCGCGTGCGCCCTGTCTCCTTCATCGTCCGTTCACCGACGATCCCCGCAAAGCGTTCGCCATCGGGGCCGATCGGTGGCAGATCGGCCCATTGCGTCGCCTCGCGCCGCTGGTCATAGGCGACGATCCCGAGCACAGCGACGCAGCGGAGATCCTGAGTGGACTGGGGCGACAGCGCGGCGCTGGCGAGCAAGGCGATAGCGAACATGACGACAGCCTAGCGCGACTGTGCGTCGTCTCTTGTGTTGTAAATGCGCCACACCATATGATGAAGCATGAACCTCGAAATCTTCACCGACCGCGCCAAAGGTTTTCTCCAATCGGCGCAGACCGTCGCCATCCGGATGTCGCACCAGCGCATCGCCCCCGAGCACCTGCTAAAGGCCTTGCTCGAAGACAGCGAAGGCATGGCATCGGGCCTGATCCGCAAGGTGGGCGGCGATCCTGCCGTCGCGCTGCGTGAAACCGACGCGCTGCTTGCCAAGCACCCGGCGGTGTCTGGTGGCGGCGCACAGCAGACACCGGGCCTCGACAATGACCTGGTCCGGTTGCTCGATCAGGCCGAACAAATCGCGAAAAAGGCCGACGACAGCTTTGTGACAGTCGAGCGGCTTTTGCTTGCGATGACCCTGTCAGCGTCGACCGCTGTCGGCAAGGCACTGGCGACGGCCGGCGTGAAACCCGAGGCGCTGAACGCTGCAATCAACGAGCTTCGCAAGGGCAAAACCGCCGACACCGCGGGCGCCGAGAACGGCTATGACGCGATGAAGAAATATGCACGTGACCTGACCCAGGCGGCGCGCGACGGCAAGCTCGACCCGGTCATCGGCCGCGACGAGGAAATCCGCCGCACGATCCAGATCCTGGCGCGGCGCAGCAAGAACAACCCCGTGTTGATCGGCGAACCCGGTGTCGGCAAGACCGCGATTGCCGAAGGATTGGCGCTGCGCATTGCCAACGGCGACGTGCCCGATGGCATCAAGGACCGCGACCTGATGGCGCTCGACATGGGCGCCCTGATCGCTGGCGCCAAATATCGCGGCGAGTTCGAGGAGCGGCTTAAAGCCGTGCTTGACGAAGTGCGCGCCGCCGAGGGGCAGATCATCCTGTTCATCGACGAAATGCACACGCTGATCGGTGCGGGCAAGACCGATGGCGCGATGGATGCATCGAACATGATCAAGCCGGCGCTGGCCCGCGGCGAGCTCCACTGCATCGGGGCGACGACGCTCGACGAGTACCGCAAGTATGTCGAGAAGGACGCGGCACTCCAACGGCGCTTCCAGCCGGTGTTCGTCGGCGAGCCGACCGTCGAGGATACGGTCTCGATCCTGCGTGGGCTCAAGGAAAAGTACGAACTGCATCACGGGGTGCGGATCACCGACGCGGCCATCGTCGCGGCGGCCACCCTGTCGCATCGCTACATCACCGACCGCTTCCTGCCCGACAAGGCCATTGACCTGATGGACGAGGCCGCATCGCGCCTGCGCATGGAAGTCGAGAGCAAGCCCGAGGAAATCGAGGCGCTCGACCGCCGGATCGTGCAGATCAAGATCGAGGCGATGGCGCTCGAGAAGGAAACCGATGCGGCGTCCAAGGACCGGCTGGCTTCGCTGCGCACCGATCTTTCCAATCTGGAGGAACAGTCAGCGTCGCTGACCACCCGCTGGCAGGGCGAGAAAGAGAAGATCCAGGCCGAGGCCAAGCTGAAGGAACAGCTCGATACCGCACGCATCGCGCTCGACCAGGCGCAGCGCACGGGGGACCTTGGGCGTGCGGGCGAACTGCAATACGGGACGATCCCGGCGATTGAGAAGCAACTGGCCGAAGCGCAGAGCGCGGCCGCCGGCGCCATGCTGCGCGAGGAAGTGACCGCCAACGATATCGCCGGCATCGTGTCACGCTGGACCGGCATCCCCGTCGACAAGATGCTCGAGGGCGAGCGCGAAAAGCTTCTCCAGATGGAATCGATGCTCAACAAGTCGGTGATCGGTCAGGAAGCGGCCGTTGCCGCCGTCTCGTCCGCCGTCCGGCGCGCACGCGCGGGGCTGCAGGACCCAAACCGGCCGCTGGGCAGCTTTTTGTTCCTGGGGCCGACCGGCGTCGGCAAGACCGAGCTGACCAAGTCGCTCGCCAATTTCCTGTTCGACGACCCCGCCGCGATGGTGCGCATCGACATGAGCGAGTTCATGGAGAAGCACTCGGTTGCCCGCCTGATCGGTGCGCCCCCGGGCTATGTCGGCTATGAGGAAGGCGGCGTCCTGACCGAAGCCGTCCGCCGCCGCCCCTATCAGGTGATCCTGTTCGATGAGGTGGAGAAAGCCCATGGCGATGTGTTTAACGTTCTTCTCCAGGTCCTCGACGACGGGCGTCTGACCGATGGTCAGGGCCGCACCGTCGATTTCACCAACACGCTCATTATCCTGACGTCGAACCTTGGCAGCCAGTTCATCGCGAACCTGCCCGACGAGCAATCGGTCGAAAGCGTCGAGCCGCAGGTGATGGACATCGTGCGCGGGCATTTTCGCCCCGAATTTTTGAACCGTCTGGACGAGATCGTGCTGTTCAACCGGCTCAGCGCGGCCAATATGGCGCCGATCGTCGATATCCAGGTCGCCCGCGTCCAGCGCCTGTTGAGCGACCGCAAAATTGTGCTCGACCTGACGGATGGAGCGCGCGCCTGGCTTGGCCGTGTCGGTTATGATCCGGTCTATGGTGCGCGTCCGCTGAAGCGCGCCGTGCAGAAATATCTGCAGGACCCGCTCGCCGATGCGATTTTGCGCGGCGAGGTGCCCGATGGATCAACCGTCAAGGTCGACGAGGGCGACGGGAAGCTGGCGCTGGCGGCTTCCTGACAATAACAAAGGCGGCGTGGAGAACCACGCCGCCTTTGTTCACCGTCAAGACACGTCAGATTAGAATCCAAACTTCACACCCGCCTTGCAACACACGGCTGAGTTGCTGTGAACAGACTATGTTGGGGAAGTGTTATGACCCGGTGGGCGGGGTAGCGGGGTCGGTGAGCGCGTAGAAATCACGCAGCAGCCCCTGCTCGTCAGCGGTAAGGTGCGGATTCCAGACGTCGAAAATCAGGACGATACGGCGCTCCGCGCTGTCGTTCCACGCCTCGTGCTCGATCGTATCGTCGAAAGCAAAGGCCTCGCCCTCGCGCCATGGGCGCGTCTCCCCTCCGACGCGAAAGCGGCACCCTTCAGGTACAACCAGAGGCAGATGGATGATCGCACGCGTATTGGTGACGCCGGTGTGCGCGGGGATATGCGCACCGGGCTTCAAAATCGAGAAAAACGCGGACGGTGCCTTGCCTTCAATATGATT
Source organism: Sphingomonas sp. (assembly GCA_049318505.1). Taxonomy (GTDB): domain Bacteria; phylum Pseudomonadota; class Alphaproteobacteria; order Sphingomonadales; family Sphingomonadaceae; genus Sphingomonas_O. The sequence goes on along the minus strand of JBMOGG010000017.1, from coordinate 558 downwards.
GCGGGGTGCACTTTCGAGCGCGGCCGCAGTTTCCGGGCACAGCGCGCATATCGCATCGTTCCGCACGCCATATTCCCATAAGAAACAGGCGCTCCAGTCCAGCGAGCCATCGAGCGGCGACCATTTATTTTGGGGGGTGCCTTTGTCCATTTGCACATAGGGTCGGATTGCCGGACTAGCGCCCGCCAACAGCGCCAACGCCTCGGCCCTGATGGCGTCGGTCCGCGCTTCGATCGCGGCCAGCCAGGGGAAAAGGTCGCGATCGAAAAACTCATCGGCTGGCAGAAACGGAAAATGAATGCCGGCGCACTGGTTCTGATAGATCGTGCGCCGTCCTAGGCTGTAATCGACACAAGCCTGGAAACGTCGCGCAGCAGGTCCCATCGACGCGAGCTTCCCGCCGAGCGCGCTATCGAGACTGCGGCTAAGATCGGCGTTATGCGCGGCCAGAAAAGCGCGACCACGGGCAAGGGCATCGACGATCAAAGGCGGCGGCTCATCAAAGGCCCCGGCAAGTTGCACGATCGCGCTCCACCCCTGCACCGCTTCGCGTGTTTG
>JBMOGG010000016.1:0-28507 GCA_049318505.1 Sphingomonas sp. | reverse complement strand
CCACCCAGTTTTCACCGTTCCCGCACGGTCGATCGATGCGGCTGGCCTGAAAGCCGACAGGTAGGTTCTGGGACAGCAAGCCGCCTGAGCGCGAATGGTGGGCTCGCCGGGATTCGAACCCGGGACCTACAGATTAAAAGTCCGTTGCTCTACCGACTGAGCTACGAGCCCCACCCGCGCGCTGCTTGGAAGGCGCAGCCACTATGCGCGGGGCTGCTTTCGGTCAAGACGCGCAAACAGTTGTCGCGCGGTCAGCCTCGTCACCGGGTCGCGCCAACTGGGCGCAACCTCAGCAAGCGGGGCAAGCACGAACCGGCGTTCGCGAAACGCCGGATGCGGAATGCTCAACGTCCGCGACGCCCACATCCCGCCCGACCACCCGATAATGTCGAGATCGAGCGGACGATCGCCCCAGCGGCGCCCGGCACGGCGGCCATGGGCGCGCTCGATCGTTTTAAGTTCAGCGAGCAGGGCAGGCGGATCGAGTTCGGTTTCGATCAGCGCGACGGCATTTGCATAGCGACGTTTGCCGGGGCCGAGCGGCGCGGTGGCGTGGATCCTCGATGCCGCGACCAGCGTCGCCCCGGCGAAGTCAGGGGTCGCCTTCGGCAAAAGAGTTCTCCCATTGTGACTGGTCCCGGCCTCCGGCGGGGCGACGAGCATCGCAATCACCGCGCGCGATTTCGCATGGTTGCCCCCCAGAGCGATCAAATAGCTTTGCCTGCCCACGCCGCTGCCCTAACCGACGCCGATGTCCCCCGTAAGCCCCATCCCCGCCACCGAACCGCCGCGCGACTGCCCGCTTTGTCCGCGCCTTGTTGCCTATCGCCATGCTTGCCAGTCCGAATTCCCGACCTGGTGGAATGCGCCGGTACAGATGTTCGGCGATCCCGATGCATGGCTGGCCATCATCGGCCTTGCGCCGGGCAAGCATGGTGCGAACCGGACCGGACGGCCTTTTACAGGTGATTTCGCAGGTGACCTGCTGTTCGCCACCCTCGCCAAATACGGCCTGACCGAAGGCGAATATGCGTCGAAGATCGATGACGGGATGACGCTGAAAGGCGCGATGATCATCAACGCAGTCAAGTGCCTGCCACCAGAAAACAAGCCGACGCCGGAAGAAATCCGCACCTGCCGTCCGTTCCTCGAAACGCAGCTCGCGGCATTGCCCAACATCCGCATCGTCGTGGCGCTCGGGGCGATTGCGCACCAGTCTGCGGTAAAGGTGATGGGCGGACGCTTGCCGAAGGCCAAGTTTGCGCATCTGGCTGAACATCGCATGCCCGATGGCCGCGTGCTCATCGACAGCTATCACTGCTCGCGGTACAATCAAAACACCGGGCGGCTGACGGCGGCAATGTTCGAGGCGGTATTCGAACGCGCCGTTCAGATGTCCTCGGTCAGCCGCCCGTAAAGGTCTGGCCGTCGATCCCTGAAGAACCCGAAGGCCGCGCGGTTTTTGGCGACTTCGGCGAGATCGAACGTCGCGACCAGTACCCCATTTTCCTCAGCGCCATATTCCACAACCAGATCGCCGCGCTCGTTGGCGATAAAGCTGTGGCCATAGAAAGTCTGCACGCCGCCGTTGGCGCTCGCTTCCGGCCCGATGCGGTTGCTCGCGACCACCGGGACGACGTTCGACACCGCATGGCCCACCATCGCGCGACGCCATAGCCGTGATGTATCCAGGTCCTCGGACGCCGGCTCGTCGCCGATCGCGGTCGGGAACATCAATATGTCAGCGCCCATGAGCATCAGCGCGCGCGCTGTTTCCGGGTACCATTGGTCCCAGCAGATGCCGATGCCGATGCGCCCGTATTTCGTGTCCCAAACCGTAAACCCGGTGTTGCCAGGGCGGAAATAGAATTTCTCGCTGTAGCCAGGCCCGTCGGGAATGTGGCTCTTGCGATAGACGCCCATGATCTCGCCCGTGTCGTCGATCATCGCCAGCGAGTTGTAATAGTGCTGCCCGTCGCGCTCGAAGAAGCTGGTCGGGATATAGACCTGCAATTCCTTCGCCAGCAGCTGCATCGCCTTGACGCTCGCATGCTCGTGCAGCGGTGCGGCCGTGGCGAAGGGGTCCAGTTCCTGCACCTTGCAGAAATAGGGCCCTTCGAAGAGTTCAGGCGGCAGGATGACCTTTGCACCATGCTGCGCGGCCTCGCGCACATGCGCCTCGACCGTTGCCAGATTGGTAGCGCGCGGGCCGGGCAGGGCGCACTGAATGGCGGCGACAGTGATGCGGCTCATGGCGTCGGAACCTGCTGGCTGATGCAGTGGAAACTTCCACCGCCGGTGAGGATATGGTCGGTGGGCAATCCGACGACAAGCCGGTCGGGGAAATGGGGTTTCAGCGCTTCGATCGCCGCCTCATCATTTGCCGCGCCGTGCAACGGTACGACCACTGCCGCATTGCCGATGTAGAAGTTCATGTAGCTGGCAGCCGCGACCTCGCCATTGATTTCGACGCGGCCAGGGGAGGGCATGGCGACGGTCTTCACGCCGAAATCCGCGGCACGCAACCAGGCATCGCCATAGACGCTGGCGTTGGGATCGTCAGCCCCGTCGGCCTCTGGCAGCATCAGCACGCCCGGCGCCACGAAGCGCGCAAGGTTGTCGACATGGCCATCGGTATGATCGCCGACCAGCCCGGCGCCGAGCCACAACACACGTTCTATGCCAAGACCAAAACGCAACTCGGCCTCGATATCGTCGCGGGTCATGAAGGGGTTGCGGTTCGGGTTAAGCAGGCATTGCTCGGTCGTCACCAGCAGGCCGGCCCCGTCCAGATCGATCGCGCCGCCCTCGAGGATCATGTGGCGCGGCTCGTGGGGCAGGGGAATGCTGGTCGCGAGCAATTTGCCCAGTGCGTCATCGATCGGCGACGGATATTTCCCGCCCCAGCCATTGCCGCGATAGTCGAGCGCGACACGTTCGCCACCGCGGTTCAGGACCAGCGGTCCGGTGTCACGAAGCCAGATGTCGAAGAACGGCACGATCAGGATCTGCGCGCCCGCGGCCAGCGTGACCGCGCGGTCGGCAGCCGTTTCGTTGGCGCACACCAGCCGGACCTGCTCACCCTTGCCATCGGCATGAACTGCGCGTGCGAACGCTGCGACCTGTTCCTGCGCGCCGTCGAGATCGTCGAGCCACAGGTCGGGCGCGCTTGGGAATCCGATCCAAACGGCTTCGTGCGGGGACCATTCGGCGGGAAAATGGGTCATGGGAATCCGTTACTTTGAGCGAACCGTGCCCCCCTACTTACCAGCCCGAGATTTGTCCCGCACGGCGCGGAATTCCGCCGTCGGCACCCAGTTCGGCCACGCTTTCCCGTCGGCCAGCTCACGACCGATGCCATAGTACATCTGCAAATCCTGCACCGCGCCCGACCAGTCCCAGGTTGCGACATATTCGTCCTGCGGCTTGTGGTAGCGGTTGGTCGTGTAATCTTCGGCCGCCTTCAGACCCGCCGCCTTGCCGCCAAGGACAAGATCGTCGCCACTGCCTGCGTCGAGCATGGGCACGCCTTCACGGGCAAAGCTGAAATGGTCGGAGCGGTAGTAAAACCCCTTCTCGGGCGTCGATTCGGGCGTGATTGTGCGTCCGCCCTTTGCCGCCCAGCGCGCGACATAATCGTCGAGCTCGGACTTGCCGACGCCGACGATCGTCACATCACGCGTTTTGCCGACGACGTTAAGTCCGTCCATGTTCACGCCGCCGACGGTCTGCGCCAGCGGATAGACCGGGTGCTCGGCATAATATTTCGAGCCCAGCAATCCGCTTTCCTCGGCCGTGACCGACACGAACACCTGGCTGCGCGCGGCAGGGCCGGCCTTGGCCTGCATTTTGGCCATGGCGATCAGGCCCGCGACGCCGCTCGCATTGTCGAGCGCGCCGTTGCAGATGCCATCGCCCTTCACCGCCAGGCACCGTCCGAGATGGTCCCAGTGTGCCGAATAGAGCACATAGTCGTTGGGTCGTGTCTTGCCACGCAGGATGCCGACGACATTCTGCGAATTCTGCCGCCGGATCGTATTGCTCAGCGAAATCGACATGGTCGAGCCCAGCGGCACGGCGGCGAATCCCTTTGTCTTGGCGGCGGTCTGCAGCAGCGCGAAGTCTTGCCCGGTCTGGGAAAACACGCGCGCCGCCGCAGGACCGGTCATCCAGCCAATGGCGGCGCTTTCGCCCATGTGATTGTCCGCGGCGTCGAGGTTCAGCCGCGGCTTTGCCCAGGAGGAGACGACGACATCGAACGGATAGGCGGCCGGCTCGGTATCATGAATGATGATCGCTGCGGCCGCACCCTGCCGCGCCGCTTCCTCGTACTTGTAGGTCCAGCGCCCGTAATAGGTCATCGCGCGGCCGCCAAAGGGTCCATCGAGCGTTTTTGTTTCCCAGTCCGGATCATTGATCAGGATGAGGACGGTCTTGCCCTTTACGTCGACCCCGGCATAGTCGTTCCATCCGAGCTGCGGCGCATTGATGCCGTAGCCGACGAACACGACTTCGCTGTTGGTCACGGCGACCTGCGGCACGACGCGCAGCGTGCCCACGACCATGTCGTCCTTATAGGCAAGCGCGACCGGCGGCTTGCCATCGACCGTGAACGTCATCGGCGTCGGCGTCGCCGCGATCTCGACCATCGGCACGTCCTGATACCAGCGGCCCTTGTTGCCGGGTTTCAGTCCTGCCTTTGCCATTTGAGCAGCGATGTACTTGATCGTCTTGGCTTCCTCGGGGCTGGTCGGTGCGCGGCCGGCATAAGCATCAGACGAGAGTTCGCGGGTCACGTCGCGCAGCGTCTGGACGGGGACAGCGGGCGGTGCAGCGACCGCCGATGTTGCGGCGAGCAGGGTGAGCGCTGTAAAGGCAAAACGCGACAAGGGCAGCTCCATCAAAAAGGACGTCATATTGTGGCAAAGCGGCTGCATCGGCACAAATAAAAAGGGCGGCCGAACTGGCCGCCCTTTTTGTTGGTTCGGAACCGAATGATCAGCGCGAGTAGAACTCGACGACCAGGTTTGGCTCCATCTTCACTGGATACGGCACCTCGTCGAGGGTCGGTACGCGGTTGAAGGTCGCCTTGGCAGTCCCTTCGATCACGACATATTCGGGGATGTCGCGCTCGGGCAGGCTCTGGGCTTCCATAACCAGCGCCATTTCCTGCGCCTTGGTGCCCAGCGTGATCTCGTCACCGACGTCGCAGCGGCGCGACGCGACATTGCACTTTACGCCGTTGACGCGAATGTGGCCGTGGCTGACCAGCTGGCGCGCGGCGAAGATCGTCGGCGCGAACTTGGCGCGATAAACGATCATGTCGAGGCGACGCTCGAGCAGGCCGATGAGGTTCTGAGAGGTATCGCCCTTCATCCGCGCGGCTTCGGTATACTGCTTCTTGAACTGCTTTTCGGTGACTTCGCCGTAATAGCCCTTCAGCTTCTGCTTGGCCTTCAGCTGCAGGCCATAGTCGCTGACTTTGCCCTTGCGGCGCTGACCGTGCTGGCCGGGGCCATATTCGCGCTTGTTGACGGGCGATTTGGGGCGGCCCCAGATATTCTCGCCCATGCGGCGGTCGAGTTTATGTTTTGCGCTAAGACGCTTCGACATGTGTCATCCTTCAATTGCGTGACCCCAATATGGGGCAAATGTTTTCTTTGCCTGCCCGCCCCAGGGGGCGGCAGGTGTTTCCGGGTCCGCGCTACGTCGATCCTGTTCGGACCGGGCAGGACCACCGCTTCACCGGAGTGCGGGGTCAATTGCGAAGGCGCGGCCCATAGCCTTGTTGCTGTTGATGTCAAGGCTGAGCGCGCTATGGGAGCCGCATGATCGAACCCCAGGACTGCACGACCATGGCCGACGTACGTGCCGGCGTCGACGAAACCGATCGCGAACTCGCCGCGATCATTGGCCGCCGCTTTCGCTTCATGGACGCGGCTGCACGCATCAAGCCGCTGCGTGACCAAGTCCGTGACGAAGGCCGCAAGGCGCAGGTCATTGCCAATGTCGCGGAGCAGGCGGCAGCTAACGGATGGCCCCCAGAGGTTGCCGCGGCACTTTGGGAAACGCTGGTCGAGGGATCGATTGCCTATGAACTCGCCGCGTTCGACCGGCTCAGGACTTCGGACGCGGCGTAACCAGCGCACTGATCATGCCGCGCATGGTACGGACCTCATATGTGCTCCAGCCAGGCTTGGTCAGCATCGACCGAACCATGCGCTTGGTCGTCGGCACCTTGTCGGGTGGGAAGTAGAATCCGGCATAGTCGAGTGCTGCGTTGATCTGGCGGATCAATCCTTCCAGTTCTTCGTGCGGCGCCGGCGGTTCGGTTGCGGTTTTCGGTGGCTGGACGAGAGCGGCACCCTTCGACCATTCATAGGCAACCAGGATCACGGCCTGCGCCAGATTGAGTGAGCCGAATTCGGGGTTGATCGGCACGGTCAGGATTGTGCGGGCAAGCGCGACATCGTCTGTTTCCAGCCCCGCACGCTCCGGCCCGAACAATATCGCCGATCGTTCGGGTGCGGCGCGCACGGCAGCGGCTGCCTCGGCAGGGTCGACGACAGGCTTGGTCACCCCGCGCTTGCGCACAGTCGTCGCATAGACATGCGCGCAATCGGCGACGGCCTCGGCGACGCTGCCATAAAGTTTCGCGTCGCGGATGACGCTGTCTGCGCCCGACGCCGCTGGCCCCGCATCTGGGTTCGGCCAGCCATCGCGCGGCGAAACGAGCCGCAGGTCGGTCAGCCCGAAATTGAGCATGGCGCGGGCCGCTTTGCCGATGTTTTCCGCGAGCTGTGGGCGTACCAGAACGATAGCGGGCTGAAGTGTCGCTATGCTCATCCGTCCATCGGCAGTACGGGATGGTTCGGGTCCGCCACTTCCTTGACGCTGCCCGCAAACTCCTCGAAGTCGCGTGCTTCGGCGAAATCCTTGTAGACACTGGCGAACCGGATGTAGGCGACGCTGTCGAGGCGCTTCAACGCCTCCATGGCCAGCGTCCCGATCTGCGTCGTCGTGATCTCCTGCTCACCCATTGTCTCGAGCTGGCGTTGGATGCCAGAGACCATCTGGTCGATCTGGGCGGCGTCGATGGGCCGTTTGCGACAGGCGATGGCGACGGCACGGGCGAGTTTGTCGCGTTCGAAGATCTCGCGCTGTCCGCCGCTCTTCAACACCGTCAACTCGCGCAGCTGCACGCGCTCGAAGGTCGTGAAACGTGCGCCGCACCCTTCGCATTGCCGCCGGCGCCGGATCGCAGCGCTGTCTTCGGTCGGGCGCGAGTCCTTTACCTGGCTGTCTTCATGGGCGCAAAAGGGGCAGCGCACGCGTTACTTCTTGGTCTGGCGCCAGGCGGCATAAGCGCCGCCGATGACGGCGCCGGTGAGGACTGAAAAGGGCAGGATGACGCCCGCAATGACACCGATCGCCGCACCGCCGGCGACCTTTGCCGCCTTCGAACCACCCATCAGGTCGCCGGTATCGTCAATCACGGCGTCGAGCGTCTCGACGATCTTGGTGCCCATCGACCTCTCCCCAGAGCCGGTGGCGTCTTTCTTCAGCGTATCATTCTCGGTCGGGTCCATGGCTTCAACTCCTTCGATGTGGGAGTAACTGTTATAGTGATGTAATACAGCGGTTCAAGTGCTGTGGTTCACAGCGTCGGGTAGATCGGGAACCGGCGGCACATCTCCGTCACTTCGCGCGCGACCCGCGCCTCGATCTGTGCGTCGCCCGCTTCGCCGTTCTTGCGCAGCCCTTCGACCACATCGGCAATCCACACGCCGATCTGGCGGAATTCGGCCGGACCGAAGCCGCGCGTCGTGCCCGCCGGCGATCCGAGACGCAGGCCAGAGGTCAGCGTGGCCTTTTCAGTATCAAAGGGAATGTTGTTCTTGTTGCAGGTGATCGACGCGCGGTCGAGCGCATGCTCGGCATGCTTGCCCTTGGCCTGCTTGGGCCGCAGGTCGACCAGCATCGAGTGGTTGTCGGTCCCGCCAGAGACGATGTCGAGCCCCTGTTCCTCGAGGCTGGCGGCCAGTACTTTGGCGTTCTCGACCACGGCGCGCGCGTAATGCTTGAACTCGGGCGTCATGGCGTCGGCAAAGCAAACAGCCTTGGCCGCGATGACATGGACCAGCGGTCCGCCTTGAAGGCCGGGGAAAATCGCCGAATTGAACTTCTTTGCCAGCGCCTCGTCATTGGTCAGGATCATGCCCGACCGCGGCCCGCGCAGCGACTTGTGCGTCGTGCTCGTCGTGACATGCGCATGCGCGATCGGCGACGAATGCGCGCCACCGGCGACCAGTCCCGAGATGTGCGACATGTCGACCATCAGGATCGCGCCCACTTCGTCGGCAATCGCGCGGAAGCGCGGCCAGTCCCATTCGCGTGAATAGGCCGTACCGCCGGCGATGATCAGCTTCGGCCGGTTCTCGCGCGCGATCCGCGCGACCTCATCCATGTCGATACGGCAATCTTCCTGCCGGACGGTATAGGGGATGGGCTTGAACCATTTGCCGCTCATGTTGACCGGCGACCCGTGGGTCAGATGGCCGCCCGCCGCCAGGTCGAGCCCCATGAAGCTGTCGCCCGGCTGAAGCAGCGCCAGGAAGACCGCCTGGTTCATCTGGCTGCCGCTGTTGGGCTGGACGTTGGCGAAGTTGCACCCGAACAGCTTCTTTGCACGCTCGATCGCGATCGTCTCGATCTCGTCGACATATTCGCATCCGCCGTAATAGCGCTTGCCCGGATAGCCTTCGGCATATTTGTTGGTCAGGATCGAACCCGTGGCTTCGAGCACGGCAAGGCTGGTAATGTTTTCGGACGCAATCAGCTCGATCTTGTCGCGCTGGCGGCCAAGTTCCTTGGCGATCCAACCCGCGATCTCGGGGTCCGTCTCGGTCAGACCGCGGGTGAAGAAACCATCCGAATGCATGTCGTGGGACGCAGAGAGGGGCTGGCTGCTCATGTGGGTTCCTTATGGGGCTGGGTCAGTTTGGCCACGCGGACGGCGTGGCGATCGCCGGCAAACGGCGTGGCGAGGAATGTCGACAGCGCATCTTTGGCGGTGTCAGGGCCGATCAGCCGGGCGCCGAACGCAATGACGTTGGCATCGTTATGCTCACGGGCGAGTCGTGCGGACAGCGTATCGGAAACAAGGGCGCAGCGCGCCGCGGGGTTGCGGTTGACAGCAATAGAAATGCCAATGCCCGAACCGCATACGGCGACCCCAAATGCGGCCTTGCCCCCAGCAACTGTCCTGGCCAGCAGATAGCCAAAATCGGGGTAGTCGACCGATGCCGTGTCATGCGGACCCAGATCGGTGACCTCATGTCCTTGTATCCGCAGCCAGTCGGCAAGCATGATGCGCATATCGAATCCGGCATGGTCGGAAGCGAGCGCAATCGCGAGCGGGTCAGGGCGTGTCGTCATCTGGCGTTTCCTCTAGGCAAACTGGCGCCCGATTGCCAACCGGTTTGCGTCGAAGTTGACCCGCGCAGTCAATCTGTCCAAGCTTGCGTTCATGAAAATCTGCATCCCCGCCGTCGCGTTCGTCCTGCTGGCCGCCTGCAACACGCCGCCGCCGCAAAACAACCTTGAGGCGGTCGCCGCCAACGACATGACGCTCGACGACGTGACCGAGGTTCAGGACGACAGCGCGAGCGCGCCCGTGACGGCGGCGGAAAGCCAGGATCAGGACAACAACGCAGCACAAGGCGCGCGCTAGATAACGGATAGATTTGCCGTGCCGTCATCGCCACGTCACAGCGAGGCCTTAGTCCCGTCATACGACACCGCGTATCCGGAGGCTTCTCGCCCATGTCCCCCACCGCCACGGCAAAAGCCCCGCGCAACGCGGCCGTACAAAAGGCCGTCCACCAGCACGAAAAACTCTCAAAGGCCGGCCTGCTTGAGCGCGCCTTTACCTTTGCGTTCCGTGGCCTTGTCTATGCCCAGATCTGGGAAGATCCCGTCGTCGATATGGAGGCGCTGGCGATCACGCCTGACAGCCATGTCGTCACCATCGCGAGTGGCGGCTGCAATGTGCTCAGCTATCTGACCGCCAATCCGAAGGCGATCACCGCCGTGGACCTGAATACCGCGCACGTTGCCTACAACCGGCTCAAGATCGCAGCGGTCAGACACTTGCCCGACTATGCCAGTTTTTACCTGTTTTTCGGCAAGGCCGACCAGAAGGCCAATGTCGCCGCCTACAAGCAGTTCATCCGTCCGCATCTCGACGAGACGTCGCGGCGCTATTGGGAAGGGCGCGACCTTGTGGGACGCAAGCGCATCGGCGGTTTCACCAGGAACATCTATAAACGCGGGCTGCTCGGTAATTTTATCGGCACCGCGCATCTGCTGGCAAAACTCTACAAGATCGACCTGAGCGAAGTGCTGGACGCCACGTCGGTCGAGGAACAACGGCATATCTTCGAAACGCGGCTGGCACCCGTATTTGACAAGAAATTCGTCCGCTGGCTGGTCGATCAGCCCGCGTCGCTCTTTGGACTTGGCATACCGCCGGCGCAATATGAGGCGCTGGCCGGCGACAGTCCCGAGGGTATTCGCGCCGTGCTGAAGGAGCGACTCGAAAAGCTGGCCTGCGACTTTGATGTGAAGCACAATTATTTCGCGCAACAGGCGTTCGGGCGTCGATATGAGCGTGGCCAAGGGGCGTCGGTGCCGCCCTATCTTGAGGAAGGAAACTATCCTCTCGTCGCGGGCCGGATCGACCGGGTCGAAATGCTGCACGCAAACTTCATCGAGCATCTGGCAGGTCTGCCCGCCGCCAGCCGCGACCGGTACATCCTGCTCGACGCGCAGGACTGGATGACCGACGCGCTGTTGACGTCGCTGTGGAGCGAGATCACGCGGACAGCCAAACCCGGTGCGCGCGTGCTGTTTCGGACTGCCGCCGCGCCCACGCTGCTGCCAGGACGTGTGCCCGACACAATCCTCGATCGATGGGACTATCGGCTCGACGAGTCGCTCGACTTCACAAAGCGCGACCGGTCGTCGATCTATGGTGGCGTACACCTGTATCTGTTGAAGGGCTGACGAAGTGGCCGGCAATGCGGCGCGCATGGACGCGATCTACGCGCGCCAGCGACACTTCTATGACCTGACGCGAAAATATTATTTGCTGGGTCGTGACCGGCTGATCGCGCGGCTCGATGTGCCTTCGGGCGGGACTGTGCTCGAGGTCGGCTGTGGCACGGGGCGCAATCTGATCGCGGTCGCAAAGCGCTTTGGCCAAGCGCAGCTGTTCGGTCTCGATATTTCCGAAGCCATGTTGACGACGGCACGCGCCAAGGTTGCCGCCGCTGGTTTGGCAGATCGCATCACGCTGCAACAGGCCGACGCTACCGACTTCGACGCACAAGCACTGTTCGGCCATGCCAGCTTTGATCGCGTCTTCTTTAGCTACACATTGTCGATGATCCCCGACTGGCAAGCTGCCATCGCGCAAGGGGCAAAGGCGACCGGCGGGGCACTGCATCTGGTCGATTTCGGCCAGCAAGAGGGGCTCCCCGACTGGTTCAAAAGCGGCCTTTGCGCCTGGCTTGCAAAATTCGATGTCGATCCACGTGCAGCGCTCCCTGACGCGCTTCGGCGCATCGCCTCGGAAACCGAGCTGACACCGGAATTCATGCCCTTGTACCGCGGCTATGCTTGGAGCGGCAGCCTGACCCGCTAAGGGAAGTGCATGACCGACTCGCCACCACCACTTCCCCGTATTGCCCTTGTCCTCGGGATCGCAGGCCTTGCGCCACAGGTCTGGGCGTTGCTGGCCACTTTTCGTGAAGCCGATCGCTACATCGGTCTTGCTGCCGGCTATTTCTACGCAGCATTGATCTTCAGTTTTCTCGGCGGCCTTTGGTGGGGCGTCGCCGCCAGCCGCAAGGACGCGCCGGAATGGCTCTACCTGGCGGCGGTCGTGCCGAGCCTGATTGCCTTTGCCACGGGTATCCCGTGGATGACCGGGACGGAATGGCCAGGCCCGTCGCTCGGGGTGCTGGGCCTTGCAATCCTGATGTCGACATTTGTCGACTGGACGATTTTCCGAGCGAGGCTGATCGATCTCAATCTCTGGCGGCTGCGCCTGGGCTTGTCGCTGGGACTCGGCGCGACAACGTTGCTTCTGGCGAGCCGCTAAGCTGCTTTTCGCAGCTCCATTCGTCCCCAGATTTCGACCAGCGCCTGCGTCAGCTCGTGCATCATCTCGGCGGTATGCGCAGGCCCCGGTGTGAACCGCAGCCGCTCGGTGCCGCGCGGGACGGTCGGGTAATTGATCGGCTGCACATAGACGCCGTATTCGGCGAGCAGGATATCGCTGATCCGCTTGGCCTTGACCGGGTCGCCGACCATCAGCGGCACGATGTGCGTTACCGTGTCCATTACCGGCAGGCCTGCTTCGGCAAACAGCGACTTGAGCAAGGCAGCACCCGCCTGTTGCGCATCGCGCTCCTCGCTCGAGCCCTTCAGATGGCGCACACTTGCCAGCACGCCGGCAACGAGCACCGGCGACAGGCTGGTCGTGAAGATGAACCCGGGGGCATAGCTGCGGATCACGTCGACGATGTCGCGCGACGCGGTGATGTAACCCCCCATTACGCCGAACGCCTTGCCCAGCGTGCCCTCGATGATCGTCACGCGATCGGCGACGCCGTCACGCTCGGTGATGCCGCCGCCGCGTGCGCCGTACATGCCGACGGCATGGACTTCATCGCAATAAGTGAGCGCGTTATACTTGTCCGCCAGGTCGCAGACCGCCGCGATGTCGGCGACGTCGCCGTCCATCGAATAGACGCTTTCAAAAGCGATCAGCTTGGGCGCGTCGGGGTCTTCGGCTGCCAGCAGCTCTTCCAGATGCGCCAGATCGTTGTGCCGCCACACGCGCTTTTCGCAGCCCGAATTGCGGATGCCCGCGATCATGCTGGCGTGGTTCAGCGCGTCGGAAAAAATGATGCAGCCGGGCAGGATCTTGCCGAGCGTGCCCAAGGTCGCCTCGTTGGAGACATAGCCGCTGGTAAACAGCAGGGAGCTGTCCTTGCCGTGTAGGTCGGCAAGTTCGGCCTCGAGATCGACATGGTAATGCGTGTTGCCGCCGATGTTGCGCGTGCCGCCCGACCCGGCGCCGACGTCGTGCAGCGCCTCTTCCATGGCGGCGATTACCTTGGGATGCTGGCCCATGGCCAGATAGTCGTTCGAGCACCAGACAGTGATTGGTTTCGGGCCATTGTGCCCCGCAAAGCAGCGCGCGTTCGGGTAGCTGCCCTTGTTGCGCAAGATATCGATGAACACGCGGTAGCGACCTTCGGCATGGAGCCGGTCGATGGCCTGACTGAAGATGCGATTATAGTCCAAGTGCCGCTTGTCCGCTGGAGAAAACTGCAGCGCAAATAGTCACAGTCGCAAGCGATCTCCAGTGCGAACGTCTCGCAATTAGAGCTGGATCGGTTCTGCAAAGCCGCGTGTAGCAAATGCCGGGGCCAGCGCCCTCGTCGCATCGTCGAGCCGGGTGACGACCGCGATCCCTGCAGGCACTTTTTCCGGCCATTCCTGTCCCACGGTCAGTTGGGCAATCCGCCGTGCGATTCCCGGTCCGCCGTCCACGAATCGCACCGGATGCGGCACGGCCGATGCCAATTCGTCTGCCAGCAGCGGGAAATGGGTGCAGGCCAGCACCACCGTGTCGATGCTGGCCCCGTCGGGCCCGTCGAACAGCCCCGCAATTGCAGCGCGAACATCGGCAAGCGCGATGGCCTCTCCGCGAAGTTTCGCCTCGGCAATCGCCACCAGAGCCGCCGAGCCGTGGCGGATGACGGTACAGTCGCTCGCGTGCTGTGCCGACAGCCGGTCGACATAGGGTTGGCGCACGGTCGCATCGGTGCCGAGCACACCGATGACGCGCGAAAGCGAGGCCTCGGCGGCAGGCTTGATCGCGGGCACGGTGCCGACAACCGGCACGTCCAGCGCGTTGCGGACCACAGACAGCGCAATTGTCGAAGCCGTGTTGCAGGCAATCACCACCAGTCGCGGTCGGTAGCGTTCGACCAACCGGCCCAGCAGCGCCGGCACGCGGGCTGCAATCTCGCCTTCTGTCTTCGTCCCATAGGGAAAGCCCGCCGTGTCCGCCGCATAGACAAATGGCGCGGTCGCCAACATGTCGCGCGCCGGGGAGGCGACCGATAAGCCGCCGACGCCCGAGTCGAAGAATAGAACAGGAGCGTCGACCGTCATCGCGCGGCGCTTAGCGTGGCTTTGTCATGAGGAAAACGGGGCAATTTCAAGGGATGAAATTGTTGCGCGGCCAGTGGCCGGGTCTATGCTACGGTTATCTGGACGCAATGGCGGGGTAATCAACAGGTGAACGCGGTCTGGATCGCTCCGGCGACGGCCTTGCTGCTGGGCTACCTTCTCGGCTCGATCCCGTTTGGCCTGGTGCTCACGCGCCTGGCGGGCGGCGGCGACCTGCGCGCGGTTGGTTCGGGCAATATCGGCGCAACCAACGTGCTGCGCACCGGGCGCAAAGGGCTGGCGGCGGCGACCCTGCTGCTCGACGGCGCCAAAGGCGCAGTGGCCGTGCTCGTCGCGCAATACATCAACCCCGACTATGGCGTGCTGGGCGCTGCAGCGGCGTTTTTCGGTCATTGCTATCCGGTCTGGCTGGGCTTCAAGGGCGGCAAGGGGGTGGCGACCTATGCGGGGGTCGCGCTTGCGCTGCTCTGGCCGGTCGGCTTGGTCTATGCAGCGGTCTGGATCGGCACGTTGGCGATCACGCGCTATTCATCGCTCAGCGGCCTGCTTGCCGCGATTGCCGTGCCGGTGGCTGTCGCCTGGTGGGGCAATGTCGAGGTCGCTGCCCTGTTTATTGCGCTAACGCTCGTGGTCGTCTGGAAACACCGCGACAACATCGGGCGGCTCTTGGCGGGTACCGAACCGCGCGTCGGACAAAAGAGCTAGGGCTTGCACCTGCACCCCTCGACGCCGAGCGCTGCGACAAGCTGCGCCTTAACCGTTCGGCCAATGTCGGGCCCGTTCCCTTTGTCCAGCTGATCGCGCGCTTTGGCAGTGCCGCAGTGGCGCTCCAAGCGATCCTCAATCTGGCCGCGCGCCGCGCGCTATTTGTTCGTGGGGGAAGGTTGTCCGTGGGGGAGGGGCCCTATCCGCTATTGCGGGTTGAGCTCCATACCGCGCCGCCCGCGCTGATCGTAAAGGGCAATTTGTCGCTGCTCGAACGCCTCGCCGTCGCCATCGTCGGCGCGCAACGCGCGCGCGGCCGTGGTGGCGACAGTGTTGCTCGAATTGGAACTGGCAGGGTGGCTGTCGCGGCACGCGCAGGAACAGGTGTGTCTGGCCTGACTTGAAGACGATACCAAAAATCTCCTTGGCAATCCGCCGTGCTGCCTGCATCAGTCGCCGACTGACACCCTGGCATTACGGGCCCCGCTTGGCCCAACGGCACTTTGGTCAGCCGAACGGGTGCGCTGTCGCGTCCCGCCGGACCTTCTGTAACGCGTCAAGAAAGTCATCGAGCGTGAAACAATTGCTGATTGCCGCAAAGGTGTTTGCCTTTGTAAACCTGCTATTCCTCCCTGCCATCGCCCTGATGGTCTTCGTCGCCTTCCTGGGTGCTGAGACCTGGTGGTTCGCGTTCATCGGTATACCCGCGCTGTTCGCCAACCTCATTTTCCTGCTGATCAAGCCGGTTCGCGCGTGGGTGTGGCTGAAGCTCGACATGATCTCCGCAACGTCGCCCGCTCACTGAGCCGCTTCGCGCGTTATTGAGCGCCGACGCGCGACAGACCCGGCAAGCGGCTTGACGCGGCCCGATTCAAGCCGCCACCCTCGCGCGTACGTGTGAGGGGCTTAATCGTTTGAAAAATCTGGTCATCGTCGAATCGCCTGCCAAGGCCAAAACCATCGAGGGCTATCTGGGCAAGGACTATAAGGTCCTGGCGTCCTACGGTCATGTCCGCGACCTCCCTCCCAGGGACGGCTCGGTGAACCCCGATGAAGGGTTTGCGATGGAATGGGAAAACTATGCCGACAAGGCCAAGCAGCTGAAAGCGATCACCGATGCGGCAAAGGGCGTCGACCGGCTGATCCTCGCGACCGATCCGGATCGCGAGGGCGAAGCGATCAGCTGGCACGTCCGCGAAGTGCTTGCCAAGAAGAAGGCCCTGCCCAAAGATGTTGAGCGCGTCACTTTCAATGCAATAACCAAATCGGCTGTACTGAGTGCCATGGCTGCGCCCCGCGCCTTGGACGACGACCTGATTGACGCCTATCGGGCGCGCCGCGCACTTGACTATCTGGTTGGTTTTACCCTGTCGCCGGTGCTGTGGCGCAAGCTGCCCGGCGCCAAATCGGCGGGCCGCGTGCAATCGGTGACGCTGCGGCTGGTCGTCGATCGCGAGCGCGAGATCGAGGCATTCCGGGCGCAGGAATACTGGTCGATCATCGCCGATCTGGAACATGACGGGACGGCGTTCGAGGCGCGGCTGGTGCGCTGGAAGGGCGACAAGATCGACCGGTTGACGGTCGGCAGCCAAGGCGACGCAATGGCCGCCAAGGCCGCGGTCGAGGGCGGCCGCTTTGCGGTGGCCGATGTCGAGACCAAGCCGATGGCGCGCAATCCGCCGCCGCCGTTCACGACATCAACGTTGCAGCAGGAGGCGGCGCGCAAGCTTGGGTTCTCGGCGAGCCACACGATGCGCCTGGCGCAGGGCCTCTACGAAGACGGCGCAATCACTTATATGCGGACCGATGGCGTCCAGATGGATGGCAGCGCCATCACCGCGGCGCGGGGCGCCATCGCCAGCCGCTATGATGCCAGCTATGTACCGGATAAGCCGCGTCTTTACACGACCAAGGCGAAGAACGCGCAGGAAGCGCATGAGGCGATCCGGCCGACCGATTTTGGCAAGGATCGCGCCGGGTCGGGCGACCATGCGCGGCTTTACGACCTGGTGTTCAAGCGCGCGATGGCGAGCCAGATGGCCTCAGCGCGGCTCGAGCGGACGACCGTCGAATTTGTCGAGGGCACCGGGCAACATGCGCTGCGTGCGACCGGGCAGGTCGTTCTCTTCCCCGGCTATCTGGCGCTGTACGAAGAAGGCAAGGATGAGGCGGCGGAAGACGAAGGCCGCCTGCCGCGCATGAAATCAGGTGATGCGCCGGCAAAGAAAGGCGTGCGGGCCGACCAGCACTTCACCCAGCCGCCTCCGCGCTATTCGGAAGCCACGCTGGTTAAGAAGATGGAGGAGCTTGGGATCGGACGCCCCTCGACCTACGCGTCGATCCTCCAGACGCTGAAGGACCGCGATTACGTCTCGACCGACAAGAACCGCTTCACGCCCAATGAAAGCGGGCGGCTGGTCACAGCCTTCCTGGAGCGATTCTTCGAACGCTATGTGAGCTATGACTATACCGCTGGCCTTGAGGAAAGCCTTGATGATGTGTCGGGCGGGCGGATGGCGTGGCAGGCAGTGCTCGATGCCTTCTGGCGTGATTTCAAGCCGAAGACGGCTGAGGTCATGGAGACCAAGCCGTCCGACGTGACAGTGGCGCTTGACGAATATCTCTCGCCGTTCCTGTTCCCGCCCAAGGAAGACGGGTCCGACCCGCGCCTGTGCCCCAATTGCGCAAACGGGCGACTGGCACTTAGAGGTGGCCGTTTCGGCGCGTTCGTGGCGTGCTCCAACTACCCTGAGTGCAAATACACCCGCAAGTTTGCGCAAGGCGGTTCAGCCGAGGCTGAAACCGGTAGCGGCGATGCCCTATTGGGAACCGATCCGGTTAGCGGTCTTGAAGTCACGAAAAAGTCCGGGCGCTTTGGCCCCTATGTCCAGCTTGGAGAGGGCAAGGAAGCCAAACGGTCGTCCATCCCCAAGGACGCAGGCGAGCTAGACCTCGACCTGGCGCTGAAGCTGTTGAGCCTGCCACGCGACGTTGGCGTCCATCCCGAGACGGGCGAGAAGATCACCGCCAGTATCGGTCGCT
Source organism: Sphingomonas sp. (assembly GCA_049318505.1). GTDB lineage: Bacteria > Pseudomonadota > Alphaproteobacteria > Sphingomonadales > Sphingomonadaceae > Sphingomonas_O. The sequence continues at coordinate 10,489 of JBMOGG010000016.1, read as the reverse complement.
ACGGCCCCTATCTCGCCCACAACGGCAAATATGCACGGTTGACGTCGACCGCCGAAGTCTTCGAGACCGGCATGAACACGGCGGTCGTGAAGCTCGCCGAAGCTGCCGCCAACGGTGGGCGCCCTGCGCGCGGCGCGCAGGCACCGTTGAAAATACTGGGCAATCACCCGCGTACCGAGGCAGAGATCAAGCTGATGGCGGGCCGATACGGCCCCTATGTCACCGACGGCACGACGAACGCGACGGTGCCTAAGTCAGTCGAGCCCGAGGCGCTTACGCTCGAAGAGGCGGCGCAACTCATTGACGCACGAGCGGCCGCGACCCCTGCGAAAAAGGGAAAGAAGAAGGCAGGACCGAAAAAGACGCCCGCAAAAAAGACTGGTGCCAAAAAGTCGCCGGCAAAGAAGGCGCCAGCGAAAAGGAATGGGGCGAGCGTTTGAAAGCGCGCGGTCAAGGCCTGCGCCTCCACAATCCGCAGGTCCTTGCCAAATCTATAGCCCGTAAGGCGCCGCGACGGTCAGCCGCCCTGCGATCTGCGCGCGTGAGGCATGCGTATCGATGTACTGGAGTGTCGATATACTGGTCCGGTGCGATCTGGTGGGCGTGCTCGGCGGCAAGGTGCCGGGTTGTGACGAGCAGCGCGTCAGGTGACCGCACCACCCAGCGCGGCCGCGCGTCTGGCTAAAGGCGTCGTGCGGCCGGCACGTTCGGCCAGCGCCCTTGGGCTGATCGCATCATGGCTTTCCCCGAACGACAGGCGCTGCCTCTCGACCAACTGAGGTGCCGCAGAAACCAAAAAAATATGTCTAAAACCAGTAATTTGTGATCGATACTTCAAACAATATCTTATAAGCCAGGATGCTTCAAAAGTCGTCAATGCTTAAGCAACATGTCAAGCCTGTGCCGTGTCGCCGCAGGTCGAACAGCCCGGGTCCTTGGGCATGCGGATGGTCCGCATCGAGGGGGCAAGGCCATCGACGATATGAAGCTTGCCGGCAACATTCTCACCAAATCCGATAATGACGCGGGTTGTCTCGAGTGCTGCGAGGCTTCCCATCCAGCCCGTCATTGCGCCCAGCACACCGTCCTCGGCGCAGCTGTCGCAATCCTCGGCGTCAAAGGCATCGCCGACATAGCAGCGGTAGCAGGGCTGCTCCGGCAGCCAGCCCGTCCAGGTGCCAACCTGTCCGTGGAACTGGTTGATTGCGGCGGATACGAGCGGCATGCGCAGGCGCCAGGCAGCATCTGCAACGGCTAGGCGCGTGGCAAAACTGTCCGATCCGTCGACCACCACATCATGGCCGCTGAGCAACGCCCCGGCGTTTCCAGCATTGAGCCGCAGTGTCACTGGCGTCACCGCGACGAAGGGATTGATCTCGAACAGCCGCCGCGTTGCGAGCAAAGCCTTGGGCGACCCGACATCGCTGGTACCATAGAGCACCTGGCGCTGCAGGTTCGACACGCTGACGACATCGTCGTCGATCACGGTCAGCGCGCCTATCCCCGCGGCAGCCAGATACTGCAGCACCGGAACCCCGATGCCCCCCGCGCCGACCACTGCCACCCGCGCACCGCGCAGTTTCACCTGGCCCGCACCACCGACTTCGCGAAGAACAATGTGCCGGGCGTAGCGGGTGAGTTCGGCGTCGGTGAGCACCTAATTCGTACCGGTCGAGCCGAACCCGCCTGTGCCACGTACCGTCTCGTCGAGGCTGTCGACTTCGGTCAGCATGGCGCGCTGGACAGGCGCGGGGACGAGCTGTGCGATCCGGTCGCCGCGCCTGATCTCGAATGCCTCGCTGCCGAGGTTAGCCAGAATCACTTTGACTTCCCCGCGATAGTCGCTGTCGATCGTGCCGGGCGTGTTGAGGCAGGTGATGCCGTGCTTGAGCGCTAGCCCCGAGCGCGGGCGGACCTGCACTTCATAGCCGGGCGGAATCGCCATCGCGAACCCCGTCGCCACCGCATGGCGCGCGCCAGGGGCGAGTGTCAGGTCTTCGGCAGCAACCACGTCCATCCCCGCAGCGCCGTCGGTGGCGTAGGCGGGGAGAGGGAGGTCGGTGCCGTGCGGCAGGCGGAGGAGGGCGATGGGGGGCATGGCTGGGTTGTAGCGAGGGTTGGAGACGGCGACTAGCGATACGATAGTGCCGCGCGCCAGCTCATTTCCGACAGAACACGGACGGCCAAACACGACCAGCGCGCTTCCCCCTCGTTGAAGCGGTCTATTCTCAATCGGTGAAGATAGCGATCGCGCGCTTTTGAAACGCTAAAGGCGATCTTGTGTGTGCCGAAATGTCTGTCAGCAAGCGGGCCGACTGTTTTTTGTATCAAAACTGGCGGCCAGCGGCTTGCCATTGGTCGCTTTGTACCAGGCTAACCCTGCTGCATCGTCGGGAATGATTTCGGTAATAAGCCGCAGCCTGTCCTGCTGGCGTGCAAGTGCCGCCTCAACCAATGACTTGATGCCAAGGTTGGCTGCGTCACTGGTCTCACGCTCCCCGATCGACCGTGGCAATTTTGGCAAGACGTAGAAACCGAGCAGGTCTCGTTCGGTGATGCCATCGTTGATCGCCAGCTGCTTGATGTGCCCGTCGTCGGCTTCGCCGCTCAACAAGCGTGCCGCCTGTTTTTGTGCCCGTCACGGTTCGAACCGTCTCACCACCCTCCACAAAGCCATCGGCCAATATTTTGGACGTCGCAACCTAATCAAAAATGGGAGCCGGGTTTACACCCCAGCATGTGGGAAAGCCTTCAGTGGTCACCGTGTCGAACTTGAACGACGCGTAAGCCTCACGGATCATTCGAAACCTGGGACGGTCATGCCGGTTTTCGTGCCGCGCGTCGATGAAGGCAAGTCGCCGCTTAAGGCTACGATAAACCGCCGCAAACGGCCCCTCGTGCTGAACGTCGCGAAGGGTGGTTGTCGACGCTTTAAGCCTTTTAGCCAGTGGTTTGAGCACAGGCGTGGCGCACGCTGACATGAATAAGGCTGATGCGGCAAGCGACGTGCGCCATCTCATCGCAACCGCTCCAACACCCTCTCCGCCAATCGCGCCGCGACTTCATCCTTGCCCATGCGCGCCCAGCTCTCGACCCCATCCGCCGTTACGACATGCACCGTGTTCGCCGCGCCCCCCATCACGTCGCCCGCCACGTCATTGGCGACGATCCAGTCGCAGCCCTTGCGCGTCAGCTTGGCCTGCGCATTGATGATCACATTTTCGGTCTCGGCGGCAAAGCCCACCAGGAGCCGCGGGCGCTGCGGGCTGCGGGCAAGTGTTGCCAGAATGTCGGGATTTTCGACGAGGTGCAGCACAGGCGGGGTACCGCTGCCGTCCTTCTTGATCTTCTGCCCCGCGCTTTTGACGTGCCAGTCAGCGACGGCGGCGACGAGGATCGCGGCATCGGCGGGCAGCGCCGCTGCTACGGCGGCCGCCATCTCGCGCGCGGTCTCGACATCGATGCGGGTGACGCCTGGCGGCGTGTCGAGCGTCACGGGCCCTGCGATCAATATGACCTCAGCGCCTTTTGCCGCAAGCGCCGCAGCAATCGCAAAGCCCTGTTTGCCCGAGGACCGGTTGGCGAGGTAGCGGACCGGGTCGATCGGCTCATGCGTCGGCCCGGCCGTGACGATGATCTGCACGTTACGCGGTGAGCCGTTCGAGCGCTGCCGCCAAGATCGCGTCGACATGCGGCAGGCGCCCGGGGCCGTACTCGCCGCAAGCCATGGTCCCCTCGTCGGGCTCCATCACGGTCAGGCCGTCCTCGCGGAGTTGCGCCACATTGCGGCGGGTGGCAGGGTGCTGCCACATCCGCACATTCATCGCGGGCGCAACGAGCACCGGCTTGTCGGTCGCGAGCAGCAATGTTGTCGCAAGATCTGACGCAAAACCATGCGCCATCTTCGCGATTATGTCGGCCGTCGCGGGCGCGACAACGACCAGATCGGCTTCGCGGCTTAGCGCAATATGGCCGATCTTCGATTCGCGCTCCAGGTCCCACAATGTCTCGACGACCGGCTGCTCACTGAGCGCGGCCAGGGTCATCGGCGTCACGAATTTCGCCCCCGCCTCGGTCAGCACGCAGCGCACGGGCATATCGGCGCGGCGGAACAGGCGGACGAGCTCGCACGTCTTATAGGCCGCAATGCCGCCGCTGATGACCAGGAGGATGCGCTTGCCCGTCATCCGCCTAACCTAGCCAAGCCATGACGCCAGCGCCAGCCACGCCGGCAACCGCTGCCACCGCAACATATCCCAGCCAGCCGAACGACAGCTGCACCGGCTCTATGACGGCCAGTGGTGGCGCAGGCGGGGCGCCCCCCTCGGCTGGGAAGCGCGCCTCGATACGGCGGACGAGTTCGGGCAGGCGCGACAGCGTACGGACATCTTCGACGATGCGGTCAGCGAGCAACGCCTCTGGCCCCAGCTCGCCGCGCAGCCAGTCGCGCACGACGGGCTCGGCGATTTCCCACATGTTGACGTCGGGGTCGAGCGCGGTTGCCACGCCCTCGACCATCACCATGGTCTTTTGCAGCAGCAGCAGATGCGGCTGGGTCACCATGTCGAAGTCGCGTGTGATCGCGAACAGGCTGTCGAGCATGTTGCCGACCGACATGTCTTTGACCGGCTGGCCGCGCATCGGCTCGCCGACAGACCGCAGCGCGGTCGCAAACTCGGCGATATTGTGGTGCGCGGGCACATATTGCGCTTCGAAATGGATTTCGGCGACGCGGCGGTAATTGCCGGTGATCAGCCCGAACAGGATTTCCGCGAGCCAGCGCCGCGCGCGGGTATCGAGCCGCCCCATGATGCCGAAATCAATGGCGATCAGGTCTCCACTTGGCACCACCAGCAGATTGCCCTGATGCATGTCGGCGTGGAAGAACCCCTCGGCAATCGCCTGCCGCAGGAAGCCACGGACGAGCGTCCGCGCCAGCGCCTTGCGGTTGTGTCCGGCGGTGTCGATCGCGGCGATGTTCGACAGTTTGATCCCGTCGATCCATTCGAGCGTCAGCACCGTGCGCGACGTGCGCCGCCAGTCGATCGTCGGGATGCGGAACCCCGGTTCGGCGGTCATCCCCTCGGCCAGTTCGGAAGCTGAGGCGGCTTCGCGCCGCAGATCCAGTTCGCGAAGCGTCCATTGCCGAAACGTCGCGATGGTCGCGCGGGGGCGGAGCCGCGCGAACTCACCGCCGACGATCTCCATCTGCGCGGCTGCCCATTCATAGGTTTCCAGTGCTGCCGCGAAATCAGCCTCGACGCCGGGGCGCACAACCTTGATCGCGACCGTGACGCCCTCGGTCGTTACCGCACGGTGGACCTGCGCGATCGACGCCGCGCCGACCGGCGCTTCCTCGATACTGGCAAAGACTTCTGCGACGGGGCGCGCAAGGCCACGTTCGATCGCGGCTTTGATGACGGGGAAGGGCAGGGCCGGCAGCCGGTCCTGCAGCCGCTGCAGGTCGTGTGCGGCCGCAGTGCCGACAAGATCGGGGCGCGTGGCGAGTGCTTGCCCCAATTTGATTGCCGCAGGGCCGATGGCCTGAAAGGCTTCGGCATATTGCGGTACTTTGGGCACACGGGCACCGAAGCGGGCGATACGGATGATGCGTCGGACCTGCGGTGGGGTCATCGGATCGCACTCGATTCCCGCCAGTGCGCCATGGCGCGCCAGCGTCCGGCCCCACTTCAGCAGCCGCCATAAATGCGTCGAGGCTCGGGTCAAATCTTCCAGCCGCTGTGGATCGCCACAAGTCCGCCCAGCATCGGCTCGACATTGGTCTGCACAAAGCCCGCGTCGGCAATCATGCGCTCGAAACTTGGCATGTCGGGAAAGCGGCGAATCGATTCGATCAGGTAGCGATAGCTGTCCTCGTCGCCGGCGATCATGCCGCCGAGCTTGGGAACCAGCTTGTGCGAATAAGCGTCATAAATCTCGCCGAAGCCCGGCCAGAGCGTGGTGGAAAATTCGAGGCAGAAGAACCGCCCGCCGCGCTTCAGCACACGGTGCGCCTCGCGCAGCGCCTTGGGAATATCGGTCACGTTCCGGATGCCGAAAGCGATGGTATAGGCATCAAAGCTCTTGTCCTCGAACTGCAGCGTCTCGGCATTCGCTTCGGTCCAGACGAGCCCGTCGATGCCGCGGTCGGCCGCGCGGTCGATGCCGAAGCCCAGCATGTCGGGGTTGATGTCGGCGACGGTGATGTGCGCTTCGCTACCGGCAGCCTTGTCCATGCGGAAAGCGATGTCGCCCGTGCCGCCCGCCATATCCAGGATGTATTCGCCGGCGCGTGGTTTGACGCGACGGACGAAGCGGTCCTTCCACAGTCGGTGCATGCCGCCCGACATGGCGTCGTTCATGCGGTCATAGTTGCGCGCGACGCTGGTGAAGACCTGGCCGACGCGCTTGGTCTTTTCGGCGGGCGCGACCTGTTCATAGCCAAAGGAAACTGTTTCGCTCATGAACTCGCCTGTAGCGGGGGGTTGTCGCACCCGCAAACGCCGCATAGCGGTTTTCGATGCCTGAGCTTCCCGAAGTTGAAACCACTGTCCGCGGCCTCCGACCGTTTCTCGAGGGGCAGGTGCTCACGTCGGTCGAGGCGCGCCGCGCCGACCTGCGCCGGGCTTTTCCGCCCGATCTGCGGCAGCGGCTAACGGGCGCGCGGGTGACCTCGCTTGGTCGGCGCGCCAAATACGGCATCGTCGAAACCGACCGGGGCGATGCGATGGTCTTCCACCTCGGCATGTCCGGGCGCTGGCGCGTCGATCCCGATGACCTCGGCGTGCACGATCATCTGGTGCTGGAGACGGGCAGCGGGCACCGCTTGGCGCTGAACGACGCGCGGCGATTCGGATCGGTCGATCTTGTCGATCGGGAAACCCTGCATAATTGGCCTGCCTTTGCAGCGCTCGGCCCCGAACCGCTGGGTCCCGACCTGACCGGTGCCTATCTGGCAAAAGCACTCAATGGCCGCGTCGCCCCGATCAAGGCCATGTTGCTCGACCAGCGAATCATTGCCGGGCTCGGCAATATCTATGTGTGCGAGGCACTGAACCTTTCGCGCATTTCGCCCCGTCGCCTTAGCGGAAAGGTCTCGCGCGCACGCCTCGAGTCGCTGGTCGACGCGATCCGCACCGTGCTGCTGGCGGCGATCGAGGCAGGGGGCTCGACGCTGCGTGATTATGCCCGCCCCGACGGCCAACTTGGCTATTTTGCCAAGCAATGGCGCGTCTATGGCCGCGAGGGAGAGGCCTGCCCCTGTGGCAAGGGCGTCGTGATCCGCCAGACTGACAGCGGGCGCTCGAGCTTTTCATGTCCGGCGTGCCAGCGATAGGTTGACCAAGGCCCCCCTCCTCGCTATGCGCCCCGCCTTCATTCCAGACATTGAAATATCGAGGACTTCATGGCGAATACGCCCCAGGCAAAAAAGCGCATCCGTCGCAACGACCGTCGTGCTGAAGTGAACGGCGCGCGCGTCGGTCGCATCCGCACTTTCGTCAAGAAGGTCGAACTGGCGCTGATCGACGGCGACAAGACGGCAGCTTCTGCAGCTTTGGCTGCAGCGCAGCCCGAAATGGCGCGCGGTGTTGCCAAGGGTGTGCTTCACAAGAATACCGCATCGCGCAAATTTGCGCGCCTGACGAAGCGGGTCGCCGCACTCGGCTAGATGTTATTGTCCCAATATGGGACCGACGAGATTATCGGGCCCGCTGGCGACACCGCCGGCGGGCTTTTTATTTGTTGCATATTGGTGACAGAAAAATGTCAACGATTCCATCGATTCGCGCAATACGCCTGCCATCTTTCCAAAAGAAATTAATGAATTCAGATACTTAATTTGTATTTGGCGCAATTGCGTGAGTCCTCAGCCGTCAACCGGAATATTTCATTTTTTTTAAGTATCCATGTCTTGCGCGGCGCGCCGTCGGCGCACAAAAACTTGGCCAAGGGACAGCGCGACTCACAGGTCGCAACCATATCGAGAGCAGCTTATCGCTTCGGAAGGCCATTGGGCTTTTCTGGGTCGGTGCTTTTCGCGGTTGCGCAGCAGGTCAGTGCCGGTCCCCTAAATTGAGCGCTGGGGAGGCGGAACACGTTGGCGTTGGGGGATGATCTAGATGCGCGCGTCGAAGACCGTGCCGCCGCTGCGTGGCCGACCATTCGTGATGGCCTTCGCCGTGACATTGGCGCCCGCAGTTTCGACCAGTGGCTAGGTCGCACCCGCTACGACGGGTTTTGCAAGATCGACCGAACCATTACCCTCGCTCTGCCTTCGGCTTTCATGGCAAATTGGGTTCAGAAGAATTTCGCTGACCGGCTTAATCTGGCCTGGCGCACCGCACTTCCCGAAGTCGCTGGGGTCCGCATCCTCGCTGACGACGGCGACGTCGTCCAAAGCTTTTCTGCAGCACCGGTCGATGACGTCGTGGCTGCACCCGTCGAACCTGGGTTTCGCTTCGACCCGCGTCTGAACTTTGGCAATTTTCTCGTCGGTGATGCCAACCGCATTGCCCATAATGCTGCCAGGGCCATTGCCGAGGGCGGGCCGATGCGGTTCAATCCGCTGTTTATCCATGGGCCGACCGGGCAGGGCAAGACGCACCTGCTGCACGCCATGGGCCATGGCTATATGGCGCGCAAACCCCATGCCCGTGCGCTCTGCATGTCGGCAGAGCGTTTCATGGTCGATTTTGTCCACGCGATGCGGACCAAGGATACGCTGGCGTTCAAGGCTCGGTTGCGTTCGGTTGATTTGCTGATGATCGACGATTTTCAGTTCATTGCCGGCAAGGAAACGACGCAGGAGGAATTCCTCTACACAGTCGATGAACTGATGCGCGGCGGGCGTCGCCTGATCATCAGCGCTGACCGCAGCCCCCATGAACTCGACGGCATCGAGGGGCGCATCCTGTCGCGACTCACCCAAGGGCTCGTCGTCGACATCCAGCCAGCCGACTATGTACTGCGGCGCGCCATCGTCGAGGCGAAGGCCAACGCGATGCCGCAAAAGATTCCGGCACTCGTCCGCGACCTGCTCGCCGCACGCATCGCATCGAACATCCGCGAGCTCGAGGGCGGTCTCAACCGGCTCGTCGCTTATGCCGCGCTCAACGATCGGACGATTGACGAAACCTTCGCCGAGGAAACGCTGGCCGACATGTTCCGTGCTGGACGGCGCCGTGTGACGATCGACGAGATCCAGAAACGCGTCTCGGATCATTTCAAGATTCGCCAGGCCGAGATGGTGTCTGCACGCCGCGCTCGCGTTGTCGCGCGGCCCCGTCAGATCGCGATGTACTTATCGAAGCAGCTTACCCCGCGTTCGCTCCCTGAAATCGGGCGACGCTTTGGCGGGCGCGACCACACAACGGTCATTCACGCGGTCAAGCAGATCGAAAAGCTGCGTGCGGCGGATACCGAGATCGACGCCGACGTCAGGTTGTTGCTGCGCAGTCTCGAAGCCTGAGTCCGGCGAGGAAGAGTCCGGCAAGGAAGAGTCCGGCAAGGAAGAGTCCGGCAAGGAAGAGTCCGGCAAAGAAGAGTCCGGCAAAGAAGAGTCCGGCAAAGAAGAGTCCGGCAAGGAAGAGTCTGGCAAGGAAGAGCGGGGGCAATACCGCGACGTTGGCGACGCCCTCAGCGCCCTTGCGCAGGCGAAGACCGGCGGCGCGGCCTTCGCCTTGCTTTGTGCCCTACCGCTTCTTTTTCTCCGGCGGCGCCACCGTGATCCGCACTGTCTGGCCGCTGTTGCCGGGAAAGCCGGTAAACATTGCCTCGATCAGATTTGGCACCAGCACGGTCAGGTCGTTGTCCGCAGACATTGCCTTGGCCGTCCCCTCGAACACGCGTTCGCGCGAGCCAGCGCGTTCGATCTTCATCGACAATTCCGACTCGTACACGGTGAAGCTTTCGACCGCATCGAATCCGCCGCCGAACAGGAAGGGATCGTTGAAGCCGTAGATCCAGCCGCCGCGCCCAAGCCCACCATAGGGACCCCAGCCTGCGCCATAGCCAAAGCCCCGTCCGAAGCCGCCACCAAAGCCACCGCCTAAGCCGCTACGCAGCCGCTCACGCCCGCGGTCGACATCATATTGGAGGCGGACAACAAGGTTTGCGGACCCCGATGTCACGGCACGGGTATAGCCGTACCCAGAAAGTCGGTCGGCTACGACATTTGCATATTGTGCGAATTCCAGACCCCCTTCGAGCCGCGGGTCGTCTGCAACGATCGAGAACGTCTGCCCCTGCGGCGCGGGCATTTGCTGAAAGCGTGAAACCTGTGCCCTGAAAGGTGTTGCGCAACCAGCGACAGCGAGCAGCGCAACGGGTGCAAGAAGTTTGAAATAACGGATCATGGCGACCTCAACAGTAAACGCAAAAAACTGCAACGCCGATGTACTTACACTGTTTGAACGCGTGGTGAACGCATTCGTTTCACCGCGCATGAGATGCGTCTTGTCGCCACACAAAAGGCGGACCCACCGATTGA
>JBMOGG010000015.1:0-29989 GCA_049318505.1 Sphingomonas sp. | reverse complement strand
GGAACGGCGTTCGCCACACGCATCGTTTCAGCGCGGTCCCGGCTCGGCTGGCTCAGCCCGTGATCTGCGGCTAGCCTTACCTGGGTATCCATCCGGCGACCCTGGATCCGCATCCTGACAGTTTCTCGGACTGGTTTCGAAATACGATAAAGCGGCCGTTCCGCTGTCAGGAGCGCCATTGCGCCGCCCGAATGGCGGTAGCTGGGGCGGTTGACGTCGGACAGCTTTCTCAGTCTGCGGCGGAGCTTTATCGGCGACGACCTTTTCTGGTTCAGGCTTCTGTTTCGTCGGGTCGCGTCATCATCGCCAGTAACTGCGGCCCGACGTGGGAGGAAACGAGAGCGCAGCATGAAGCAGTCGATGGAATACGATGCCATTTTAGCGACTTGTGCGAAGCGGCTGGATGCCCCGCGAGGATTCGAACCTCGATAAACGGTATCAGAAACCGTTGTCTTACCATTAGACGACAGGGCAGCGCACGCGCGGGCCAGTAGGTCAAATCGCGGGACAAAGTCAACGCGATTGCGGTGGTTGTGCGCGCATTGGCGCGCTGTGGTTGCCGCGACGTGACAGTCCCGCTACAGTTGCTCCCAAGTGCTGCAGCTGGATTGTCTGCAGCGATTGGGCAGATATTCGATGGCCGACCATGAAGGTTCAGCCGCCTCTGCCGCCAAGGGCGCGAGGCAGCATAACGTATCCAACGGCTGGCAGCCGCGCCGAACCTATGCCGCGCTTGATCTTGGCACCAACAACTGCCGCCTGCTCATCGCGCGCCCCTCGGGCAATGATTTCGTCATCGTCGACGCCTTTTCGCGCATCGTGCGGCTGGGGGAGGGGCTGGCTGCCTCGGGGCGGTTAAGCGACGTCGCCATCGATCGGGCGCTCGGGGCACTGACGATCTGCGCCGACAAGCTGGTGAAGCGAGGGGTGCATCTGTCGCGGGCGGTGGCGACCGAGGCGTGCCGCCGCGCCGAGAATGGTCGCGAATTCGTCGACCGTGTCTACCGCGAAACTGGCATCGCGCTCGATATCATCGACCCCGGCGAGGAAGCGCGGCTGGCGGTTCAGGGCTGCCACGCGCTGCTCGAACCCGGCGATGGCCCTGCGCTCATCTTTGACATCGGCGGCGGCTCCACCGAATTGGTCGAGCTGCTGCCTGGCGCCGGGCCGCCGCAGATCGCCGACTGGATCAGCGTGCCGTGGGGCGTCGTCTCGCTTGCCGAAAGCGAACCGCAGGGCGTGGGCGACCGCGCCGAACGGCTGGCGAGCTATGAGCGCATGAAGAGCCGGGTCGCCGAAGCGCTGGGGACGCTCGATCTGCCGGAGGGTGCGCTGCGTCTCCTTGGCACCAGCGGCACTGTCACCACGCTTGCAAGCGTGTTTCTGAACCTGCCCAGCTACGACCGGCGCGCGGTCGACGGCCTGCATGTACCGGTCGACGACATGCGTCGCATCGGTCGCGACCTAGCTGCCATGTCGATTGCCGAACGCGCCAAGGTCGCCTGCATCGGCAGCGAACGCGCTGATCTCGTCGTGGCCGGCTGTGCAATTCTGGAGGCGATCCTCGATCTCTGGCCGGCGCCACGCGTCGGTGTGGCGGACCGCGGCATCCGCGAAGGCATATTGCGCTCGCTGATGGCAGGATCCACACGTTGAGGATGTTCCTGTGAGCCGGGGCGGGGGCGCCTCTCGGACGCGGGTGAAGACCGCACGAGGGCGGACTGCCCAATCGAACCGCTGGCTCGCGCGCCAGCTCAACGACCCCTATGTCAAGCGCGCGCATGCCGAGGGCTATCGCAGCCGCGCCGCCTATAAGCTGAGCGAACTCGACGAGCGTTTTTCGATCCTCAGGGGCGCGCGCTACGTCATCGACCTGGGCATAGCGCCCGGCGGCTGGGCGCAGGTCGTGCGCAAACAGGCCCCACGCGCGCACATCGTCGGGATCGACCTGTTGCCCGTCGATCCCATAGAAGGCGTGCATATCGTCCAGATGGATTTCATGGACGACGCCGCACCCGATTATCTGATCACCGCTCTCGGCGGCGCGCCTGACCTCGTTCTTTCCGACATGGCGGCGAACACGACCGGCCATCCGCCCACCGACGCGCTGCGCACCATGGGGCTGGTCGAGGCCGCGACCGAATTCGCCGTGCAGGTGCTGCGCCCCGGAGGTGCCTTTGTCGCAAAGGTCTTCGCCGGCGGGGCGGACAGCGCGCTCGTCGCTGAGCTGAAGCGCAATTTCACCCATGTGAAACATGCCAAGCCCCCGGCGAGCCGCAAGGACTCGTCCGAATGGTATGTCGTTGCCCAGGGATTCAAGGGGCGCGTCGAAACGTCGGCGGAAACGCTGCCAGAAGCGGATTAGCGCGCGGCGATCTGTATCTGCTGTGGCCGTATCGACAGGATCATATTCAGCTTGGCATGGAAAGCAGCCAGCTGCGCCCCTTCCAAGATCGACCGCGATTCAAAGCTGACACCTGACGGATTGATCGCGACGCCGCCGCGATAGACTTCGAAATGGAGGTGCGGCCCCGTCGACAGGCCGGTCGACCCGACATAGCCGATCACCTGGCCTTGGCTTACTCGCGAACCCGCTGCGACGCCGATCCGGCTCATATGCGCGTATCCCGTGCCCAGGCCGCTCGGATGCTTCAACTGGACCATATTGCCATGCCCGCCGTGCCAGCCGGCAAAGCTGACGATGCCGTCGGTGACCGCCCGGATCGGCGTGCCATAGGCCGCGCCATAATCGGTACCCTGGTGCATCCGCGAATAGCCGAGCAATGGATGCAGCCGCCAGCCGAAGTTACTGGTCTTGCGCGCATTGGCAACCGGCGTCACGAAGCCGGCACGCCGTTCTCCGACACCGGCTGCATCATACCATTCGCTGCGCCCGTCGCCAGACACGTCCCACTGGATCATGCGCGTGGCGCGGTTGCCTTGGTTGAGCCCGACATACAGCAATTTGCCATAACGGACTTCACCGGTGGCTGCGCGATCCTGCTCGACGATCAGGTCGAAGCGGTCGTCCGCGTTGATATTCTCCATAGCGACATGAGGGGCCAACGCGCGGATATACGTCTGGATTGGCCCTGCTGGTGCTCCCGCGGCCCGCGCCGAGGCGTAAAGGCTGTCACCCACCCGGCCTTCGATGCGCAGGGGACTCGAATTCACGGCAATCGGCAGGCGCTGCATCATTAAGGCATTGCCCATCCGCACGAAATTGACGCGCATGTCGAACCGCGCGCGAAAAGCGAGCGTCTGGAGCGGACGGGCGTCGCCCTTGCTTGTGCGGCGACCCAGCGTGATGGCCAGCACCGTGCCGGCCGGAATTGCATCCGGGTCGACGACATCGGACGTCATGTTGGCAATGCGGCGCGCTTCCGCTCTGCCGACGCCGGCACGCTCGAGCGCGCGGCTCAGGCCGTCACCGTCGCCCAATGTTGCCGTCAGGTCTATCTGGGGCCGCTCAGGCGTATCCGCCAGGGGCTGGACGGCATCGGTCGCCGCCATCCGGCGGCCGCTGTCGGCGCCCCAGGCAAGCGGTGAAATGCTCTGTGCACGGCTTTCTTCCCATGCCGCCGCAGAAATCGGTGGCGCAGCGGGCACGACCAGTGGCTTGAAGCCCGGGGCAAGCGCGATTGTGGTCGCGCACAGCGCGATGCAGGCGGCAAGACCTTGCCACCACTGGCGGCTGCCGACATCGACGCCAAGGTCGGGTAGCACATCAATGCTGAAACGTTCGCCGCGTGGGCGTGTCTGGCCCGCTCGACCAAAGGCAATCGAAGTAGCCGGCAACACGCGGTCGAGCGACAGCATGGCCGTGCCACCGCCGCCGAAACCGCTATCGTTTGCCTGAAACAATCCGTTTCTGCCCGCGTCAGAGTGCAACCCGCCCGATCGTTCTTCGACGACCGCCGGGGTTTGTGCGTTGTGAAGCGATAGGGTTAAAGTCAAACTAACTTGTGCCGACGTTCCGGGCGGTTGCGGCGAACGGTGGGGTTTGGGCGGCGGATGCCCTGTTGCTGAGGGAAGCTAATTGCGCAGTTGCGCGGGGCCCCTGCCGGCCCGATGTAGGCTATATGACGCACCCGCGCCCCCAGGTGACGGCGGTCCTTGGGCCGACCAACACCGGCAAAACCTATCTCGCGATCGAGCGGATGTGCGCGCACTCGTCGGGTGTCATGGGCTTTCCGCTGCGCCTGCTGGCACGCGAAGTTTACGACCGCGTCGTCGCGCTGAAGGGTCCGAAGGAAGTAGGGCTGCTGACGGGTGAAGAAAAGATCCTGCCGCCCGGCGCGCGCTGGCTGTTGTGTACAGCCGAATCCATGCCGGTGGACCGCGATGTCGCCTTTGCTGCGATCGATGAAGCGCAACTCGGCGCCGACCCCGAACGCGGCCACGTCTTCACGGACCGTCTATTGCGGGTGCGCGGGCGCGAGGAGACGATGATCCTTGGTTCTGCGAGTATAGGCGGCCTCGTCCGGGCTCTGGTCCCCGAGGCACAGATTACGCGCCGCCCGCGCTTTTCCACGCTCAGCTATGCTGGCGCCAAGAAGCTGTCGCGTATCCCGAAACGCTCGGCTATCGTCGCGTTCAGCGCGGAGGAGGTCTACGCGGTCGCCGAAATGCTGCGCCGGACGCGCGGCGGCGCTGCGGTGGTGATGGGGGCGCTGTCTCCCCGCACCCGCAACGCCCAAGTCGCCATGTATCAGGCGGGCGAGGTCGATTATCTCGTTGCCACGGACGCGATCGGCATGGGGCTGAACATGGACATTGGCCATGTCGCGTTCGCCAGCCTCACCAAGTTCGACGGCCACCGGCTGCGGCGGCTGACGGTCGCGGAGATGGCGCAGATCGCCGGCCGGGCCGGGCGGCACCAGCGCGACGGCACGTTCGGGTCGCTCGGCGCCGAGATCGGCCCTTCGGCGTTCCGGCCCGAAGAGATTGAAGCGATCGAGGAGCATCGCTTTCCCCGCCTCGACCATCTCTACTGGCGCGAGGGCGCGCCCGACATGGCCGCGCTCGACACGCTGATTGAGAGCCTGGAAACCCCGCCGCACCACGAAAAGCTGCGCAGCGCGCCGCAATCGGTCGACCTCGCGGTGCTCAGGCGCCTGTCCGAGGACCCCGAAGTGCGCGGTCGCGCGCGGGGGCAAATGGTCGCGCGGCTGTGGGCGGCGTGCGGCGTGCCCGATTTCCGCAAAGTCGGTGCCGATCACCACGCGCGTTTCGTCGGGCGGCTGTTCCGGCACCTGAGCGAGGGGTCGGGGCATGTCCCCGTCGCCTGGTTCGCCGACGAGCTTCAGCGCCTCGACCGCGTCGACGGCGATGTCGAGATTTTGGGCGGGCGTATCGCGGGCGTTCGGACCTGGGCCTATATCGCCCATCGCTCGGACTGGCTTGCCGATCCGGCGCATTGGGCGGCGCGGACCGAAGCGGTCGAGGAACGGCTGTCCGACGCCCTGCATGCGCGGCTGACCGAGCGCTTCGTCGACCGCCGGACCTCGGTGCTGATGCGCCAGGTCGGTGGCGACGTCGGGCTGCTTGCCGTCGCTGTTGACGGCGAGGGCGCGGTCACGGTTGAAGATGAGAGCATCGGCCGGCTCGATGGCTTTGCTTTCAACGTCGATCCGTCGGCGCGCGGCGTCGATCGCAAGCGATTGATTGCGGCTGCCGAGCGATTCTTGGTCGCCGAGCGCGCGCAACGCGCGGCGGCCCTGGTCGCGGCACCTGACAGCGATTTCCGGGTCGACGGCAGCCGCAGCCCTCTCGCCCTCGAATGGGCCGGCAGCGTCGTTGCGACCCTCGCCCAGGCTCGCGCGCTCACACCCGATATCCGTCTCGATCGCGCGCTCGATGCGCTGGAGGCAGGCGACCGAGTGAGGGTTGCTGCGAGGCTCGCCAATTGGCTCGATGCACAACTCGCCCGTTACCTTGGTCCGTTGCGCGATATGGAGGCGGCACGCGCGTCGCCGAAAACCCCTGCGCCGACCCGCGCGATCCTGGCACCACTCATCGCCGGTGGCGGTGTCGTTTCCCGAGCCGACATTGACAGCGCCCTTGGCGGGCTGGGCAGCGATTTGCGCCGCGCGCTCACCCGCTCGGGCCTGACGATCGGCACACTCGACGTTTATGATGCGCGTTTGCTCAAACCTGGCGCCCTGTTCTGGGCCAACGCGCTCGATGCCGTCCGTGCGGGCACGCCCGTTGCCGACACACTCAAACCCGGCGCGACGACGGGCAGGGGCGCCGCGGCGCGCGGATACCGCGCGTTCGGCGAGATGCTCGTGCGTCTGGACCTCGTCGAGCGGATTGCCCGGGCGACGCATGATCTGCGCACGGCGCGCGATGCTTTTGCGCCCGACATGGCGCTCGCAACATCTTTCGGGATCGACGCGGCGACGTTCGCGGCCATCCTGACGGCGCTCGGCTTTCAGGCCGATGCAGCGGGACAATGGTCCTGGCGCACCCGACCCAAGGGGCCGCGTCCGACCAAACCCACCAAACCCAATGCCTTTGCCGCACTGGAGACATTGCGCCTTGGGTGAAGTCGGCATGCGGCTCGACCGTTTCCTGTGGTTCGCGCGCCTGTCGGCGTCGCGCGGCTTCGCACAGCTACTGGCAACGGGTGGTCACCTTCGCATCGATGGCCGCCCAATCACCAAGCCCGCAACGCTGGTGCGGGTTGGCCACACACTGACCTTTGCCACGCATCGCGGGGACATCCGCGTCGTCCGGGTTGAGCGCTTGCCGGCACGGCGCGGCCCGCCTGCCGAGGCGCGCACCTGCTATACGGACATGATTGACGCGCCGCCGCCCGAAAACTAACGCGGCGCGCACTGAAGAACCGGAGCACTCGACCCAATGACCTATGTCGTCACCGACGCCTGTATCCGCTGCAAATACATGGACTGTGTCGAAGTGTGCCCGGTCGACTGTTTTTATGAGGGCGAGAATATGCTCGTCATCAACCCCAGCGAGTGCATCGACTGCGGCGTTTGCGAACCCGAATGCCCGGCGGAGGCAATCCTGCCCGATACCGAGAACGGCCTTGAAAAGTGGCTGGAGCTCAACACGACCTTCTCGGCGCAGTGGCCCAACATTACCCGCAGCCGTCCCGCGCCGGCCGATGCCGACGAATTCAAGGGTGTCGAGGGTAAGTTCGACGCGCATTTCTCGCCGGAGCCTGGCCAGGGCGACTGACCCGTCGTGGGACAATATGCCCCGTCACACGCAATGTGACAAACACTGGTAATTTTGTTGCGAATCTGTTAAAACGCGTAGCAACAGGCGGACGTCTTCCTCGTCCGCGTGGGAAGTGAACAACCGGACCATCCCTGCACCGCCGATTTTACCGAGCCGCACCCCATGCGGCTTGAGAAACCGCACTGCACGCTGATGGTCCCACGGAAAGGACAAAAATGGCCGCTGCACCTGGGCTGCTTTTCGACGTTGGCGATTATGTCGTTTACCCCAAGCACGGCGTGGGCCGTGTTGTTGAGCTCCAGAAATCGGAAATCGCGGGGATGGCCCTCGAGCTTTACGTGCTGCGCTTCGAAAAAGAACGGATGACGCTGCGCGTGCCGACGAACAAGGCTGAAAGCGTTGGGATGCGCAAATTGTCTTCGGACAAGACCATGCGCGAAGCGCTGGCGACCCTTAAGGGCAAGCCTAAGGTAAAGCGTACCATGTGGTCGCGCCGCGCCCAGGAATATGAAGCCAAGATCAATTCGGGCGACCTTGTGTCGATTGCCGAAGTGGTCCGCGACCTGTTTCGCGCCGAGGACCAGCCCGAGCAAAGCTATTCCGAGCGGCAGATCTTCGAAGCCGCAGCCTCGCGTTTGGCCCGCGAACTTGCAGCGATGGAACAGCTCGACGAGCCCAAGGCGCTGGAAAAGCTGCTTGAAATCCTGCGCGCATCGGCGGCGATCTATAACAAGGTTGCCTGACCCGGCTTGCTCCGTTGCTCCTATACTGTATTGCCTTAACAATACAGTATAGGAGCAACGTGATGCGCCTGATCGTAACTGCTGCAAGGGTCGCCGCTCATACCGGGTGCTCGATTTTTCGGGATGTCGGCCAGGTGGAGTCGCGCAGTTTCGCGGCTTCTGGCTTTGACGAGGTACGCGTCGGCGGGTCCGATACGGTCAAGATCGTGCGCGGGCCGACGGCGGGCGTCGTTGCACGCGGCCCGGCCAAGCTGCTGGATAGTCTCGAAATCCGGACCGAGGGGCGCAAGCTGCGTGTCGGACGCACGTCGTCTATGGGCATGGGCTGGGCGACGAACCAGGACGTCGTCATTACGGTGACGCTTCCCGCCATCCACGCCGCCGAGCGGGCGGGCTCGGGCGATGTCAACATCGACCGCGCCGACGGCGCCGAGTTTGGGGCAAATCTGTCTGGGTCGGGCACGCTGAACATCGCCGTGATCGCTGCAGCCTCGACCAAGCTAGGGTTGCGTGGGTCGGGTACGATCAAAGCGCGCGGGCAGACGGGGGCGCTGAGCGCTGATCTGGTCGGTTCGGGCGATCTCAAGGCCGAAGACCTGCAGGCCGATAGTGCGGCCATTGCCGTCAAGGGGTCAGGCAGCGCCCGGGCGTCTGCGCGCAAGTCGGCGTCCCTGACCCTCACAGGTTCCGGCGATGCGACCATCAAAGGCACCCGCGAGTGCGCGATCATGTCGCGTGGCTCGGGCAACGCGCGCTGCACGGGCTAGGGGCCAGACCCCGCTTGCACCACGGCCTGGCGACGCCCATGCTGACACCATGTTGAGGTATCTGGCTTTCTTACCGCTTGTGGCTGCAACGCCCGCGCTCGCTGCGGACCGCACGCTGTCGCTCACCGATTTCGACCGCATCCATGTGGAGGGCGGGTTCACCGTCGACGTGCGCACTGGCTCAGCAACAACGGGTCGCATCAGCGGCACTTCAGCCGCGATCGACGCCGCGAGCGTCGAGGTGCAGGGCCGCCAGCTCCACATCCGGCGCGACCGTTCGACGTGGGGCAGCACTTCCGGAGCGGCGCCACCTGCCGCGATCATTCGCATCACCATGCCCGCACTTTCCAATATCTGGGTCAGTGGGTCTGCCACAGTTTCGGTCGACCGACTGAAGGGCTTACGCGTCGCCGTATCGCTCGAGGGGCCGGGATCGCTTACGATCGCCGCTGTGGCCGCCGACCGGATGGATATCGGTGCGGTCGGCTCGGGCATACTTACCCTTGCCGGAACGGTCGCCACGCTCAATGCCACTGTGCGCGGGGCGGGGACGTTCGATGGCGCAAAACTGGCCGTCTCCGACCTGAAACTCACCAGCGAAAGTGCAGGCGCGGTGACGCTTTCGGTCAAGCGCGCGGCCAATGTGAACATGTCCGGCAACGGTACCGTAACTATTCTCGGGTCGCCCGCCTGCACCATCAAGAATGTCGGCAGCGGCACTGTCAGCTGCGGGTCAGATCAGCCCCAGCGCTGACAGGTCGCCGACGAGCTTGGCAGGCAGTTCGTCCGCGCCATTGCCCGTAATCAGATCGGGCGGCGCGTCGGCGACCTCAAGGTAGCGCCAGCCCTGATGCGCGCGCCGCGCCAGCGGCCGGACGCGCACGATGGCGGTGCTGACGACGATATCCGTCTTGCCGCCCTCGGCCTCTTCGAAACCGAGGATCTCAGTGCGCGCGACGAGCTGGTGTTTCAAGATCCAGAATAATGACCCGCCAACCAGTTCGGCGGCGCGTTTCGGTTTGTAGCGCGTCGTAAGTCTCGCTTGCGGCCCCCGGTTCGCCCACCAGTCGAGCATCTGGTCGATCGAAGTCGCACCGAACGCGACCTTCGTCAGATGGAGCATCTCAGCCCGCCAGCCCGGCGAGCGAGGCAAGACCCAGAAAGCTGAAAAAGCCCATCACATCGGTCATCATCGTCACGAACACGGCAGAGGAAACCGCAGGATCGATTTCGAACTTCTCCAGCGTCAGCGGCACCAATATGCCCGACAGGCCGGCGATGATATTGTTGATGACCATCGCCGATCCGATCACAAGCCCAAGCGTTGGATTGGAGAAAATCAGCGCGACCGCACAACCGATCATCAGGCCTAGCGCAGTCCCATTGGTGAGCGCGATGCGAAATTCGCGGATAATCATGCGCCTCGTATTTGAGCTGGTCAGCTGGTTGGTTGCCAGCGCGCGTACGACCACGGCCAGTGTCTGCGTGCCCGCATTGCCGCCCATGCCCGACACGATCGGCATAAGCACAGCGAGCAACGCGAACTTGGCGATCTCACCCTGAAAAAAGCCGACGACCGAGGCAGCCAATATGGCCGTCCCCAGATTGACCACCAGCCACGTCAGCCGCGTTCGCACCGTCATCAGGATCGGCTCGTTGATGTCGCCGTCGCCCGCGCCCGACAGGCGCAAAATGTCTTCGCCCGCTTCCTGCTGGATGACGTGCACGATGTCATCGACGGTGATCATACCCGCCAGCCGCCCGTCGTGGTCGACGACAGCGGCGGAGATCAGGGCGTATTTCTGGAAGCGCAGCGCCACTTCCTCCTGATCCATGTCGACCGGGATCAGCGTCTGCTCGCGCTTCATCACATCGGCCATGGCGATGGTGCGCGGCGTGCGGAGGATCCATGACAGCTGGCATGTACCGATCGGCTTATGCGCCGGATCGACAACATAGATTTCCCAGAAGTCGGTCGTCAGGTCAGCATTGTCGCGCAGATAGTCGATCGTCTGCCCGACGCTCCAATGCTCGGGCACTGCGATCAGCTCGCGCTGCATCAGGCGGCCGGCGGACTCTTCCGGGTAAGACAGCGCCGCCTCGATTGCGGCGCGGTCGTCGGGATCGAGCGCCCGAAGGACGGCGGCCTGATCGGCGTCATCCATATCTTCGATGATCGCAACTGCGTCATCGGTATCGAGCTCGGCCGCGATATCAGCGACCTGATAGGGCTCGAGCTGGTCAATCATGCCTTCGCGGACGTGATCGTTCATTTCCGCCAGCACGTCACCGTCGAGCAGCTCGCCGAAGGCCGTCGCCATCGCCCCGCGCCGGTCTTCGGGCGCAAGTTCGAACAAGTCGGCCAGGTCGGCTGGGTGCAGCGGCGCGACCAGGGTCCGCGCGCCCTCGTCGTCACCTGAGTCGACGCGGGCGAGAACTTCGCGGACGAAATCGGGGCGCAACCGGTCGTCGGCATCCATGCGCGTGTTGGGTGCGGCGTCGTTGCGGGGGTCGCTGCGGGGGGCGCTGCGGGTGTCCGTGCGAAGATCGGTTTCGCTCATCGCTTGCACCTCCTTGCGCAATCTCGGGTTCGCTGCCCGTCTGATGCTTTTGCGGGCAAGGTCAAGACCAGGGTCGCAATCTGGCCTTGAAAGCCTATCTTGTTAGGATGTCCTACCGTCTTTCCGTGCTCGACCAGACGCCTATCGCCGAAGGATCTACTGCTACCGAGGCGCTTGCCAATACGCTCGACCTCGCGCGAAATTGCGATGCGCTTGGCTATGACCGCTATTGGCTTGCTGAGCATCATGCCTCGCCGGGTCTTGCGGGGGCCGCACCCGAAGCATTGATCGGGCCGGTTGCGCTCGCCACCTCACGCATCCGTGTCGGCTCTGGCGGAATCATGCTGCCGCATTATTCGCCATTCAAGGTGGCGGAAACCTTCGCCCTGCTCTCGGCGCTGACGCCGGGGCGTATCGATCTGGGCGTGGGGCGCGCGCCGGGCAGTGACCAGCGCACGGCCTACGCGCTTCAGCGCGACCGCTCCCGGCGCATGCCGGTCGACGACTTCCCGAATAATCTGGCGGAAACCATCGCCTATCTCGACGGGACCATGCCGTCCGATCATCCTTTTGCCAGCCTTCAGGATACATTGCCGACTGGCGGCGGCGCGCCCGAAGTCTGGTTGCTTGGCAGCTCGCAGGATTCGGCGATCTGGGCGGCGGAGGCCGGGCTCCCCTATTGCATTGCCGATTTCATCAATCCGGACGCCGTACCGCTCGCCCAGCTTTACCGGGAACGGTTCCGGCCGGGCCGAACAGGCGCGCCGCATGTGATGGTTGCGACCTGGACGATCGCGGCGCCGACGACGGCGGAGGCCGAATGCCTAGCCCTCCCCTCGCAGATGATGTTTGCACATTTGTTGCAAGGGAAATTGATCCCCGTCCCAACGGTTGCGCGTGCAGAGGCTTGGGCCAAAACACATCCGGCAACATCCGTTCGCCGCCGCCGCGCCCTCGGCTCGCCGGGCGAAGTTCGCACGCAGCTCGACCAAGTCGCCTCGCTCTTTGGCGCGGATGAGTTGATGCTCGTCAATATCCTTCCCGATCATGCGGCGCGCGTACGCAGCTATGCCCTGATCGCCGCCGAATATGGGCTGGCACGATTGGCCAAGGCTGCCTAAGGGCGGCGCAGTTTTTCCTGGAGATGACCGAAATGGCCGACACCCTGACCTTGACGCTCGAAACGGGCGATGTGACCATCAAGCTTCGCCCCGATCTCGCCCCGGGTCATGTCGAGCGCATCACCACACTCGCAAACGAAGGGTTCTACGACGGCGTTGTGTTCCACCGCGTCATTGACGGCTTCATGGCGCAGGGTGGCGATCCAACTGGCACGGGCATGTCGGGGTCCAAATTGCCCGACCTGAAGGCCGAGTTCAGTCGTGAGTCCCACAAGCGCGGCGTTTGCTCGATGGCACGGACCAATCAGCCGAATACGGCGAACAGCCAGTTCTTCATCTGTCTCGACGACGCGACCTTCCTCGATGGGCAGTATACTGTGTGGGGTGAAGTGACCTCGGGGATGGAGCATGTTGATGCTCTGCCGAAGGGGGAGCCGCCGCGCACACCTGGTAAGATCGTGAAGGCCGTGGCTGCCTGAGCAAAGGATTGTTCGGCGTGGCCAAGCCACGCCGGCGAACCTCTCTGACCTAGACCATGGCTTTGACGAGCCAATCGTGGAACAGCTTGACCGGACGTGTTTCCAACGCTCGGGGTCGGCAGACGAACCAGTAACTGTAAGGGCTTTCCACCTCGACATCGAAGACCCGGGTCAACCGTGGGTCCTGTGCGCTCGACAAATGACTGCCGTGCATGAACGCAACGCCCAATCCCTGGGCTGCGGCATCGAGCATCAATTGTCCTGAGTCAAAGAGGTCGATCGCCGCGGGCTCCGCGTGGAACAGGCCTACGGCCCGGCGCCACTCATCATAGGTGTCGGGCATGTCGCGATGAATGAAGACGGTCAGACCGTTGAGCTGACGTGGCTCGGTCAAGGGCTGCCCATCGACCATCAAGCTGGTCGAAGCGATGGCGAATACCTCGTTCCGGTCCAGTCGCTTGGCATAAAGTGAGGGATCGATGTCGCGCGCGAGCACGATCGCAGCGTCGATGCCGTCTCCGAGTCGTGCTGTCGCATGGCCGCCCGTGTCGATATCGAGATGCAGTGCGGGATGCGCCGCGCGCAATTGCGGCAAACGGGGCATCAGCTGTTGAGAGGCAAAAAGCGGCAATACCCCGAGCCGCAACCGCATGATCCCGCCGGTCCCCGCGATTCGCTCGATCGCGTCGGACAATTGGTCGATCGCCGGTGCGACAAGGGCAAGCAGCCGATCGCCGTCGGCATTCATGGCCAATGCATGGTGCCGACGTTCGAAAAGGGGCTTTCCGATAAAGCGCTCGAGCGACTGCAGCCGCCGGCTAAGTGCTGGAGAAGAAAGGGACAACTCCTCGGCGGCGGCCTTTACCGATCCAGTACGGGCAATCGCAACAAAGGCTTCGACGCCCGACAGTGATGGCAGACGACGCATCGTCCCGTTTTCCCCGTTCCTAAGTCACCGTGAATCTATGCCGCGGTGCACCATTCGCGTTCAGCCCGACATGCCTCAAACTTACAAGATGCAATCAACGCAATCTCGATTATTCTTTTCGCACTTGCGATAGAAATTGCTGCACTGCACATAGAGCAGGCCTTTCAGGCATCCTCTCCTAAACCTTTCAAGGCCCGGTCGGAAACGACCGGGCCCTTTTTTATACCTCCGCCATTTCCTGAAGCCTTTGCAACCGCAAAAGCGCATAGGCCATGAGGGTCAGGCACATGGCGGCTGCAGCAAGATAGGGCAGGGGGCGCCAGATTTCGTAGAGCCCGACCCCGATCGACGGCCCCAAAACAAACGATGCGCCGTTCACGGATGTCACGCGCCCTGCAACCGCGCCCTGGAGTTCTGGCCCAACAGCGAGCGATGATCCTGCCGTATAGCCGGGACGCGCAAAGCCAAATCCAGCAGATGTCAGGCCGAAGGCGACGGCCAGGCCGTAGAGTGTTGTGGACGCACTGATCATAAGGCACCCAGCGCCGCCAAGTCCGAGCCCCGTGATCACAAGGGCGCGGGGCGCCATGCCGAGCAGGGGTATGAGGCCCCACTGGACCAGCAGCGCGGCAAACGCGCCGGTCATCAGCACGAGCCCAACCGCCTGCTGTCCCTGCATTGGATCGACACCAAGGCGATCGAGCACCAGGAAACCCATGGCCTGGCCCGCCATCGCCTGCGCATGGCCCATCACCAGCCCGACCAGCATCCATGGCCAGATCCGCCGGTCGGTCAGCTTGAGGATACCAGTCGGCGGATCGGCCATGGCGGCGGTCACGCTGGCTCCTGTCAGATTGCCCCCAATTGATGGATAGCTGGTCGCCGCGCCACGGGCCGTGCTGCCTGGCGCATCGTTGGGGAGCATGATCCACGTCGTGACCAGTACCGCCATGCCGCAAAAAGCGAAGAAATATGCGGGCCCGGCAAGTCCGACGGCGGGCAGCACGAAAAAGGGCGCCAGTGCCGGTCCCAGGATCGTGCCCAAGCCAAACGCGGAGGCAAGGAGCGTGAGCGCCTTTGTCCGCTCCTCCCGCGTCGTCCGCGAGGCGAGTATTGCTTGTGCAGCCGGCGGCGCAGCGGCCCCGAACAGGCCATAGATCATGCGCGAGACGACAAAGGCACCGATGGTGGTGATGGGGCCGATCAGGCCGTGAATGCCCATTGTCAGAAACATTGCACACAGCAGCACCGACACCGAAAAGCCGGCAAGGCCGGTCAGGACCATGCGCCGGCGTCCGGTTTTGTCAGACTTGCGGGCCCAGATCGGGGCGGCAACCACCCAGACGAGCGCGGACACCGAAAAGGCGATGGCAATGACGCTGTCGGGGATCTTCAGCGACCGGCCAATGGCGGGCATCACTGATTGCAGTGCGGTATTGCCTGCACCTATGACGAGCATCACCATGAACAACAGCGTGAAGTCGCGATCGAGGCGTTTAGTTGCGGAGTTTTCCATGCTTGCCGATAGGCGCGGGAAACTAGGCTAGTCGATACCGATATTTATTCGGCGGGTTAGGCTGGGGTCAACAACGGCGACAATAAAGTAGCAAAGGGCATTGCGCATCCTGTCGGGAACGCTGGAGATTCCGCTGAATTCGGTGAGCGTCCGCTCACGCGAATCGGCGATTTCGCCGTCGACATAGGCGCGCATCGCCGCCGCAAAGGCATGATCCTCGATCCTGAGCATGATTTCCAGATTGAGGAACAGGCTGCGCGGGTCGAAGTTGGCGCTGCCGATGTGGACGACATCGTCGATCACATAGAGTTTCGTGTGCAGGCGGCAGGGCCGGTATTCGAAGACGCGCGTGCCCTTGCGCAACAGTCCGGGAAAGGTGAAGCGCGCCGCGCCAATGGTCGCGGTGTTATCGGTCTTTCCCGCGGTCAGCACGCGCGCCGTGCCGCGCCGGGCGATGCGGTCGATTAGCCGCGTAAAGCGCAGCGTCGGCGCGAAATAGGCCGCCACGAGCGAGGCGTCGGTCGCACGCAGCAGATCGTTGCGCATGGCGCGGAGCCAGGGTGACAGGCGGCGGACCGGCCCGCCATGCAGCCAGCGCACGGGCCCGTTCGGATTGCTCCATTCCCCGAGCGCGTGGCGCAAATCGCGCATCCGGGCCTTTGGCGTGCGGGTCCAGGCCTGCAGCGTGTCGAAATAGCCCATGAGGCCGGTCGCCGCCGGTCCCTCGATCCGCAGGCCCAGATCGCGCCACGCCAGTTCGCCAGCGCTCCCCGTACCGCCAGTGTCATAATCGGCGAAATAGGCATCGGCGACGTTGAACCCGCCGACCAGCGCCCGATGATCGTCGGCGAGGGCCATCTTCTGGTGATTGCGCAGCAAATAGCGGCGTCCGAATCGGGGGATGAAGACGCAGATGTCGATGCCCACATCCTTGAGCGGCGCCAGGAAATCATCGGCGCCGGTCATGTCGCTGCCGAACCCGTCGACGATCAGCCGCACCGAGACGCCCCGATTCGCCGCGTCGATCATCGCCTCACGCACGCGCAATCCCGCCACATCGCGCGCATAGATGTAATAGAGCAGCCTGAGCGAGGTTCGCGCCCCCTCGATGAGCGCGATCAACGCGTCGAGTCGCTCCTCTCCGCGTGTGAGCACGGTCAGCAGATTGCCGTCGACGGTCTGGCGAATGGGCACGTCTGCGCTCTCGCTCGTCACGCGCCGCCTGGCAAGGTCGTGTTGTAGTTGCGTTTCGTACCCGCCGCTGCTAGGCGCACGCGCTTTCCTGCACCACCAGACCTTGAGGATTTCAGCCGATGGCGCGCGTCACAGTCGAAGATTGCGTCGACAAGATTCCCAACCGCTTCGATCTCGTTCTGCTCGCCGCCCAGCGCGCGCGCCAGATTTCGGGCGGCGCAGAGCTGACCGTCGACCGAGACCGCGACAAGAACCCGGTCGTTGCCCTGCGTGAAATCGCCGAGGAAACGGTGGTCCCCGAGGAGTTGAAGGAAGCGCTGATCGGCAACATGCAGAAGGTGCAGGTCGACGACGACGACGCCATCGACGAGATGGGCTCTTTGAGCCAGTCGGCCGAAGCGCTGCGCCTGACGGCAGCGGCACCGCCGCGGAACCAGAATCTTGGGGCTGATTACGACGGCTGAGCAAGGCGGGTAACGGCGTTACCCGACGGTGGTGGCAAGCGAAGCGATGCCATTATGCGACAGCCCGGCCGGCCTCGCTCCGGCGAGGACCGACGACGGCACGGCTTTGCGGGGCTCTCCTTTACTGAAAATCCTGATGTGGAAAAGCCATTTCGTCGGTCGGCTTACAGTCGCTGGCGCTAAGCCACAGCCTTTAACCGAACCCCTTCGAGCGGCTTCACATCCTCGGCATGCGCCCAGCACAGGTCGTGCAGTTCGAGCACACAGCCGTCGTGCGACAGGATTTCGATCTTCCGGATCGGCTGCTGGTCGCGCAGGTCGACGAGGACCGGCGTAGAGGGCACGCCCGATTCCCATTTCTCGCCCCATTGGCGCAGGGCCAGCATCGCGGGCAGCAGTTCCGCGCCTTTTTGCGTCAGCCGATATTCGACCTTCCGCCGGTCGTCGGCCATCGCTTCGCGCGACAGAATGCCATGGTCGACAAGCCGCCCCAGCCGGTTGGCCAGAATGTTGCGGGCAATGCCCAGGGTCGACTGGAATTCCTCAAAATGGTGCAGCCCGTTGAACGCGGCACTCAGGATCAGGAACGACCAGCGCTCGCCCATGGCCTCTAGCGCAGCAGGAAGCGCGCAGTCCGCTAGATTGCGGAGATTTTCTTTCAGATGTCCCATCCTGCTGTGAAACCTATCGTAATTTTGCTGTCACACAACACCGAAAAAATATTGCACTGCAACAATAGTTTTGTGTTGCAACTTGAAACCTAAATGAGTAGGTAGTGATTCGCAACTGGAAACGAAAGGACCTCCCAATGATCCGTTCCAAGACTTTGATTTCGCTCGCAGCCGCTGCCCTCACGCTCGGTGTTGCGCTCCCCGCTTCGGCCCAGATGCCGAGCTATCGTGTTGTTCCGGTCACCAAAATGGCTGTCGTCGGCAACGTCGTCATCGGTGAAACACTGTGGAATTGCGGCGCTGCGGGATGCACGATGTCGAAGGCGACGTCGCGTCCGGCCATCGTATGCGAGCAAGCGGCCAAGAGGTTCGGCAAGCTTGAAAGCTTCACCGTGGGCGCCGACAATTTCGACGAGGCCGCGCTTGCCAAGTGCAACACGAAGGCCAAAGCCTGATCAGGCTTTGCGTATCTGTCCTCTCCGTTACGCCTTCTGCGGGGTTGCGACCATTGTCGCGGCCCCGCTTTCTTTATAGGCGCGACGCATGGAACGCGTGCGTGGGGATGTAACGGTCGAGGGCGCGCTGCGCGGAGGCATCGTCGCGCTCGGTAATTTCGACGGATTCCACTTGGGGCATCAGGCCGTCGTCGGGCGCGCCGTAGCGCTGGCCCGGGCGGAGGGTCGTCCTGCCATAGTCGCGACTTTCGATCCGCATCCTGTGCGTTGGTTCAAGCCCGATATACCGCCGTTTCGCCTGACCAGCCTCGATCAACGGCAACACCTCTTTGCCGAGGCCGGCGCGGACGCGATGCTGGTGTTTAGCTTCGGTGGCGAACTGGCCAATGTGAGCGCAGAGGAGTTCATCACCGACCGGCTGATTTCCCGGCTGGGTGCGGCGGGCGTGGTGACCGGGCAGGACTATATTTTCGGCAAGGGGCGGCGCGGTACGGTGGCGATGCTGGCCGAGCTTGGCCGCGCCCATGGCATGACTGTCGAAACGGTGGGCCCAGTCGTTGCCGACGACGCGCCGGTCTCTTCCAGCCGCATAAGGCAGGCGCTGCAGGCGGGGGATTGCGCGACAGCCACGCAACTGATGACGCGGCCCTACACTATTCAGGGCGTCGTGCAGCATGGCGACAAGGTCGGGCGCTCGATCGGTTATCCGACCGCCAACATCGACATGGCTGATTATCTGCGGCCCCGGTACGGCATCTACGCCGTGCGTGGGCGGCTGGCAGATGGTTGCGTGCTCGACGGCGCAGCAAACCTGGGGGTGCGCCCGACCTTCGACCCGCCCAAGGAACTACTCGAACCCTATTTCTTCGACTTTTCGGGCGACCTTTACGGGCAGGAGATCGAGGTCGAACTGCACAGCTTCATCCGGACAGAAGCGAAGTTCGACAGCATCGAGGCGCTGAAGGCGCGGATGGCGCGCGATTGTGATGAGGCCCAAGCCATATTGAGCCGTTCGTCCTGAGTAGCGGCTGAGCCTGTCAAAGACGCGTATCGAAGGACAGGCAGCGCTCCTATCCTTCGATACGGGCCTTCGGCTTCGTTCATTCCTTACTAAGGACGAACGGGGTTTTGTTTCCTGCACGTGCTAGGCTAAGCGCCCTCACAACATGACCGACACCCCAGAACCGACGCGTGACTGGCGCGACACCGTCTTCCTGCCGAAGACCGATTTTCCCATGAAGGCGGGCCTCCCCCAGAAGGAACCGGGCATTCTTGCCAAGTGGCAGGCCGACGGGGCGTATCAGCAGCTGCGCGCCGCCCGCGCCGGCCGCGAGAAGTTCATCCTCCACGACGGCCCGCCGTACGCGAACGGTGACATGCACATCGGCCATGCGCTGAACCATATTCTGAAGGACATGGTGTGCCGCACGCAGAATTTGCTGGGCAAGGACGCGCCCTATGTCCCCGGTTGGGACTGCCACGGCCTGCCGATCGAGTGGAAAGTCGAAGAGGCGTACCGCAAGAAAAAACTGAACAAGGATGAGGTGCCCGCGCCCGAATTCCGCGCCGAATGCCGCGCCTATGCGCAGCACTGGGTGGACACGCAGCGCGAACAGCTCAAACGGCTGGGCATCAATGGCGATTGGGACCACCCCTATCTGACGATGGACTTCGACGCCGAGGCGACGATCGTCCAGGAACTGATGAAATTCGCGACCAGCGGCCAGCTCTATCGCGGCGCCAAGCCGGTGATGTGGTCGCCCGTCGAAAAGACCGCGCTCGCCGAAGCCGAGGTCGAATATGAGGACATTGTCTCGACGCAAATCGATGTCGCGTTCGAGATCGTGGAATCGCCGATCCCCGAACTCGTCGGCGCGCATGCGGTGATCTGGACGACGACGCCGTGGACGATTCCGGTGAACCAGGCTTTGGCTTATGGGCCGGAGGTTGAGTATCAGATTGTCACCGAACCAGACGGTCGCCGGTTGCTCGTCGCCAGTGAGCTCGCAGCCGGTGTCTCCATGCGCTTGTCGGCGTTTGACGACAACAATGGCTGGGGCGGCGATTACAAGAAGATCAAAGGCTCCGACCTCGCCGGAACGACCGCCCGCCATCCGATGCACCACCTCGGCGGGTTCTTTGCTAAGCCCCGCCCGTTCCTGCCCGGCGATTTTGTCACCACTGAACAGGGCACCGGCCTCGTCCACATGGCGCCCGACCATGGCGAGGACGATTTCGACCTGTGCAAGGCGAACGGCATCGATCCGGTGTTCGCGGTTGAGGGCGACGGGAAATACCGCGCCGACTGGGCCTGGCTCGGCGGGCAGGGCAGCGTCATCAACGCCAAGTTCACTGCGCCCGATGGCCCGATCTGCGAAGACCTGCGCGCGGCCGGTGCGCTGCTCGCGGCGAGTGCGGATTACAAGCACAGCTATCCGCATAGCTGGCGATCGAAGGCCAAGGTGATTTTCCGCGCGACGCCGCAGTGGTTCATTCCGGTGGATACGCCGATTTCCCCCCTCCCCGGCGGAGAGGGGGAGTGCGCGCAAGCGCGCGTCAATTTTCAAGAAAGGGGTGTGGCCCACTCCCATCCAACCCTTCCACTCAAGGGGGAGGGCTTAAAGGGGGCGACGTTGAGGGAAACCGCCCTGCGCGCCATCGCCGACACCCGCTTCGTCCCCGACAAGGGCCGCAACCGCATCGGCAGCATGGTGGAGGGCCGCCCGGACTGGGTGATCAGCCGCCAGCGCGCCTGGGGCGTGCCGATCACCCTGTTCGTGAAGAAGGGGACCAACCAGTATCTCACCGATCCTGCAGTCAACGCGCGGATCGTCGAGGCCATCCGCGCGCAGGGCGTCGATGGGTGGAGCGCGGGGGCAGCGCCCGCGCTGCTTGGGCAGGACTATGACGTCGCCGAGTACGAGCAGGTCACCGACATCCTCGACGTCTGGTTCGACAGCGGCTGCACCCATGCCTTCGTCCTCGAAAGCGGCAAATGGCCCGACATGCGCTGGCCGGCGGACCTGTATCTCGAAGGGTCCGACCAGCATCGTGGCTGGTTCCAGTCGTCGTTGCTCGAAAGCTGCGGCACGCGCGGGCGCGCGCCTTATGACGCGGTGCTGACGCACGGGTTCACGATGGACCAGAAGGGCATGAAAATGTCCAAGTCGCTGGGCAACACCATCAACCCGCTCGACCTGATGCGCGATTACGGCGCGGACATATTGCGGCTGTGGGCGCTGTCGGTGGATTTCACCGAGGACCACCGCATCGGAAAGGAAATTCTGAGCGGCGTCGCGGACCAGTATCGCAAGCTGCGCAACACGTTTCGCTATCTGCTGGGGGCGCTCGACGGGTTTTCCGAGGACGAGCGCGTGGACGTGGCGGACATGCCCGAGCTGGAGCGGTACGTGCTATCGCTGCTTGGGGGCGTCGACATCTCGATGCGCAAAGCAGTAAGTGATTTTGACTTCAACAGCTACATTCGGTTGCTGACAGACTTTTGCAACGAAGACCTGTCGGCATTCTACTTCGATATCCGCAAAGACTGCCTTTATTGCGATGCACCAACCAATCCGAAGCGGATGGCCTACCGCACGGTACTCGATATGCTCTTCAATGCTTTGGTGCGTTATGCGGCCCCAGTGCTCGTCTTTACTGCGGAAGAGGTTTGGGGGACGCGTTACCCTAAGGGTGGTAGCGTACATCTTCTCGAATGGCCCAATGTCCCGTTCATCGATCAGTCGAACGAGCGTTGGGACGCGATCCGCGACCTTCGCGAGAAAGTCATGGAAGTGATCGAGCCGCTGCGTCGCGAAAAAGTCGTGGGTTCGGGGCTCGAGGCATGCGTGACGGTCCCGATCGACGCGCCTGAAGGCGATCTAGCCGAAATCTTCATCACTTCTGATGTGGTGCGCGGCGAAACCCTCACCGTGACCCGCACCACCCATCACAAATGCGGGCGTTGCTGGCGGCACCTGCCCGAGGTGACCGAGGACGGCGCGCTGTGCGCGCGCTGTGCGGACGTGGTCGGGTGACGGCCGTCCGCGCCAATCACCGCGCCCTCGGCCTCACCTGTGCGGCATTCGCCTTTGCGGTCGACCAGCTTGTGAAGTGGTTCGTCACCGTCCCGCTCGACCTGAAGGGTGTCGGGCAGATCGTGCTGCTGCCGTTCTTTAACCTGACCTGGGTCGAAAATTACGGCGTCTCGCTGGGGCTGCTGACCGCCAATTCGCCGCTCGAGCGCTGGCTGGTGACGGGGCTGACCACGCTGATCGCGACCGTCGTCGCGGTCTGGCTGTGGCGCGAGAAGAACCGGCAGGACGTGTTTGGGCTAGGCCTCATCCTCGGCGGCGCGCTCGGCAATATCCTCGATCGGGTGCGGTTCGGCCATGTCGTCGACTTCGCCGACCTTCATTTCGGGGAGTTCCGTCCCTTTCTGGTATTCAATATCGCTGATGCCGCTATAACCATCGGTGTATTGATCCTGTTTCTCCGCGCGCTGCTGGTGCGCGACAAGCCGAAGGTTGAAGCCGATGCGTAAACTTGTTCCCGTTCTCCTGATCGCCACGACACTGGCGGCGTGCGGCAGCAAACGCGGTGCGTTTGCCGGGCGGAGTGGCCCCGATGCGCTGGCGGTTGCCCGTGCGGCACCGCTTGTGGTCCCGCCCGATTTCGCGCTGCGTCCCCCCGTTCCCGGTGCGCCACGCCCGCAGGAGGCCGATTCGTCGACGCTTGCGCTGCAGGCGATGTTCGGCGGAGCCGCTGATCGCAGCTTGGCCGAAAAAGGCGCGCTGAATGCGGCAGGCGTCGCGCGTGTTGATGTCGGCATCCGCTCGACTGCCGGCGACCCCGGCACAACCGTGGTCGACAAGGGTGCCGCAACCCGCGACGTGGTTGCTGCCCCGGCGAGCGAAGGTCAGGGCGCTCGGGCGACGACGCCTAATTAAGCGTTGCCCCTCGCCACTGTGCCAGTCTTGCGTCAACGGGATTGTGAAAACGTGGCGTCGGCCTTCCAGCGAAACGCGTTGAGACTGAGTACCACCCCAGATCCGATATCAAAGGGGTGCGAGCGCCTGTTTCAGGTCGTCGATCAGATCACGGACATCTTCCAGCCCGATCTGCAAACGGATGACGGTGCCGCCCGTCCATGGAAGGGCGGTCCGGCACCGCGCCGGGTCGGTGGGCAACGCCAAGCTTTCGAAACCGCCCCAGCTATAGCCAATACCAAAATGGTTCAGCGCGTCGACAAAGCGTCCCGCCGTAGCAGCGCTTGCGTCGGTGAGGGTGAAGCCGAACAGCCCGGTTGGCCCCTGGAAATCACGCAGGAAAATCTCGTGGCCGGGACAGCCGGGGAGCGACGGGTGAAGGACACGCGCGACTTTCGGATGCTCGTCCAACCATGTCGCGATCTCAAGCGCACTCACGGCATGCTGCGCGAGCCGGATCGGTAGTGTCCGCAATCCCCGCGTCGCCAGATAGGCATCGTCGGGGCTGACGCAGAACCCCAGCACTTGCGCCGTCAGACGCAACGCGTCCCATGTCGCGGCACTGCTGGTGACCGATCCCATCATCACGTCCGAATGACCGACGATGTATTTGGTACAGGCAATGATCGACAGGTCGACACCCAGCGCCATGACCGGCAGGTTCAGCGGCGTCGCCCAACTATTGTCGATCAGCGTGACGAGCCCGCGCGCCTTGGCAACTGCGACGATGGCGGGAACATCCTGCACTTCGAACGTCAGGCTTCCCGGCGATTCCATATAGATGACGCGCGTATTGGGCCGGACCAGCGCGTCGATCCCGCTGCCGATGCAAGGATCGTAATAGGTCGTTTCGATCCCCCATTCTGCCAGATAGGCATCGCACAGGCGGCGCGTCGGGTCATAAGCGCTGTCGGTCATCAACAAGTGATCGCCGGGCTTCATTACGCTCAGGAGTGCCCCCGCGGCGGCTGCGGCGCCCGACGGATAGAGCATTGTGCCGACTGCGCCCGGGTCGAGTTCGGTGAGCGCGTCTGCCAGCGCCCATTGCGTCGGCGTCCCACGCCGCCCGTAGAACCAGTTGCCATCGGTGTTGGATTTGAGGCCATCCTTGAGGGCGGTGGTATCGGGATAGAGAATTGTCGAGGCGCGCCACACCGGTGGGTTGACGACGGCACCCGTCCATTCGGGCCGACGGCCGCCCTGGACGACCGTGGTGGCGGGGCGGGTTCCCCCGTCCTTGCTCACGCCGCCCCGATGGCCTTGGGCGTATCCGGGTTCGCGCCCCATTCGCTCCACGCGCCATCATAGACGGCGACCTTGTCATTCCCCAGCAAATGCGCGGCAAAGGCGACGGTCGCTGCAGTGATGCCAGACCCGCAGGTCGCAGCGATCGGTTGCGCCGGGTCGACGCCCGCGGCCTCGAACGCAGCCTTCAGACCTTCTTTCGACTTATAGGTGCCATTGGCATCGAACAGCACGCCCATCGGCAGGTTCTTGGCGCCCGGCATATGGCCCGGGTTCACGCCCAGACGCGGTTCGGATTCGCGGCCCTCGAACCGGGCGGTGCTGCGCGCATCGACGATCTGCTCGCCCTTGGTCTCGACAAGTTCCTTCATTTGGTCGAGCGTGCGGATGAAGCCGGTATCCTTCCAAACGGTGAAGTGGCGGTGGCGCAGCTTTTCCTTGCCCTCTGCGACCGGATTGCCATCGGCCTTCCATTTGGCGAGCCCGCCATCGAGGATGGCAACGGCATGCGCGCCGAACAGGTGGAGCATCCACCATGCCCGGGCCGAGGTCTTCTGCTCGCTATTGTCGTAGAGAACGATCCGGCTGCCGTCGCCCAGACCCAGCGACTGCATGCGACTGGCGAATTTCTCTGCGCTGGGCAGCATCATCGGCAATTCGGTCTTTTCATCGGCAAGGCCCGCCAGATCCATGAAGACGGCGCCCGGTATGTGCTCGGCTTCATACTCGGCTGCGGCGTCGCGTGCCGCGTCGAGAAACCAGGTCGCATCGACAATCCGCAAATCGGGCGCACCCATTTCACTGGCCAGCCACTGGGTCGATACAAGCGCGTCCATCGAGTCTCTCCGTAATCTTCGTGAGTCGTCCCTAGTAACCCTTGGGCGCGGCGTCGAGACGTTCCAGAAAACCTGTCGCTTGCCTGCGCAGCGCGTTTTGTGTCGCGGCGTCCATCCGGTCCCAGTTGCGATAGACCATCGACAGACGCTGGTTCGACCGTAGCTTGTCCTCATTACGGGCAAGGAAATCCCAGTACAGCGCATTGAACGGGCAGGCGTCCAGGCCGGTACGTTGCTTCACGTCATAGCGACAATGACCGCAATAATCGGACATGCGGTCGATATAGGCGCCCGACGATGCATAGGGTTTCGACCCCAGCAATCCGCCATCGGCGAACAACACCATACCGCGGGTGTTGGGCTGCTCCACCCATTCATAGGCATCGGCGTAGACCTCCAGATACCAGCGATCGACGTCGTCGGGGTCGGCGCCGATCAGCAACGCGAAATTGCCGGTGACCATCAGCCGCTGGATATGATGTGCATAGGCAAGCTCGAGGGTCTGGCCGATCGCCTGGCTGAGGCAATGCATATCGGTTTCGCCAGTCCAGTACCACGCCGGCAGCCGGCGTTTGGCGTTCAGGAAATTGCGCGTGCCGTAGTCGGGACCCGACCACCAGTAAATGCCGCGCACATATTCGC
Organism: Sphingomonas sp.; assembly: GCA_049318505.1. GTDB lineage: Bacteria > Pseudomonadota > Alphaproteobacteria > Sphingomonadales > Sphingomonadaceae > Sphingomonas_O. Next base: position 4,170 of record JBMOGG010000015.1, on the reverse strand, counting down.
GCCATCCAATGATCTGGCGGATGAACCCTTCGGCGGCGTTGAGTGGCACGCGTCCGGCGCGGTATTCGGCCTCGACCGCGCGGCACAGTTCGAGCGGGTCGAGCAGCCCGGCGTTGATGTAGAACGAGAGATGTGCATGGTAGAGATAGGGCTCATCCGTCAGCATCGCGTCCTGGAAGTCGCCGAAGCGGGGCAGGGCGTGTTTGAGGAAATGCGCCTGCGACGTCAGCGCGTCCTCGCGCGTCACCGCAATCCCGAAATTGTCGAGGCTGCCGACATGATCGGTGAAATGCGCTGCAACCAGCGCGAGCACCGTCTGCGTGATCGCATCAGGCGGGAAGTGCGGCAGCTGTGGCATCAGCAGGTCGCGCTGGGCCGCTTTCCGGTTTTCCTTGTCGAAGTTCCACTCGCCGCCTTCGGGCTTGGCACCGTCCATCAGCAGCCCCGTCTTGCGGCGCATATCGCGGTAAAAAAACTCCATGCGCAATTGCTTGCGCCCGTCGGCCCAGGCCGCGAATTCGCCATGCGTCGCGATGAAGCGCGTGTCGGTGCGGATGTCGACGGGGATGCCGAACAGCGTCTCCCACGCGTCGAGCATCGCCTGCACCCGCCACTCACCGGTTTCGGTCACGATGATGCATGACGGATCGTGCCGCTCGACCGCCCGCGCGATCTCACCGGTGAAGCTGCCGCTGTTGTCGGGATCTTCGAGCGCGACATAGTCGACCGTCCACCCTGCCGCGCGCAAGGCGTCGGCATGATGGCGCATCGCCGACAGGATATAGGCGATCTTGCGCCTGTGGTGCCGGACGTAGGTCGTCTCCTCGGCAACCTCCATCATCAGGATGACGCAGGTTGCCGGGTCGGCACCGTCGAGTGACGAAAGGCAGAGCGACAGCTGGTCGCCCAGGACCGGGATGAGGTGAAGTGTCACCGGGCGCGAATGAATGCCCGGATGTCGGCGCTCAATTTGGCCCGGTCCTGATCGCGCACGTACATCATGTGGCCGGCGTCATAATAATGAAACTTTATGCGGTCAGCCGGCATCCCCATGCGGGACAGGGCATATTCCGCGGCGAAAAACGGCGTGGCAAAATCATACCAGGCGGCGCCCACGAACACGCGCACGCCGCTGTTTTCGCGGAGAGTCCGGCCGATATAGGGCGCGACGCTCATATAGACTTCGCTGTCGCGGTTGCCGCGCCCGCCGAGTTTCCAGTCCCAGCCGCTGACGCCGCCGATGGTCACATACTGGCGCTCGGTCTTGTAGCCCAGCTCGCCGCGCGCATAGGCGTTGAACGCGGCGGTATAGCCGCCGTCGATGCCGTAGAAGGCGGGGTCATTGTCGGGCTCCTCGCCCGCTGCGTCGAGATCGACTCCGGTGTAGCGCGTGTCGAGCCGCCCGACCGTCAGTTTCCGGTCGCGCAGCAGTTCCTTGTAGAACCGGCCCGGCGCGACACGGAGATCGGCATTCTCAAGATAGGGTTCGGATAGTCCCGTGAAGCGCGAAAGCTGCTTGCGGATCGCAACGCGCTCTTCGCCTGTCAGTCGGTTGCCCTTGAAAAGCGCAGAAAGATAAGGCCCGCCGGCAAAGGCGCGTGCCTCGGCGGCGAAGCTCGCGACATCGGCGGGCTTGCCGGCGACCTTGTTATGGAACCAGGCCGTCGTCGCCATTGTCGGCAGATTGACGACATAGGACATCTCGTTGCCCGGCACTTCGGCCTGTGCCCCGAAATCGAGGATCGTCGAGATCAGGATGATGCCGTTGAGCGACACGTCGTTGTAGCTGCCCTCCAGCTCGTTCGCGACGGCGGCGCTGCGGGTCGTGCCATAGCTTTCGCCGCCGAGAAATTTGGGGCTGTTCCAGCGGCCGTTTTCGCTCAGCCAGATCCGGATGAATTCGGCAATCGATTTCGCATCGACGGTGACGCCCCAATAGCTCTTGGCCTCGGTCTTGCCTAACGCATGGCTGAACCCCGTACCGACCGGATCGATGAACACGATGTCGGTCACGTCGAGCAGTGAATCAGGGTTGGCGACGATGGGGAAGGGCGGGGCGCCGTCGTCGCGGGCGTCGCTGGGGATCGCGACCCGCTTCGGGCCGAACGCCCCCATGTGTAGCCATAGCGAGCCGGAGCCTGGCCCGCCGTTGAAGAGGAAGGTGACAGGCCGGGCGGGGTCGTTTCCGTCTTTCACATAGGCCGTCGAAAAGATGCTCGCTTTGGGCGTGCCGTCCTCTGCCTTTAGATAGGTCTCGCGCGCCGTCGCGGTGTAGGCGACCGAGACGCCCCCGAAAGTGCCGGAATGTCTCGTGACGGAGACGAGCGGCGCGTCGATTTTTTCGGCGGGTTTTTCGGGCGCGGGCTTGTCCTGGGCAAAGGCGGGTACGGTCAGGAAAGCGGCTGCCAGAAGCCAAGCGAAGCGTGTCATGCGAATCCCCTTTTGCGCGACCCTAGCCGAACCCCTATGGCGAGCAACATGACCCCCAAATATCTTGGCCAGACCAGCTCGCTTCCCGCCACGCCCGAAGAAGCCGCGCTCGACTACGTACCCAACCCGCGTCCCGGCGCGCTTTACCTTGTGCGCTTTGCCGTGCCCGAGTTTACATCGCTGTGCCCGGTCACCGGCCAGCCTGATTTCGCGCATCTCGTCATCGACTATGCCCCGCACGACACGATTGTCGAATCGAAGTCGCTGAAGCTGTTCCTCGGCAGTTTCCGCAATCATGCGGCGTTTCACGAAGACTGTACGGTGGGCATAGGCGTGCGGCTGTTCGCCGAAATGGCGCCGCACTGGCTGCGCATTGGCGGTTACTGGTATCCGCGCGGCGGCATTCCCATCGACGTCTTCTGGCAATCGGGCGAACCGCCGGCGGGGCTATGGCTGCCGCCGCAGGAAGTGCCAGGATATCGGGGGCGTGGATGACGCGTTGGTAGCAGCATTAATAACATTGGTGTAAGCAATCCCGATGTCGCGCACGCTTGCCCATCCGATTCGCATCCTCCCTGACGACATCGATTTTATGGGGCACGTCAACAACGCGCGCTACCTGAACTGGGTGCAGGATGCGGTCGTCGCGCACTGGGAAAAGCTGGCGCCGCCGGCTGCCGTCGCCGAACATCTGTGGGTCGCGCTGAAGCACGAAATTACCTATCGCAAGCCCGCGTTCCTCAATGACGAGGTGATCGCGACGGTCGTCCTCGACAAGGTCGAGGGCGTACGGGCATTTTATTCGACGCTGATCAAGCGCGGCGACGAGTTGCTCGCCGAGGTCCAGTCCAGCTGGTGTTGTCTCGACGCAAAAACACTGCGTCCGGCGCGCATCGCCAAGGAAATTGCCGCGCATTTCTTTGGCTAGGGCGCCTTATTTGAACAGCCCGCCGAGGATGCCGCGCACCAGTTGACCCGCAATGCCACCGCTCGACGAGCGGCTCCGTCCGCCGCCGAAAACGGCCTTGCTGACTTCGTTCGCGACCTGACGGGTAATCGTCGTCGCCGCGGTCTGCGCCATCTTGCCCATCATCGTGGGCTTGGCTTCCTCGCGCGCCGCAATTGCAGCCTGCCGGTCGGCTTCCTTTTGTGCAGCCATTTGCGCTTGTGCCGCTTCCTTGGCGGCCATGGCGTCGATCTTGGCCTGGGCAGCCGCCGCCCTGGCCGCTTCGTCGGAGGCCCGAGCTTGTGCCGCCGCGGCAGCGGCTTCGCTCGACTTGGCAGCCAGGATTTCTGCAGCCGAGTTACGGTCGATCAGCGTGTCATATTTGTCTCCGATCGCGTCTGTCGCGATCATTACGCCGCGCTCCTTGGCATCAAGCGGGCCGACACGGCTGGCGGGCGGCTTGATCAGCGTACGCTCGACCGGGGTTGGCGATCCGTCGGGCTGGAGCAGCGACACCAGTGCCTCGCCGATCTTGAGCTCGGTAATGACTGTCGAGACGTCGACACCGGGATTGGCGCGGAATGTTTTGGCCGCCGCCCTGACCGCTGCCTGATCGCGCGGCGTGAAGGCGTTGAGCTTGTGCTGCACCCGGTTGTTGAGCTGTCCTGCGACGGTATCGGGAATGTCGATCGGGTTTTGCGTGATGAAATAGACGCCGACACCTTTCGACCGGATGAGCCGCACGACCTGTTCGATCTTTTCGAGCAGCGCTTTGGGCGCGTCGTTGAACAACA
>JBMOGG010000014.1:0-30196 GCA_049318505.1 Sphingomonas sp. | reverse complement strand
CCGCGACTGCTGGATTCCGCAGTTCAGGCCCAACTGATCACGTTCAGGCGGCGGCAAACATCTTCATGATTTCGCCCGATGTGACCGGGCGGCGCGCCTTTCCGATGACATCCATACTGTCGGTCTTGAGCCCGCCGAGGCCCGATCGCGGCGAGACATCGACATGCTTGCCCAGTTCGCGAAGGGCGCCGACCGTGCAGCTGGCGCGCCCGCCCATCTTGGAAATCGGATCGATATTATACTCGCGCATGACATTCTGGTGGGTGATCTTGTCGATCGTCGCATCCGGCAGTGTATTGACCGACGCCCAGAGATACTCGGGAACATTCGGCCAGACAGTGTCGGAATGCGGGTAATCGCATTCATAGGCGACCATGTTTTCGTTGAGATAATCGAGATTCTTGAGGCCGAACTGATCATCGATGAAGCAGCAGATGATGTGGCGCTTGAAGACGTCGCTCGGGCGCTCGCTACCGAAATCGCTGAACGTCCATTCGTGGTGGTGTTCATAGGTGAAGTCGGCGCGTTCGAGGAAATAGGGCACCCAGCCGATGCCGCCTTCCGAAAGTGCCATCCGTAGTTCGGGATAACGTTTCCAGAAGGTCGCAAAGGTCCAGTCAGCCGCCGAATTGGAGATCGACATCGGCATCGTCGTGATCCACGCGTCGATCGGGCTTTCAACTGACGCATGCGCCGCGCGCGCGCCCGTGCCAATGTGGCAGTTTATGACCATTTTGTAGGTGACGCACGCTGCCCAGAACGGTTCCCAATACGCGTTGTGGATGCTCGGCAGGCCAACCAGCGCCGGATTGTCGGGGAAGGTGATGGCGTGCACGCCGGCCGCGCTCATCCGCTTCATTTCGGCAAGGGTCGCGTCCATGTCCCAAATCGGCAGCATGACGAGCGGGATCAAGCGACCCGGAGCAGCGCCGCACCAGTCCTGAACATGCCAATCGTTGTAGGCGCGGACAGCCATCAAGGCGCGCTCCGGAGCTTTTGCCGCCGCCTGAACAAAGACATTGCCGGCGAACGACGGAAAGGTCGGGAAGTTGAGCGATGACAGGATACCATTGACGTTCATGTCGTCGATGCGCGCCTTTGCGTCGTAACAACCCTTGCGCACCTGATCGAAACGCGTCGGTTCCATGCCATATTCGCTGCGCGGCCGGCCCACGACGGCGTTGAGCCCGATTGTCGGGTAAACGGTATCGTTCCAGAGCCAGACTTCGCTGTCGCCCTTTTGAATGATCTTCGGGGCTTCACTGCGCTGCGCGGCCGGATAGTGCCGCAAGAAGGCGTCGGGCGATTCAAGGACGTGGTCATCGATGCTAACCAGCACCATGTCGTTCATTTCCATCGCTGCAATCTCCTCAGAACTGACGTTGTATCAATTATTGTTCTTGTCGCCGGCAAAAGCAATCGCGCCAATCAGTCGCGGGCGAGCAGGAAACAGCCGGCGAGCGGCCCGCCCGCTGTCGAGAGCGCCGCAACCTTGGGGTCGTTCTTGACCTGACGTGCACCGCCTCGGCCCCATAACTGCACACAGGCTTCGTGGACCTGTCCATAGGCATGCATCCGCCCGGCTGACAGCGCGCCGCCATTTGTGTTGATCGGCAAATCGCCATCAAGCGCAATCCGGCTGCCGTCACCGACAAAGTCTCCGGCGCCAAAACGTTCGCAAAATCCGAAATTTTCGAGCCAGTTGAGGCTGTGATAAGCGAAACCGTCGTAAAGCTCGGCGACATCGACATCGGCGGGCTTGAGATCGGTCCGGCTCCACATCATCCGCGCCACCTCGGGTTGCGCCTGGGTTGCTAGCGCGTCGAGCTGCGTCCAGCTGTTGCGATACTGCATTGAACAGCCGATCGCTTCGATCCAGGTCAGCGGGTTGGGACCGTCGCGCGCCGCGTCGATATGGCTGAGGATGATCGCAGTGCTGCCGTCGATCGGTACATCGCAATCAAACACCCGCAAAGGTGTCGAGATGATCGGTGACGCGAAGTAATCATCAAGGCTAATCGGCGCCCGATAGATGGCAGCCGGATTGAGCGCAGCGTTGCGGCGGCCATTGATGGCGATCTGCGCCACCTGTTCGGGGCGTATCCCCGATTCATGGACGTAGCGCGCAAAGAACAACGCCTGCTGGGTCGCGGCGGCATAGCAATGATAGGGGGCGTACCAGGCAAAACCGCCGCGGACACGGTCGCCCGGCCGGTTGAGCGCATTGGCGAACCCGGTTTTGCGTGCGGTCGCTTCATACATGGTGCGAAACACCAGCACATGGCGCGCGAGGCCGGCGCTGATCGCGCCGATGGCGTTGAACAGTGCGCCGAATTGGCCCGCGGTTTCTGACGCGTTCGAATACCAGCCGAGTTTCAGCCGCAGTGCGTCCTGCAAGGCCGGAATACCGACATCGGAAAAGCCGGATCCGTCGCCGCGGTCGCCTGGCCAGGTTGCGATTCCGTCGATGTCACTGCGCTTTAGCCCAGCATCGGTGATTGCCGCCATGGCGGCGTCGATGCTCAGCCCCAGTGCAGATTTATCGGCACCGCGTGAGATCACCGATTGGCCGATGCCCGTGATCGCCGTGCGCCTTTCGGCAAAGACCGTCATGGCGCAGGCACAAAGTATGGCACCCAGAGGTCGTCGCTTCCAACGAACGTCACTTTGACCTTCATGCCAATTTGAACATCCTCGGGGTCGCAATCGACGATGTTGGTGGCAAGCCGCACATCGTCCTGTTCGGCAATCGTCACCAGCGCCAGAATATAGGGCACCGGCAGATCCGGCAGCCATTGTTTGTGGTTGATGGTGAATGTTTCAACCGTGCCGAGCCCCGAAACCGGCTCTGGGACAATGTTGCGCCCTTCGCAGCGCGGGCAGAAACTGGTCGGCGGATGGACATAATAGCGGCAATCGTCGCAGCGCGCGATTAACAACTGGCCGCGCGCACCGCCCGTCCAATAAGCGTGATTGTCGCGATCGATCGCCGGCAGTGGAGCCTTAATCACCAGACCAGTTCCAGCGGGCCTGTGCCGAAGACCGCACCCGGTCGCGCGCGGCCGGTGTCGGGAGTTGCCAGTTCGAAATCGGGAATACGGGTCAGCCATTCTTCGAAGGCGATGTTCATTTCGCGGCGTGCGAGGTGCGACCCCATGCAGAAATGTGGGCCATAGGCAAAGCCGAAGTGGCGGTTGGCGGCGCGGTCATAATCGACCGTCATCGGATCGGCGAATTCCGCCGGATCAAGGCTACCCATGGCGTAGGTGACCGAAATCCAGTCGCCTGCCTTGATGCGTTGGCCGTGGAGTTCGACATCCTCAACCGCCTGCCGCGCCGACGTTACCGTTGAAAAGCGCCGCATATACTCCTCGATGGCACGCGGAATCTTTTTCGGGTTCGCGATCAATTGTCGGCGATGGTCCGGGTTTTCGGCCAGATGCTTGAAGGCGAACGACAGCGTTGAAGCGACCGTGTCGATTCCGGCGATAAAAATGAGATAAAGCGCGCCAAGCACCTCCTCGTCGGTCAGCGCTCGGCTGCTGATGCGGGCATGAACGACTTGGCTGACGATATCGCCGATCGGTCGCGCCCGACGCTCGGCAGCAAGCGTAACGAGATAGTCCTTGATTGCGCGAGCGGCGTCGACTCGCTCGGCGATGGTCGCGCCGTTGAGCAGGCCATGACCCCATGCCAGAAAGGTCGGCATTTCACTTTCCGGAAAGCCCATGACCGACAGGAACACGCCGACCGGGAAGGGGAATCCAAAACTGTCCATGAATTCGCAGCCACCGTTTGGTTTGAACCCCTCGATCAAGCCGATGGCGCGCCGGCGGACGTCGTCGCTGACGCGTTCGACGGCTGGCGGGGCGATCAGATGGTTAAAGGCGCGCCGGAACTCGCCATGCATCGGCGGATCGATTTCGAGCGGTACGAGGTCCCAGTCTTCGCCGAGCAGCTTTGAAAAGCCGGCTTCACCCTTGTTCGAAAACAGTTCGGGATGAGAGGTCACATAGCGGATGTCGGCAGCGCGGGTGACCATCCAGGCACCACCGAAGTTGCGATGCTCGGGGTTCCAGAACAATGGCCCTTCATCCTGCAACGCCCGCGCCGCAGCAAATGGGCAAGTCGCCCCGCCGGCAAGTGTTTGAAACCGGGGTTCGCGCACCAGTTCGAGAGGAACATGGTCAGGAATGAAGGGATTGACGCTGGTTTCCATGGGACTCCCCGTAGGCGGCTTATCGCTTGCCTTGTCTGCCATGCTGGCTAATAACTGAAGAATAGTCAATTATGATGTAAGGGCGACGAGATGGCTTGGAACAAAGGTGTCGGTGATACGGTGACCAATGTGCTCCGCCAGGCCGCAGCCACCTCGCCCGATGCGATTTTTCTCGATTTTCAGGGCGAGATGCACAGCTATGGCGACGTCGCGCGCCAGTCCTTCCGGCTGGCTCACGGGCTGATCGCGCTTGGGGTGAAACCTGGTGATACGGTCGTGTCGGTGCTCGACAACAATATCGATGCGGTGGTGGCGTGGTTCGGCATCAATCTGGCTGGGGCGATCTCGGTGCCGGTGAATACGGCGTACAAGGGTGAATTCCTGCGCCACCAGATTGCCGACGCCGGTGCCGCCATCGTGATCGCCGAAAGCGACTATGCCGAGCGCATCCTGGCTGTCGCGGACGGCCTGCCGCAGATGACGACGCTGCTGCATCGTGGCGCGGCACCCGCTGCCCGGCCGGGACTGGCGATGCTGCCGCTTGCCGACTCCCTGCGTGACGGCGATGATTCGGCCTTGCCTGTCGCCAGGCCCGGCGACCTTGCTATGCTGATCTACACCTCCGGCACCACCGGCCCATCGAAGGGCTGCATGATCAGCCATGGCTATGCCTGCAACATTGCCCGCCAGTCCATCCGCAGCACCGTCCGCACGCCCGATGACATCTACTGGACGGCGTTGCCGCTGTTCCATTTCAACGCCACCGCGACCGGCGTGCTCGCAACTGCGATGCTCGGCGCGCGCTGCGTCGTTTATCCGCGCTTTTCGCTATCAGGCTTCTGGCCCGATATCCTGCGATCGGGCGCGACCGTCGCCAGTCTGCTGGGTTCGATGCACCCCTTGATCGCAGAAGCGCCTGACACCGAGGCATCGCTGGCCTGCTTTGGCCAACTGCGCTCCGTCGGTGCCGCGCCGTTTCCCAAGGACTTGCAGGACAAGTGGCGGCGTCGCTTTGGCGCCCAGATCATGGGTGCTGCCGGCTATGGCCTCACCGAGGCCGCAATGGTCGTTACGGGGCCGCTGACCGAACGCCTCGATCCCAATAGTTCGGGACCGCGAACCCTGGAATTCGAGGTGGTCATTGTCGACGACGACGAAAACCCCGTGCCCGATGGCACGCCCGGTGAAGTGCTGATCAGGCCCAACCAGCCCTTTGTCATGTTCGAAGGCTATTGGAACCGGCCGGCTGAAACCCTGAAAGTCATGCGCAATCAATGGTTCCATTCGGGCGACATCGGCAAGTTTGGCACCAATGGCGAATTCTATTTCCTCGATCGCAAGAAGGATTATTTGCGTCGCCGCGGCGAGAATATCTCGAGCTTCGAAATGGAAGCGACCTTCCAGAACCACCCTGACATCGTCGATGTCGCAGTGCATGCCGTGCTGTCCGACATCGGCGAGGACGACGTGAAGGTGACCTGTGTTCTGCAACCGGAATCGACATTGACCGAGCATGCGCTTTGCACCTGGGCGCTCGACCATGTCCCCTATTTCGCCGTCCCGCGCTATATCGAGTTCCGTAGCGATCTGCCGCGCAACCCGATGGGCAAGATCCTCAAATTCCAGCTGCGCGATGAAGGCTGCACACCTGCGACGTGGGATCGCGAAAAGGCCGATTTCAAAATGGCCAAGCGCTGAGTCGTTGCAGGCTTAGGGGCGCGCGCCGAGGCGATCTGCGACGACCAATGCCGCGGCTTCGATCAATTGCGCCGAGGTAACGAGTTCGGAGTCCTTGTAACTGCCATAGATTGCCGAGATCCGCTCTAGCATGGCAGCAACCACGCCGGCCTGGGCATAGCCAGGGACATCGCTATGCGTAGAGTCTTCAGCTTCGATACGCGCCGCCATGGCGCCGAGCAGTGGACGGATCGAATTTTCGCGCAACACGCGGAAGCGCTCATCGCCTTCCTCACTGGCGAGGTTGCGAACGCGAAATACCACGCGATGGTCTTGCCAGAATTCGATGTAGCTGCGCACAAACGCTCGCGCCCGTGATCGGGCCTCCGACGCCGGCCAAGGCTGCGCTAGCATATCGAGCAACGTGGCCGGACTTTGGTCGATTTCGGCAATTGCTGCCAAGACGACGTCATGGACGGAATCGAAGTAGACGTAGAAACTCGCCGGCGAGATTTCGGCAAGGCGGGCGATTTCGGCGACGCGGGCATCGCGCAGGCTAGTCGTAGCGAGCAGCGTCACTGTGGCGTCGATGATCCGTCGCCTGGTGCGCTGCCCCTTGGCCCCCATCGCCTGGCCGATATTGTTGGCCGTCTGTCGTTCGTCACTCATCGCCATGTCCTGCGGCAGACGGTGTCGATTGGCAAATGCAGAACCTATCCACCCTTGAAGCTGATCGTCTTGATGGTGGTGAATTCGTTAAGGCCCTCGATGCCATATTCGCGGCCATAACCCGAGCGCTTGATTCCGCCAAAGGGTGCATAGCTCGACATGCGGCCGCCGCCGCCGTTGATCGAGACACCGCCGGTGCGCAACTGCAAGGCCATTTCATAGGCGCGGCCGACATCGGCCGAAAAGATGCCGCCCGATAAGCCGAAGGCGCTTTCGTTGGCGAGCGCAATGGCTTCATCGTCGCTGTCATAGCCGATAATGACCCCAATAGGCCCGAATACTTCTTCCTGAGCGATGCGGTGGCTGTTCTCGACATTGTCGAACACGGTCGGTTCGTGAAAAAAGCCTTTGTTGAGCCCTGCTGGTCGGCTGCCACCCGCCACCAGTCGTGCACCCTCGGCCTTGGCGATCTCGACATAGCGTTCGGTGCGCTGGCGGGCGACGTCGCGGATCAACGGCCCCATCCCGGTGGCTGGGTCGGCAGGGTCGCCAAGTTTGATATGCCCGACCATCGCTTTGAGAATGGCCGTGTAACGTTCGCGAACGGTGTTGTGGACGAGGTGGCGGGTCAACAGCGCACAGCCCTGGCCGGCATGGATGGTGAAGCCCATCAGGCCCGCCATGGCTGCCGCCTCGATGTCGGCATCAGGCCGTACGATCAGTGCCGATTTGCCGCCGAGCTCGAGCAGGACGCGCTTCAGTGTCGGCGCCGATTGGGCCTGGATCGCCGAGCCCACCGTGTCTGAACCAGTAAAGCTGACGAGGTCGACGCGAGGGTCGGTAGTCAGCGCTTCGCCGACTTCCTTGCCTCCGGTAACGATATTGAGGACTCCCTTGGGCAAGCCAGCGACATCGGCCATTTCGGCGAGGATCAGCGCCTGGAATGGCGTATAAGGCGACGGCTTCAGGATTACCGTGCAGCCCATCAGCATGGCCGGAACGATCTTCCCGATATTGAGAAAGAAGGGGAAATTATAGGGGGTGATCGCCGCTACCACACCGGCGGGATCGCGCACCTGGACGCCGCCGCCAAGCGTGGTCGTGCCCTGGGCGTTGGGGGTGGTTTCGACCGGAAGCGGGGTGATCGCCGGTCGGCCCGATAGTTCGACAGCAGTGCGGGCATGTTGCATCGGAATGCCATATTGGAGGAACTGCGCGAGCATGCGGGTTGCGCCAGCCTCGGCAATGATCAGTTCGATAATTTCGCCGGCACGGGACTCGATGGCATCGAGGAAGGCGCTGATCCTCGCCTGACGCTGCGGCTGCGTCATGCGCGGCCATGGCCCCTTGTCAAAAGCGGTGCGAGCCGCGGTCAATGCCGCTTCGATTGCTGCGGCGTCGCCTACCGGTGCCATGCCGATTACGGCTTCGGTTGCCGGGTTGATCACCGCTTCATGCGTGCTGGCGGTGATCCATTCGCCATCGATGTAAAGCGCGCCGGAATGCTTGAGCATGACGATTCCTGAAAGTTGACGGTTCGACAGTTTTGGGAGCATGTCGCCTGCCAAGCGGTGAAGTCAATCGGGAAAGCGCATCATGAAACTGAACGGAAAGGTCGGCATCGTCACCGGCGCCTCGCGCGGGATGGGGCGTCACTTCATCACCGCGCTCGTCGCGGCAGGGGCCAGGGTAGGCTGTCTGGCGCGCGAATCCGACGATCTCGAAGCTTTGGGAGTTGAATTTGGCAACGCGGTTTTGCTGCTGCCGGGTAGCGTTAGCGATCCCACCGCAGTCACCGCGCATATCGCCGCTGTGGTTGCCCGGTTCGGCAGGCTTGATTTTTTCGTCAACAACGCCGCGATCTTTCACCCCTTCCGGCTCGAAGATGCCACCGACAAACAGGTTGAAGACCATGTCGCGATCAACCTGCTCGGCCCCGCCTGGTGCATGCGTGCCGCGATTCCCCATCTGCGACGGACCAAAGGCCATCTTGTATCGATATCGAGTGAATCCGTCCGCATGCCTTATCCGTTCCTTAGCGTTTATGCGGCGTCGAAAGCGGGCCTTGAAACGTTGACTGCGGCGATGCGCGAGGAACTGCGCGAGGACGGCATTAGGGTGACGACGCTGCGGTCGGGCGCCGTCGCCGGTGGTACCGGCGGCCGGGATTGGGATCCAGCGGTTCGCGATGACTTTTTCGCCACCATCACCCGCACCGGCCATTCCGCCTTTGCCGGAACCCCTGCCGACCCGGCATCGATGGCGCGGGCGCTCGTCGATCTGTTGGCTCTTCCGGCCGACATCAACGTCGATCTGGTCGAAATTCGCGCCGCCGCGCCAGGCCATCCGGCGATGTAACGAACCGGCAACTTAGCATTTGCATCGCCTATTAGACCTAGTTATACAAGTGTCATATATAAGGCCGATCAAGGCCTATATAGGGGAGATCGAAATGACGGTTGTGCTCGGAATTGTTCGGCGTGCCACGGCCTTGCTCGGCGTTTCGGCGATCGCCCTTGGCGGTGCGCTGGTTGCGACCAGCGCTGAGGCTCAAACAACGTCGGCTGCGCCAGCTGCGGCGACCGCGGAACTCGATACCATCGTCGTGACAGCGCGAAAGGTTTCTGAGAATCTCCAGAACGTTCCTGTTGCGGTCACTGTTCTGACAGGCAACGATCTTCGAAACTTCGGCATCCAGCAAGTCTCGGACCTTGGCAACTTCACCCCGGGGCTGGTAACCCGGCAGGCGCAATCGACGCCGACGGCATTGACCATTACGCTGCGCGGTCAGGTGCAGACCGATATTCTCGTCACACTCGATCCGTCGGTTGGCACCTATGTCGACGGCGTCTATTGGGCACGTGCTTATGGCCTCAACTCGAACCTGCTCGATATTAGCTCGGTTCAGGTCCTGAAGGGCCCACAGGGCACATTGTTCGGGCGCAACACGACGGGTGGCGCGCTTCTGTTCAACACCAATGATCCGAAACTTGATGAATTTTCGGGCCAGGCCAGCTTCACCTATGGTCGTTTCAACGAAATCGAAGCAACTGGTGTCGTCAACATTCCGATCATCAGCGACAAGATTGCGCTGCGCATCGCCGCTACACGGCTGACGCGCGACGGCTATACGACCAACAGCTTGCCCGATACTGCCACGACCGCACTGGCCGGCAACACTGTTGTCGCCCGCGGGCCATTTTTGGGTTCGCAGAATGGCGTCAAACTCGACAATCGCGACCGGTGGAATGGCCGCGTCAAATTGTTGATCCAGCCGACCGAGACGTTCAGCCTGTTGTTCTCCGGCGAGTACTTCGATTCGGACGAGACCGGCCCGTCCCGCCAGATCCGGCTAGCGACAAATGCCTTCAACGCCGGCCTGGCATCGCCGACCAACCCAGTTCCAAACTCGACGTATTCAGTCGCGAACACTGCCGGCCTGTTCGTCGGGTTGACCAACGGCTTCCCGCCGGCGGCCGCCGGGCCGGCGGGCATTGGTCTCCTTAATGGTCAGGCAGCGACGCTTGCTGCCAACCCCAACATCGCTGCGAACAACGAGCGACCCTACAATGGCGCGCGAACCTATACCTATGGCATGACAGCGACTGTTGATACATTGTGGGGAGATGCCAAGCTGATCCTGGCGCATCGCGATGTCCGTGCTTTCTCGGGGATCGATCTCGAAGGCTCGCAATATGCGGTGCACTTCACCGAAGGCCAGCAACGTATCAAGCAGGATTCCGGTGAGATCGTGACCACCGGAAGGGCGTTCAACGACGCCGTCGACTTTGCCGTTGGCGCATTTGTCTTCCACGAAAGCGGTTTTGACCAGTCGATCTCGGTCACCGTACCGGCATTGAACCCGACGACATCACACTTTTACGGCTTGATCGACAATGTCAGCATCGGTGGCTACGGCCAAGCGACGTGGCGGATCACCGACCGGCTGAGCGCCACCGGCGGCTTGCGCTATTCGGTCGATGATAAGGAGCTCGAAACTCGCAACAACAATTACGTTCGTGCATCGAATACGACGATCTGCTCGGTCGTCCCGGTTGCGCCCTTTGTTGGCGCGTCAGAGGTAGTTGGTCCAGCGCAGTGCGCGCTGCGACGCAAAGACAGCTTTGGCGGCTTTTCTTACACAGCCGGGCTTGACTACAAGATCACCGACGACATTCTCGTCTACGCCAAGGCCTCGCGCGGCTTCCGTTCGGGTGGCCAGAACCTGCGTGCGCCGAGTGTCTCGTCGTTCCTGCCATTCGAACCCGAATTCGCCTATGCCTATGAAATCGGCTTCAAGGGCGAGTTTCTTGACCGGCGTCTGCGCCTGAATGCCGCTGCCTATACGACAGATGTCAACGATATTCAGCGCTCGACACTGATCTCGACCCCGCCCATTCCGCCGTCGACCGTTCCCGGGACGGCGACGATTCTCAGCAACGCTGGCAAGGCACGTTTCCGCGGCCTCGAGCTCGAAGCGCAGGCGTTGCTGTTTGAAGGCTTCCGATTGAGCGGCACCTACGCATATGTCGACCCGAAGTATGTCAGCTTCTCGGATCTGTCGGGCGACCGGAGCTTTGAACGTTTTGTTGGCATCGCGAAGCACCAATTCTCCCTGGCCGCCGATTATTCGCGCGAGATCAGCGAAACTGTCAAAATCAACCTCAACGTCAATTATGCTTGGCGTGGTGATAGCCCGACATCCGAATATAATTTCCCGGCCAACCCGCAGAACGATGCGATCATCAACGCAACCACGGCCGATGCGCTGGGACTGCTTGGGGCTCGCGCGTCGGTGGCCTTCGGCAACCGGTTCGAGCTTGCCGTGTTCGGTCGCAACATCACTGACCAGCGGAAGTTCGTACAGAACCTGCTCGTGGCGCCATTAGGCTATATCACTGGCCTCCGCCAGGAGCCTGCGACCTACGGCGTCACTGGATCGGTAAAATTCTAGGACGCGATGAATGACCTATAGATGGGGAGGGGACCTCAACCGTTCCTTCCCCATTGCTGTTGGGGGGCCGCCATGAATGCCGTTGCACCGGCTCGCCGCCACCTGACACTTGCTTTGCTGTGCGTCGTTGCAGCGCTCAGCTACATCGATCGCCAAGTGCTGACGGTTCTGATGGAGGCCATCAAGACCGAACTTGTCCTCACCGACACGGTTCTCGGCCTGCTCAGCGGCTTTTCTTTCGCTATCTTCTATGTCTTTGCCGGCTTTCCGATCGCGCGCTACGCCGATCGTGGCGACAGGCGGCTGGTGATTGCGCTGTGTGTCGCGGTGTGGAGTGCCGCAACGGCTGCCTGCGGCCTGGCCCAAAACGCCTGGCACATGGCGTTGGCCCGGATCGGGGTCGCGGCGGGTGAAGCCGGGGCCGGGCCCGCCGGCTATTCACTGGCGACTGAAATCTATCCCATCGATCGGCGTGTTACGGTCATTTCAATCCTGCTCGCAGCGAATTCGGTCGGACTTGCCGCTGGCCTCGCGCTTACGGGCTGGCTGGCGACGATGTTCAACTGGCGCGAAGTGTTCTTCATCGTTGGTATCCCCGGGCTCGGCATCGCGCTTGCCGTCTGGCTGCTCGCGGCCGAACCGCGGCGTGGCAGGGGAGCCGTTGCGGTCACCGCGCCCGTCATCCGGCTTGGCAAAGTCTTTGCCGTCATGGCGCGGTCGACCTCGCTGCGCTGGGTAGCTGTTCTGCTGATCGCCGTACCCATAACCGGCTTTGGCTTTCTGATCTGGTCGCCATCGTTTTTTCAGAGGGTGCACCATCTCAGCGTCGAACAGACCGGCTACTGGCTCGGGTTAGCCACGCTCATGGGCCTAGTGTTCGGCAACCTTGCCGCCGGATGGCTCGGCGATCGCTATGGCAAAGATAATCCGCGCTTCAACGGCGCACTCGCCGCGGGCGGGTTGCTTGCCGCTTTTCCGTTCGCACTGATCTTTGTCCTCGCGCCCGATGTTCGGGTTTCTCTTGCAGCCTTTGCAGTGCTCAAGTTCCTGATGACGCTCCACCTAGGACCGATCATGACTCTATGCTTCGCACAAGTGCCCAAAGAGATGCGCGCGATGATGTCGGCGACGATCAACATGATGATCTCGCTCGCCGGAATCGGCCTCGGTGCCTTTCTCGTCGGGCGACTGAGCGACAGTTTTCAGCTGCGCTACGGTGACCAGTCACTGCGATATTCGTTGCTGGTGATTTGTTTCGGGCTGCTCGTCGGCGCTGTTGCGGCTTTCATGGCGGCGCGAACGGCACGGCCACTGGCTACGCAAGAATAGCCCGCCCCCACCAATCGGCGGGGGCGGGCAGGGAATCAGGCGGCCGCAGCGAGGGGAGAGGTTGCGACAACCGGATCGATGCGGAAAAGCCTGGCGCCATTGAGACCAAGGATAGCCGCCTTGTCTGCTGCGGGGACGTCCAGGCCTTCAAACAGGCTTTCAGTCAGCTTGCGCGAAATCGGGAAAGTGCCTTCGGCATGGGGGTAGTCCGAACCCCACATGATGTTGCGGCCCCCTGGCAGGTTGCGCGACGCGATGCAGGCGCGATCATGCTGGAAACTCGCCCAGACCTGATCGTCGATGATCGCGCTTGGCATCCGTGACAGCTTGGGGCTAACGAAATTGGCATGCGCGTCATGGACTTCGTCCATACGCTCGGCGACGGCCGCCAACCAACTTGCACCGGATTCGATGAAGGCAACCTTGGATTTCGGGTTGCGATCGAGCACGCCGCCCGCAACAAGGTACATGACCGAACGGATCGCGTCATTCATCTGGTTGCTGTAATTGATGATGGCAGCACCCGGGCCACGCTCGACAACCACCGTCTCCAGCCCGGTTCCCGTGTGCAGGACAAAGACAATGCCCAGTTCACCGGCAAGCTGGAAGACCGGGTCCCAGGCGGCGTCATTATACTTGGGTAGGTTCGGCGGCGTCACGGCCGGTAGCATTGCTGCCGTGAAACCCATAGCCGCCAGCCGGCGCAGCTCGGCAAGGGTGTTAGAAAAGTCGAGAACCGGCAACATGCCGCAGCGCACGAAGCGCGCCGGATGGCCCTTCAGGAAATCATTGTTCCAGTCATTGTAGAGCTGAGCCGAGGCGGCTTCTGCGTTGGCATCGTCAAGGGCGTAGAGCCACAGGCCAAGGCTGGGGAAGCAGATTTCGGCATCGACGCCTTCAAGCTCCATGTCGAGCAGCCGCCCTTCGATCTCGCGAATGCCACGGCGCTGGTTGTCGCCGAGTTCCTTTTCGCGGTGTTGTCCGACGCGCAGCCGATAAATGATCTTGTCAGCTGTGCCGGTGATGAGGAAATCACCTTCCTTGCGCGAATGGATCGCATGCTTCTTGAGCGAGGCCGGCAAGCCATCGAGGAAGATCGTCGACGGTTCCATGATGTGGCTATCGGCACTGAATACGAATGGCTTCACGGCGTCGACCCTCATTTGCGACTCGGATGCCATATAGATACCTATTTGACCAAGTTGTGCAAGAGAGGTTGCAAGGAAAGTTGACAAATCTGCTTAACAGCTATCTGTTTGTGTCATGCCAACGATCTCGCAAGGTAATCCGAAGCTGCTGGTCTCGCGTACCGCAAATGCCCTGACGGCGCTTAGCCTGGCGGCGGCGCCGGGCGATTTTCTGGGTGCGGAAGGCGATTTGCTTGTCTCATTGGGGGTCAGCCGCCCGACGTTGCGGCAAGCCGCCAAGATCGTCGAAAGCGAGCGGATGATCACGGTGCGTCGGGGCAGCAAGGGTGGGTTCCACGCGGCGCGCCCTGATGCCGCCGACGTCATCAGGGCGCCGGCGCGTTACCTGCGGGTGCAGGGCGCGACGCTGGCCGACATCCATGATGTAACTAGATTGATCACCGAAGCTGTCGCGGTTGCAGCGACGGCATCGTGCCATGCCGGCTTGCGACAGCAACTGACGGATTTCGCGGCCCATATCGCTGATAACGACACCGTCGCCGACCTGATTCGCAGCGAAACCCAGCTTGCCCGCCTGCTCGCCGAAATGAGCGGCAATCCGGCGGCGAGACTGTTTATCGAGATTGCCTACACGTTCGGCCGCGATGACCGCCAGCAGCGCTTTTACCAGACCGCGGCCGACCGCGAGAACGCACGCCAGCTCCAGGCGGCGCTGTGCAAGGCCGTGCTCGCCGGCGATGCCGAGGTGGCGCGATTGATGATGCAGCGTCGGTCGTCACTCGTTGCGAGCTGGATGCGAACAACCGACATGGAGGGGCTGGACAGTCTTCGGGCTACAGGCTAATTAACCTAGTTATATAAGTCGAAAGCGGTTTTGGGGAGACGCCGGTGACCTGGGTCAATCGCGACAAATGTGCGATCGTCGGCGTTGGGGCCACCGACTATTACGTTCGCGGCAAGAGCTGGCCCCGCACGATCAATGACATGGCGGGTGAAGCGATCCTCAACGCCTGTGCCGACGCTGGCATCAGCGTCAAACAAATCGACGGGATCGCATACTATTCAGGCGCAGGTGCCGGCTATCTGGACAAGTTCGATACGGCGAGCCTGATGGAGACGCTCGGGATGCCGCACATCAGCTTTTCGGCGACGCTGACCAGCGGTGGGGGCGGCTGTCCGGGCGCGATCGGGCTCGCAACCGCTGGCCTGATGAATGACGACTGCACCTACACCATTACTTTGATGGCGTTACAGCAGTTGCCACAGCATCGCCTCGGCGTGGTCTTCGGCGCGTCGGCACCCAGTGCGGAGAACAGCTTTTTGCAACCCTCGGGATTGGTCGGGCCGGGCCATCTGATGTCGGTGCTCGCACGTCGTCACATGCACCTCTATGGCACGAAGCCCGAGGCATTTCGGGAAATTGTCATGGCGACCCGCGCCAATACACACAATCGCCCCAAGGCGGTGCGCAAAGCACCGCTGACGGCCGAAGAATATGATGCATCGCCGATGCTTGCCGATCCGTTGCGACGACTCGACTTCTGCCTCGAAACCGATGGAGCGGTTGCCGTGGTTACAACCACGACCGAGCGAGCGAAGGACTGCCGCCATCCACCGGCGCTCGTCCATGCTGTCGCACATGGCGGGACGCGAAAATGGGGCCGTGCTTTCGCCTGGATGGGCATGCCTGACCCGGATTTTGCCTCGTCAGGCCACCAATTTGTAGCGGACCGAATCTGGGATCAGAGTGGCTTATCGGCACAAGATATGGATGTGGCCCTGCTCTACGACCATTTTTCGCCGATGGTTCTGATGCAACTCGAGGATTACGGCTTTTGCCGCAAGGGCGAAGGTAGCGACTATGTTCTTGACGGCAATATCCGCTTTGGCGGGCCCGGCGTGCCGGTCAATACCCACGGCGGCAACCTCAATGAAGCCTATATCATCGGCATGACGCACATCGTTGAAGGCGTTGAACAAGTCCGCGGCACTGCGATCAACCAGGTAGCCGACGCCGAGTTTGCGTTGGTTTCGGGCGGACCTGCTTCGCTGCCTGTGTCTGGCATGATCTTGAGGAGAGCCTGATGCGCTATGGCCCCGCCAAGCTGCTTCCCGGTGAAGCGATCGCCATCACCACGAACCCCGATACCGAACCGTTCTGGCAGGCGGCCAAGGAACACCGTCTGACGGCATGCCAATGTGCTGCGTGCGGTCATTTCCGCATGCCGCCATCTCCATATTGTCCGGAATGTTCGAGCCGCGACAAGGTCTGGCCAACCCTGCCGGGCACCGGCACAGTGTTTAGCTTCGCCATCTGCAACCGCGACCCCAAGACCGGCGAGCCGTTCATCTATGTGCCCGTCGTCGTCGACATCGATGGCGCGCCAGGCACCCGTCTCAACGCCAATGTTACTGGCTGCGATGCCGATGACGTGTACATCGGCATGAAAGTCGAAGTCGAATGGACACCGATCAAGGGCGATTGGGTCCTAGCCAATTTCCGTAAGGCTTGAAGATGGACCGCTTTCCCGACAACATCGATCCGATCGAGACAGCCAGCCGTGATTATCTTGATCGCTACCAGGAAGGTGCGCTCGCCGCGATCTGTGCACATGCCTATGCAAATGCGCCACTCATCCGGCAGGCTTGGGACGCAAAGGGCGTCCACCCGCGCGACATCAAATCGCGTGCCGACTTCATCGCCAAGGCACCGATCATTGACAAGGACGATGTGCGGGCCTTTCGCGACGCGCATGGCGATCCTTCGGGCGGCATGAGTCGCAATATTCCGGGTGAAACTGTGTCGATTGGCACAACGTCCGGAACGACAGGCGACCCGACGCCGGTGCCTAATTGGGTCAGCGGCGGCAGCGAGACCGCCTATAGCCGCGATCTTTGGCACATGGGAGTACGGCCGGGCGATTATCTCACCCATATGCTGTTCACCTTTCGCGGCGGCCACCGCCGGCGGTTACACGCATCGCTTGGTGTCACCGAAGTCTGCTATTCCATCGCGCCTGACGAAGTCGCGCGCGCCGTTGAAGGCTCACTCCGTTATCGGCCGACAGCCTGGTCGATGTGCTCGACGCCGGTGCTCCTGATGCTCGAACAGTATTTCGAAAAGACCGGCGCCGATCCGACCGATGTGTTTTCGAGCTACAAGGGCGCGATCTTCGGCGGAGAACCGCTTTCCGGGCGGCTGAAGGCGTTGATGGATAGCTGGGGCTTTGAAATGTTCGAGACAACCAGCCTTGGCGAGGTCGCTGGTGCCACCGAATGCCGAATGCACGATGGTTTTCATGCCTATGAGGACGTTGCCTTTATCGAGACTGTTGATCCGATAACACGCGAACCGCTCCCCGATGGCGCTGTTGGTGAATTGGTCGTGACGACGCTGATTGACCGGCTGACGCCATTAATCCGTTATGGTTCCGGCGATCTTGCTACCATCGATCGCAGCCCCTGCGCCTGCGGCAAGAACCACGCACGCTTCAAGGTTCTCGGGCGGACGACTGACCAGTGCCTCGTCGAAGGGCGCTCGATTCTGCCGCGCGAAATCATGGGGCTCATCGACGGGCAGAGCGAAACCCGGGCGTCGTTGTTCCAGATCATTCGGACAGCGCGCGAGATGGAAGTACTGCAACTGCGCATCGGCTATGATGCGACGCGGCTGGTGACCAGCCTCGAAGCGCTCCGCGACCGGCTGCATGGTCACATCAGCGAGGCGATGGGCGTCCGTGTCACAATCGAACTCATCGACGAACGCGAACTGTTGAAGCTCGGCCCGCCGCACAAGATTCCAAGGGTGACGAAACAATGACCCGCAATGCGATCGCCGGATCTCGGCCCGATGTTGTTGGCTGCTACGTCGAGCGCAGCACGACGCACTTTTTTCCGGTCCGCTATGACGAGCTGGATCGACAGTCGATTGCCATCGCCAGGCTTCTCCGCAGTTTCACCTTTGCCCCGGGCTCGGTGATCCTGACGGTATCGCTTGTGCAGGAAATTGTGCAGTTCGCGCCATTTGAAAAGGCGGTCCAGATTCTTGGTCATTTTGGCATTAACGCCGAATCGACCAATTATGACGCCGGGCGCATTGAATCGATCGTCCGGCAATTCGATACGCCGGCCATCTGCGGTGTCGGTGCCGCGTCGCTCGAAGGGCTAGCGATGTTCGGGCACGACCCGGCCAAGGTCTTTGATAGGCGCACGGTATGGGCGCGGCCCGATGCCTATGATGCGGTCAAGGCGATGGCTGGCGTCGATGCCCGCCGGATTGTCTTTCTGGGGCCTGCTGTGGCGCTGGAATGTGCGCACGGCGGCCTGCACTATGATGACCGCGACTGGCTGCTGGCGGAAAAGGAAGGGCGGCTCCACCTGTCTTCGCGCCTGCCGCGGATCACGCCGGTCGATAATGTCGATACCGGCGTGTCCGGCCGCATGGCGGCAACCGCCTGTTCATGTGGCGCCAAGGAGGCGTGCATCACGCTATGAACCTGCATTCCGCTCTCGCACCCTATGGCGCTGTCCACGCCTATGGCCTTGGCGACCTTCTGCATGAACAGGCGCGCAGCCGGCCGGCAATGCCTGCGGTCATCGACGGCGACCATTGTTACAGCTTTGCCGAATTCGACGTGCGGGTGAACCGACTGGCGAGCGTCTTGCGTGCCAAGGGCGTGGTCAAGGGTGACCGCGTACTGTGGCTCGGCCAGAACAGCTTCCGCGTGCTCGAAGCCTTGCTGGCATGCGCACGAGTCGGCGCGATCTTCTGTCCGGCGAACTGGCGCTGGTCGGTCGACGAGATTGCCTTTGCGCTCGAAGACTTCGATCCGCGGGTGGTGTTCTGGCAGGATGCCGAGGTTGGTGGCAGCATGCGCAGTGCCCGCGCCGGCTGGAGCAGCCCCAATGGCAACTGGATCTGCCACGACGGTTGTGCCGGCGAGGACGAATATGAGGCACTAGTCGCCGCCGCCGATCCTGCCGCTGATTTTGCGCCGGTGGAAACCGCAACGCCCTTGCTGGCGATCTATACGGCAGGCTTTTCCGGGCGTCCCGGCGCCGCCCTGCTCAGCCATGAATCGCTGCTAATCATCGCCTGGCTGGCGATGATGGGGCAGGCGATCACCGAGGATTCAGGGTATTTGGTTTCGGGCCCGATGTTTCATCTCGGCGTGCTAATGGGCACGCTTGGCACCTTTCTTGCCGGTGGCCGCAATGCCTTTGTCGCGCGCGTCGACGCTGTTGAGCTTTTGCAGAATATCGCCCGCCACCGTCTGACCCACGCTTTTGTCCCGGCACCGACGATCGCGCAAATGCGGATCGCCAATGCCGATGGCCAGTATGACGTTTCTTCGATCTGGGATGATCCGCAGATGTCGACCTATCGTATGCCGATGGTCATGCCAGCGGATGCGCCCGCGGTCCGCAAGCTCGGGGGCTATGGGCAAACTGAGATCGGTGGCCTTGCCAGCGTGTTGTGGATGGGCGGAACCGGCGCCGGCCGGCCGGTGCCCTTCATTCAGTTCAAGATTGCCGATGACGATGGCGCCGAACTGCCGCCTGGCGAAACCGGCGAGATCTTGGCGCGTGGCCCGATCGTCATGTGCGGCTATTGGAACCGGCCCGAGGAAAATGCCCGACGTGTCATCGACGGTTGGCACCGCACCCACGACCTCGGCCGTCGAGCGCCCGACGGCAGCTTGATCTTCGTCGGCCCAAAGACGACGATGATCAAGACTGGGATCGAGAATGTTTACCCTGCCGAAGTCGAAGCCTGCCTCAAAACCCACAGCGGCGTCGCCGATGTCTGCATCATCGGCGTGCCCGATCCGACCTGGGACCAGAACATCAAGGCGATCATCGTCCGCAAGCCCGGAACGGACGATGCCCCCGAAAGCTTCATCGCACATTGTCGCGATCGATTAGCATCGTACAAAAAGCCCAAGATCGTCGAGTTTGCCGATGCTTTGCCCCGCACGCCCGAAGGCGCCATCGATCGTTCTGCTGTTGACCGTGCCTATGGCGGCGGCGGCTACCCAAAGGTCGGCGTCTAGATCAAAGCAACACCGCCGGCGGCTTCACCTAACGATCTATTGCTGATGCCAGCAAGTCGGCGGTCGTCACCGGCGCGATGAAACCGAGCAGATGGGCGCGCTTCAGACAAAGGTGCGGGGTCGCCTCATCGGTCATGCCGATCCCACCATGAATCTGGATGTTGGCGCGGCCGTTTTCAAGCGCCGCTGTGTCGGCAAGTTGTTTGGCCGCGCGAACATGAAACATGGTTTCATCATCGCCGGCGTCGAGCGCGGCGGCGGCATAGTAAAGCTGTGATCGCGCAACGGCGCAGCGCACGGCCATGTCGGCGCAAAGATGCTTGATCGCTTGAAACCAGCCGATCGGCCGCTCGAATTGCTCGCGTAGCAATGCATAACCACTAGCCATGTCACGTGCCGCATCGGCACATCCGACGGCATAGGCGGCGGCGAGTAACTGGAAGTGCGCGGCCGCGCGGGAATCGTTGATGATGTGCGGTGGTTGGTCGACGCTGATCAATGCCTGCGATGTTGTCAGGTCGATGCCTGGTCTGATTTCGATACCGTCCGGCACCGCGAGCAGGCCAACCATTCCATTCCACATGCCCAGCGCCGCGCTTGCGCCCGTCGGATCGAGGACGCGGATGACAGCATTGCCCGGAACGGCAAGGGCAAACGTCCTTTTATCGTCGCTCCAGCGTGCCGCCACGGCGCCAGCCAGCGTGCCGACCGGCGCGAGAAAACGCCCGAGTTCGGCAAAGACCAACGCTTCGCTGGCATGGTCGAGCGCCATTGCCGGCGCAGTCATCCCGATCCAGCCCATTGCGTCCATTTGCGCCCGGAGATTGCCTCCGCGCATGCGAGCGTCTGCAAGCGGGATGTTAGCCGCGCACCAATCGGCGGTGGCGATCCGTAGGGCTTCCTGGTCGGGGTCGGGCGTCAAATGCATACTGTTATCGCGATTTCGGCAAACCGAGCAGACGCTCACCGATGATGTCGCGCTGGATTTGCGACGAGCCCCCGGCAATCGTGGCGGCAAAGCCACGCAGATAGTCGCTTACCGGATCGTCATTGCCATAACGAAAATCGAGAATGGTATCGCCCATCAATGCGACGGCCAGGCGTTCGAGCCGCTGGCCAAGTTCCGACGTGAACAGCCGGATGATCGACGCTTCCGGGCCCGGCTGGCCTGTGCGGACAACTTCAGAGATATTGCGATAGGTCATCGCGCGCAGCGCCGCGACCTCAGCCCGCATTTGTGCCAATTGCCCGGCGATGCGATCGTCGTTTATCATCCCATTGGCACGCGATCTGGTGATCAACTCGGCCAATTCTTGCGATTGCTTGACCTGATCGGCGATGAAGCCAGTGCCGCGTTCGAAACTCAGCGTCGACATCGCGACCTTCCAGCCATTGCCGAGCCCGCCGACGACACTATCCAATGGAATGCGGACATCATCATAGAAAACCTGGGCAAATTCGGTCTGGCCGCTCATCTTACGTATCGGCCGGATGGTGATGCCCGGCGCCCGCATATCGCAGATCACCCACGACAGTCCGGCGTGACGGCGCGATCCTGGCTCGGTCCGCACGACCAGTTCCTGCCAATCGGCGACATGAGCAAAGCTCGTCCAGATCTTCGAACCATTGATGACGAGGTCGTCGCCATCGACGATGCCGCGGGTCTTGATGCCGGCGAGGTCCGACCCGGCACCGGGCTCTGAAAAGCCCTGGCACCAGATCGCCTCACCGCGCAAGATGCGGGGTAAGTGGTACGCCTTTTGCGCTTCGCTCGCGTTCAGGATTAGCGTCGGGCCGCCGTGGTTGTTGCCCACGAAATTGGCGCCGATCCAGGGGGCATGCGCCCGGGCATATTCCTCCAGCCAGATTACCTGTTCGACGATCGACAGGCCGCGACCGCCATAGGCGGTGGGCCAGTGGATTCCGGCCCAACCGCCATCGAACAGCCGACGTTGCCACGCCTTGTCGAAGGCAAGTGCGTCGATGGCATCTATCGGGCGGCGCTCGTCGGGCACATTGGCATGAAGCCATTCGCGGCACGCGCTGCGAAAGCGGGTCTCTTCGGCGGTGAAACCGATGTCCATCAGCTTTTCCGTCGTTCCGCAAAGGCGCTACCGCGATCGGCGGCCGCCTTGTCAAACCCCGCATTTCGCATCAGTTCGTGGTTGAGCCCGGCGGCGAGCGCCATGCCATCGGTATCATAGACCAGCCGCTTGTTCTCGGCATTGCTGTGCCAGCTGTTGCCGAGGATGGTCGTGCATAGGTCAGAAATCGTTTGGTCGAGGTCGGTATCGGGAACACAGACGTTGGCCAGCCCCATCGCCGCCGCCTCGCGGCCCGAATAGGCCTGGCAAGTTAGCATCATCTCGAGTGCCTTGGTCTGGCCAACCCGGCGCGGCAGGCGTTGCGACAGCCCCCAACCGGGCACCAGGCCGAACTTGCCATGGGTATCAGCGAAGCGCGCGCTTTCGGTGCAGACAATCATGTCGGCCGACAAGGCAAATTCGAGGCCACCTGTATAGCAGATGCCCTCGACCGCCGCGATCACCGGCTGGCGCAACCGCGTCAACCGTTCGAGGGTAAGCAATTCCTGGCGTAGCCAGCCCAGCGAATCTGCGTGCGGCGGCGCGGTAAGGTCATGGCCGGCACAGAAATGGCCACCGGCGCCGCGCAGCACGACGATACCGATGGTGCCGCCATCGCTTTCAATCGCACGGATATGTTCACGAAAGGCGCGAAACAGGTCGCGATTGACGGCGTTGCGCTTCTCCGGGCGATTGAACGTCAGGGTGCAGACGCCGTTGGCGTCGGCGCGCAACACGAGCGGCGCGTCGCTCATCAGGCATCGCCCCCATTCTTGTCACCGCGGGTTTTGGCAATGGCTGCCTGGGCGGTGCCGGTATCTCGTGCGCGTTTACCGAATTGTTCCCGGATCGGCACGAATTCGGGCATTACCAGCGAGCGCCGCAGCCAATTCGCAGCATCGACGACAAGGGTATGACCCGAGATATAGCTGGCATAGGGCGAGCACAGGAAGGTCGCGGCCCAGCCGAGCTCGCGGACCTCGCCGACGCGCTGGCCCGGAATCGTATTGTCACCGCGTTCACCGACGCGGTGGCGGGTCATGTGATCCGGCAGATCGTCGTGCGGGAAGCGCCCGGGGGCGATGCAATTGACCCTTATGCCGTCGGGCGCCCATTCGACGGCAAGGCTTTGGGTGAGGTTGGTGACGCCGGCTTTGGCGGCGGCCGAATGCGCAGTGCCGGGGCCGCCCGTCCAGCTATAGGTCGCGCCGATGTTGAGGATGGCACCCGGCAGCCCGGCGGCAAGGCGGCGGATGGCGAACTCGCGCGAGCAATTGTAGGTGCCGTTGAGGACGATATCGACGACGGTCCGAAAGCCGTTGGGGGTCATTTCCTCAGCCGGTGCCGGAAAATTACCCGCCGCGTTGTTGATCAGCACATCGACTGGGCCCAGTTGCGCTTCGATCGCATCGAAGGCCGCGGCGATCGCATCGGGGTTGCGAACGTCGCAGGCCACCGCAATTGCATCGCCGCCAATGGCTTCGATCGCTGTGACGCCGGCGGCAAGGTGGCTGGCCTTGCGCGACAGTATGGCGATCCTGGCACCCAACCGGGCGAATTCGAGCGCCATGCCTTTGCCGAGTCCGGTGCCGCCGCCAGTTATGGCAACGATCTGGCCACGAAAGGTGTCGGCGGGAAGCGCCGAAGCACCGATTGGCGGCGGGGCGGGGAGGGGCATGCTATTTCCCCCGGTAAACCGGTGTGCGCTTTTCGCGCAGCGCGGCACGCGCTTCGGCATAATCCTCGGTCTTGAACAGATAGCTTTGCGCCATCAGTTCGGCACGCGTGCCAGTGCGGATGGTCTCGCCGTGCATTAGGTTGATCATGTCCTTGGCCATTGCAAGGTTGAGCGGCGGTTTGGAGGCGATCGAGTGGGCGATTTCGAGTGCCTTCGCATCAAGTGCCCCAGGTTCCACGACAAAATCGACAGCACCCCATTCCAGCGCCGTGGCAGCATCGATCTTATTGCCGGACATCACCATGTATT
The DNA here is from genome assembly GCA_049318505.1 of Sphingomonas sp. Classification (GTDB taxonomy): domain Bacteria; phylum Pseudomonadota; class Alphaproteobacteria; order Sphingomonadales; family Sphingomonadaceae; genus Sphingomonas_O. Next base: position 6,076 of record JBMOGG010000014.1, on the reverse strand, counting down.
TGGCGCGCGAGGGGCCGATCAACGCCGTCAGCAGCTGCGTGCCGCCAGTATCGGGCAGCAGGCCATAGTTGATTTCGGGAAGCGCCATCTTGAGCGTCGTGTCGGCGATGCGGATGTCGGCCGCGAGGGCGATCTCGCAACCGCCGCCAATAGCGCCGCCTTTGACTGCAGCGATGATTGGTTTCGTCGAATCGAGCATGCGAAGGCGCCCTTCCTGAGCGCGGCGCACGAAATGAAAATCGCTTTCATCGCGGGCGCGGTGGCCGAGCACGTTTGTATCGCGACCCGAGCAGAAGGACGGGCCAATGCCTCGGATCAAGATCGCCGTCGATTGTGGCTCTTCAAGCGCTGCGAACAAAATCTGTTGAAACAGTTCCGAGGCATTATCGTCCATGGCGTTGTGGCGCTCTGGGCGGTTGAGCGTGATGATACGAACGCGAGCGTCAAGTTCGCCGTAGACTTCATTGGCCACCAAATGACTCCCCAATTTTGCAGGGAGAATGGCCGACCTATTGCACTAGGTCAACTATGTTAAGACGGTGTGCTGTGTACCGATCAAGCTCGCGCCTGTGCATTCTCAACGTTGATAGACAGCTCATCCCAAGCCTTGCCAGTGGTGACCGCGATTTCTTCGAACGACCTGCGACAGCAAGGTTCCAGTTTGGGAAAACTCGTCGATCGGGACGAAACGGTGCCGTCAGCGAGGCTAGCAAGACCGTAAGGGCCATCATGCTCGGCTCTTTCAGACCTCCCGCGTTTACGTGAGCTGGCGCCTATGCCACTGCCTTCGCCGCCAAATGCTGGTTGTCACGCTTGATTTTCTTTGCCAGCGACCATTTGTGAACTTCGGTCGGACCGTCGTAGATGCGGAAAGCGCGGACTTCGCGGAACACCTGCTCGACCATGGTGTCGGTGGTCACGCCGCTGCCGCCCATGACCTGGACGCAGCGATCGGCGATGCGCATCAGCGCTTCGGACACTGCGACCTTGGTCATCGAGCTTTCGACGGTACCAAGCGAGCCGCTGTCGAGAACGCCAGCGCACCAGTCGATCATAAGTTCGGCCTGTTTCAGGTCGATCATGTTTTCCGCCAGCATGAAACCGACACCTTCGTGATCGATCAGCGGTTTGCCGAAGGCGTGGCGGCGGCATGCATAGTCGGTGGCGATCTCGTTGGCGCGCTCGCAGGCGCCGTGCCAGCGCATGCAGTGCGATAGGCGTGCCGGGCTGAGGCGGATCTGAGCGTATTTGAAGCCTTCGCCGCTCTCGCCGAGCATCTGGTCGGCGGGAACGCGCAAATTGTCGATGATGACGGTGGCGTGGCCGCCGGGCATCGAGCTGTCGATGGTATTGGGCACGCGCTCGATGCGGATGGCGGGGTCGGGCAGGTCGACGACGAACAGGCAGGCACCCGCCTCCGATTTGGCCATGACGATGCCGACCTTGGCCCCTTCCGCGCCGGTAATGAAGGCCTTGCGGCCGTTGATCACCCAATGGTTGCCGTCCATGTGGCAGGTGGTCTTCATCATTGACGGGTCGGAGCCGGCGCCGCCTTCCGACGCGGGTTCGGTCATGAAGAATGCCGAGCGGGCATGGCCGGCGACCATCGGCGCCAAAAAGCGCTTCTGGATGTCCGGGCTGCCGACCTTGCCGAGCAGGTACATGTTGCCTTCGTCGGGGGCCGCGGTGTTGACCGCCAGTGGCCCCAAGATGGACAGACCTGACTTTCGCAGCACCAGCGCCGTTTCCGCCTGGGTCAGATGGCGGCCGTCAGGCAGGATGTGCGGCGTCAAAACGCCGGCTGCGCGCGCCAGTTCCTTAAGCTCATCCGCCAACGCATCGGTGGGCGCACCGTGATGGTCGCGGCGGGTGTCGGTTTCGTACGGCACTACGACATCGCGGACGAACGCCTCTACCCGCGCTGCAATTTCAGCCGTCAGCTTTGCGCCCGCACCATCGTTCATTTACTTGTTCCTTATCGAAAGCCAGATCCACAATCACACTTCATGATATGTGGAAGACACCTCACGCCGAGGCGCATTTCTGCGGTCTCAGGTCCAGCAGCCGCCATGTTGAACCGGTCAAGCCTGAAGAGGCTCCTTCAACATGGACAGTTCTGCCGGTTAAGTCGTTAGACAACGCGATGTACGCCAAACCTTCAATCCTCACCACATATCTAACCTGGTTATATTTGCAATTCAGGCTTGCGGGAAGCGGGTAGCACGTAATTGATCGCGAGAGTGGTAAGCTCGGCAGGCGTGCCGTCTTTCTGCCTCCCAAAGACATTGAAATTATCGACTTGGTTAAACGTTGAAGCGCGGGGGTACGAACACCACCGACGGGCAACGGCCTAGCGCCGTCACCGAAGCCATGGCCGACCTCACACCGAAGGCCCGCGCCTCATAGCTGGCGGCCGCAACCACGCCTTGCGCCTGGGCGCTGCCAACGGCCACCGGCCGCCCACGCAGCGTCGGGTCATCGCGTTGTTCGACCGAGGCGTAGAACGCGTCCATGTCGATATGGATGATCCTGCGAAGCGTCATGGAGCGGGGCGGTTCAGCCTTGCGTCGACGTTACCATCGAGCTTTGCGCCACGTGCCACGATCCTGAGTGAACCGTCGGTCAGCGGACGCTGCAGCCGGCTCGCTTCAGGCCAGGGTGCGGCAAGCCAAGTTTCGAGGTCCTGCGCTACGGTAAGGATGACAGGCATCGCTTTCGGATGGATCGCGCCTACTTCAGCGTTCGGCTCGGTAGTCAAAAACGCAAACAGGTCGCAGGTGACCTCGCCTTCCGAAACTTTGCGCGTCGAGGTCCACCCGGTCCAGATGCCGGCAAAGAAGGCGAGGGGGCGGCTGTCGTCCAGCGCAAACCACACCGGTTCCGACTTGCCCTCCGCGTTGAGGCCCGGCTCGCTGAACGAGGTGAACGGCACCAGGCACCGCGCTGCCGGCACGAGCCAGCGCCGCCAATGAGGGCTGGCCGTATTGCGGACATTGGTGACGCCGCGGTCAACCTTCTTGCCCTGCAGTGCAAACGCCGGACTCGGCATGCCCCAGCGCGCCATGACAAGCTCGCGCACGCCGTCGGCACCGGTGCGGACGATTGGCGCCGCATAGTCGGGAAAGATTCCTGGCAGCATCGGCAGATTTCCGGTGGTATCGCGCATCGCTCCAGCGAGTTCGCGGATCGCCTGCTGGCCCTTCGACATCGAATACAGGTTGCACATCGCCGGTCTCCTCAGCTGCCAAGGAGGCGTCGCTCGAGCAGCGCCTGCATGTCGCGCCGACCGTCGGCAATGACCATCACGAATACCGTCTTGCCACTGACGCGGTAGATCAGCCGGTAGGGCTCAACAAGGATCTGCCGGAACTCCCGAATGCCGAGTGCGTCGAGTTCATTCGGCACTGATCCGCGCAGCGGAAAGGTCTCAAGCGTCTCGATGGCAGCCAGCAATTGATCAAGTAGCGCGTCAGCCTGCTCGGCAGACCGATTGTCCTTCACATAGCCGTGCAGCGCCTCGAGGTCGATCTCGGCACCGCGGGTCAGCCGGACATCGAAGTCCGCCATTAGCGCTTCCCGGCGCCGGCTTTCACTCGGGCAATGACATCGCGGGCAGGGGTCGTGCGACCCGCCTCGATGTCCTGGTTGCCGATGGCGAGGATCTTGAGCAGCGCGAGGGTTTCCTGGGTCTGCTCGAACGAGGCAACGTCCTGCAGCACGGCCTTCGCTTCACCGTTCTGGGTGATGACCATCGGCTCGCGCGTCGCCGCCAGATCGAGCAGCACTTCGGCCGCATTGGCCTTCAGATAGCTGATCGGGCGGACCTGGGCAGAGTAACGCATCTTTCGCTCCATGAGACCGAATAAGGACTGAATATAGTCTTTCCTGCGTACCAACGCAACGCCACTGCAAGATTAATGTTCCTTATTTGTTCTTATCGACGCACATTGCCGCGTCAACCCGATTCGAGACCCCGCAAGACCCGATGCCCGCACTTGTCCTTCACGATTTGCCGTTCGAGATCGTGCCTCTTGAAGCAAGACTGCTGCTGTGCTCCACGCCGGCCGGCTTTCCGTCGCCGGCAGCCGACGACATTGAAGAGCCGATCGATCTCGGCACCTGGCTGATCGAACAACCGGCAGCGAGCTATGTCATGCGAGTCGATGGCACTTCGATGGCCGGCGCCGGCATCAACGACGGCGATCTGATTGTCGTCAGCCGGGCGAAGAAACCGCGCCCCGGGCACATTGTCGTGGCGCTTGTTCATGGCGATCGCACGCTGAAGCGGCTGAAAAGGGCAGGGGACCGACTGTGGCTGATCGCCGAGGCCGAAGGCTATGGCGAGACCATTGTCGATGAGAATGTCGAGATCTGGGGCGTCGTTGTTGGCCTAGCGCGGCGGTACTGATGCCGACGCCCATCGCCCTTATCGACTGCAACAACTACTACGTCTCGTGCGAACGGGCCTTCGATAACCGGCTTGTCGGTGTCCCGGTCATCGTCCTGTCGAACAACGATGGCTGCGCAGTGGCGCGCTCGGCCGAAGCAAAGGCGCTCGGTATCAAGATGGGCGACCCGGTTCATCTCATCCGCGACAAGATCGAGCGGCATGGCATTCGTGTCCTCTCATCAAATTACACCCTCTATGGCGACATGCAGCGCCGGGTCGTCGCTTCGATCGAGGACTTTGCGCGCGACTTTGAAATCTACTCGATCGACGAAACCTTCGTCGATCTGGCCGGCTTTGAAGACCGCGATCTCGTCGCACATGTCCGCGCCATGCGTGACCAGGTGCTGCGCTGGACGACAATTCCGACCTGTGTGGGTTTGGGGCCGACTAAGACCCTCGCCAAGCTGGGCAATGCTGCCGCCAAGAAGAACCCGCTGTTCGACAGCGTCGCCGATCTGCGCGACGAAGCCGTGCGGACCTGGGTTCTTGATCGCTTTGCCGTCGGCGATGTCTGGGGAGTGGGCGGCGCCACCGCATCCAAGCTCGCGGCGCTCGGCATCCATACCGCCGGCCAGCTGCGCGACATGCCGATGAAGCAGGCGCGCGCCATGGGCACAGTGGTGCTTGAGCGGCTCGTCGCCGAACTCCGCGGTGTTCCGTCCGGTGTCGTCGAGACCATCGAGCCGCAGCGCAAGGGCATGGCGGTCACCCGCTCGTTTGGAACGCCCGTCAACGACATCACAACCTTGATGGGCGCCGTGACCCAGTATGCGATGCGCGCCGGAGAGAAGCTGCGCAGCCACGGCCTTGTCGCCGCCCGGTTGACGGTGTTCTTCCACACCAACCGGTTCAAGCCTGATCGGCCGCAGTATTCGGCGTCACGGATGATCGCACTGCATCCGATGACCAATGACAGTTTTGAGCTGATCGCGGCTGCGAGGCGCGGTGTCGAGCATGGCTGGCGCGACGGCTATGCCATCAGCAAGGCGGGAATCATGCTCGACGATCTTGTCACTGCCGAGTTGCGACCCCGGACCCTGTTCGAGGGCGACACGGAAAAGCGCGATCGGCTCATGGGAGCGCTCGATAGCGTCAACAGCAGATTTGGGCGTTTTGCGGCCGTGTCAGCGACCCAGGGGTTCAAGCGCGACTGGAAGATGCGCGCCGACATGAAGTCGCCGGCCTGGACGACGAGGATCGAGGACGTTCCGCGCGTCCGGGCGTGATGCGACCGGTGATAAAATGCTATCGAACGAAATCTTCTCTTAATCTATGCTTTAGGTGCGAGCGGCGGAGGGGCTGCTCGCGCCAGGGTGTTGCGATGACCGATTGGGAGCTTTGGGCGTGTGCCAACCAGTTGCGCAAGCAGCATGGCAATGATGCGCTTGAGGTCGCTGGAAGGCGGCTCGATGCGATGCTCGAGGCTGACGACCGTGAGGGCTATTGGGTCTGGTGCCAGATACTGACGCGTATCTCAAAATTGGGGCCTGTTGTGACCGAAGGCACGACAGCGCACTGATCTTGAAAATGTCGATGGCTGGGCCGGCATAACAAGCAAGTAGTAGCCGATGAGCTAGGACGTGTTGACAAAGGGGATTCCCAACAGCGTCCGATTCTGATTCAAGG
>JBMOGG010000013.1:0-33080 GCA_049318505.1 Sphingomonas sp. | reverse complement strand
TGGAAGCGAAAGCCGACACGCCGGCTCCAGCGCTCCGTTGCAGACGCGCGGCGGTGTGTCGCGGGTCCCTTCTGCGGACTACCGGGACAAACGCCCGGCGGCTTTCATGCGCGATGGCGTCTGGTCGTTGTGCCTCGGCGAACCATATTCGGCGCCGCCGCTACCCTCGATCAATGCTACAGGCCGGCATAGCGAGACCCGGGCGTGATGGACAAAACGCGTGGAGATCCGCCTGCGCCGGGGAAGCAATGGCGGTGGCACGAGCGATGACGCCGCCTAGGAGTACAAAACGCATGACTGGGGCAGCGCCGATTGCGGGCATTCCGACAACCCGTTAACGCCACCGCATGCCCACACGCGCTTCCCGTTCGATCCCCGCGCGCCTGTGGCGCTTAACGTGGCGCGCGGCGCTCTATTTTGTGCTCGGGTCGATCCTGTGGGTCGTTATCTATCGATTTGTGCCGCCACCGATCACGCTGACCATGTTGGGCGACATCGTCGGTGGTCGAAGCGTGACGAAAGACTGGATGCCGCTGACGAAGATCGACCGCACTATGGCGCGCGCGGCGATTGCGGCGGAAGATGCCAAATTCTGTTCACATAACGGATTCGATACGCAAGCGATCGAGGCCGCGATCAAGCGCAACGCACGTGTCTCGGCAAGGGGCAAAGGTGTCATCCGCGGTGGGTCGACGATCAGCCAGCAAACGGCAAAGAACGCGTTCCTGTGGCAAGGTGGCGGTTATATCCGCAAAGGACTTGAGGCGTGGTTCACAGTCCTGATCGAGACGATCTGGGGCAAGAAGCGCATTATGGAGGTGTATCTCAATATCGCCGAAACCGGGATCGCGACCTATGGCGTGAACGAGGGATCGAAACGCTATTTCGGCCATGACGCCAGCCGGATGAGCAGCACAGAGGCAGCACGTATGGCAGCCGTGTTGCCGCTGCCCAAGAAGCGCGAGGCGACGATCCCGACAGGCTATACGCGCCGCTATGGCAACCGGATTGCTGCGCGGATCGCTGTCGTGCGGAACGACGGGCTCGACGCCTGCCTCAGATAGGCAGCTTGAACCCCGGCGGCAGCGGGATGCCCTGGGTCATCTTGCCCATCTCCTCACCAGCGACAGCATCTGCCTTGGCGCGGGCGTCGTTGAAGGCGGCAGCGACAAGATCTTCAAGCATATGCTTTTCGGCCGGCACGATCAGCGAGTCGTCGATCGACACGCCGATGATGCGTCCCTTGGCGCTGGCGCGGATCCTGACCAGCCCGCCGCCGGCTGCGCCTTCGACTTCGATGGTGTCGAGGCTGGCCTGGGCTTCGGCCATCTGAGCCTGGACATTTTGGGCCATTTTCAGAATATCGTCGATTGAATTCATTGCCTTGCACTCCGTACTTCGGAAAATTCTGTAGGTTCGGCACCCGGAAAGGCGGCCAGCGCCGCCGCGACGATCGGGTGGGCCAACACGGCGTCGCGCGCCCGTGTTTCCTCGGCCATTTCCAGTTCGCGCAGCGATGGCGTGGCCGCTGTGTCTTCGCTGGTGACAATCCAGTCGGTACCCGTCGCCTCGCGGAATGCAATGGCCAGTTCGCGCAGGTCGAAAGGGCGCCGGAGATGCAGGCCAATTTCTGGCGGCGCCCAGCGTGCCACGCTTGCCTCTTCTTGCAAGCGGTGTGCAAGCATCCGCTTGCCCGAGGCGTCGACAAGCGCGACAAGGTCACGATAGCTGGCGGGACCCGTCGGGGCTGGCGGCGCCAAGGACCCCGCCGCTGCCGCAAGGGCGACGCTCCCCGATTCAAGCCGTTTGATGAGGCTCGCCGGGTCGGGCATCTGGCTGGCATGAATGACACGCAGCAACGCCATGTCAGCCGTCTGGTGCGGATCGGTGGCGCGGGCGACTTCGTCATGTCCCTTGAGCAGCAACTGCCAAAGCCGGTGTAAGGTGCCGAACGAAAGACCATCGGCCCAGCGCCCGGCAGCCGCACGTTCTTCATCGGACTGTGCGGCATCGGGTGCAGCGCCTGCCTTCATCAAGGTGATGCCGTGAACGATCTCGAGCAACCCGCGCAGGACACCGGCGGGATCGACGCCAAGGTCGACTTGTTCGGACAGCCTGGCAAGCGTTGCAGGCGCCTCTCCCTGCAGGAGTAACTCGAACAGGTCGCGCAGCGCACTGCGATCAGAAAGGCCCAGCATGGCCCGGACGGCGTCTGCGGTGACATGACCGCCCCCGTCCAGGTCCGCATGGGCGATTGCCTGGTCCAGAATCGACAAGCCGTCGCGCACGGACCCTTCCGCCGCACGCGCAACCATCAACAGGGCTTGCGGATCGACGTCCACCGACTCCGCTTGGGCGATTGCGGCGAAATGGGCCGCCAGCATTTCGGCGGGAATGCGGCGCAGGTCGAACCGCTGGCACCGCGACAATACCGTCACCGGCACCTTCTGAACCTCGGTTGTCGCAAACAGGAATTTTACATGTGGCGGTGGTTCTTCCAATGTTTTCAACAAGGCATTAAAGGCATTCTTCGACAGCATATGAACTTCGTCGATGATGTAGACCTTGAAGCGCGCGGACACCGCCGCGTAGCGAACGGCCTCGATAATCTCGCGAACGTCATCGACGCCGGTGTTCGACGCGGCGTCCATCTCGATGACATCGACATGGCGCCCCTCGGCAATCGCGATACAGGGTTCGCAGACGCCGCACGGGTCGATGGTGGGGCCGCCCTGCCCGTCTGGGCCGATACAGTTCAGCGCTTTGGCGATCAGCCGTGCTGTCGAGGTTTTGCCGACGCCTCGAACGCCTGTCATCAGAAACGCATGAGCGAGCCGGTCGCGCTTGATCGCGTTGCCCAGAGTGCGGACCATCGGTTCCTGACCGATCAGCTCGCTAAAGCGCTGTGGGCGATATTTGCGGGCGAGGACGCGATAGGGTTGGGGGGTGGACATTGGCTGAGGCTGTAACCGCTAAGTGCGTCGCGGCAAAGCCACGCCGTCAGTCGACACTTTATTTTGCTGGCCGCATTTTGCTGGCCGCGCTTGCGCGTCTCTCCGCCAGGTTGGCCGGCGACGTGTACGCTGCGCGGTGGAAGCCGGACGACCCGGGGCGAATTCGTTGTGGCTGCTTCCTTCCGGACCTGACCAGGTTGGCGAGAGCACCGTCCGCCCGACTTCCGCGTCGCCATATGGCGCAAGTCACGCCGCTTTTCAACGACCCTGCATGTTACGGCTCTCACCAGGGATGCGGACGGTCATGCCGTCGAGGCTGTCGTCAAGGGTGATCTGGCACGCAAGGCGGCTCGTGCGCGCGACACCTGCGGCGAGGTCGAGCATGTCTTCCTCGTCCTCACTGGCACGCGGCAGCCTGGCAAAATCGGCAGGATCGACAATGACATGGCATGTGGAACAGGCCATCTGCCCCTCGCATGTGCCCTCGAGGGGCTGGTCATGGGCCTGCGCGAGGTCAAGCAGCACCGTGCCGGGTTCCGCAAGCGCCTCGATCACCTTGCTGCCGTCAGCGCTGACAAAGCTAACCCGGATCACGCCGCGATCCTTGCCTGAGCTTGGCCCGCTGCAACGATCCGATCGATGGCTTGCGTCAATTCTGCCTCCGTTGTGTAGCGTCCAAAACCAAGCCTGATGCTCGATCGGGCCTCTGCATCGGAAAGGCCGATGGCTTTGAGCACATGGCTCGGGCGTCCCGACCCGCTCGCGCACGCCGAACCTGCCGAAAACGCGATATCGCGCAGATCCGAAATCAACCGTGCCGCATCCAGCCCTTTGCAGCGGATGTTCAGATTGCCTTGGTAGCGCGCCTCGACGGAGCCATTGATCTGCCAGCCGTCCCCCAGCCGCGCGGTCGCAGCGTGCCATAGCCTGTCGACATGCGCTGCATCTTCACTGCCATGGTGTCTCACCAGCGCAGCTGCAGCCCCGAATCCGGCGCACAATGCGGGGGACAGGGTGCCAGAACGCAGCCCGCCCTCCTGCCCGCCGCCGTGCATCAGCGCGTCGAGCTTGACGCCGTCCCGCACCCAGAGCGCGCCTATCCCCTTTGGCCCGTAAATCTTGTGGGCGCTGATGGCGATGAGGTCGCAGCCTTCAGGAATCCGGACGCGACCATAGCCCTGCACAGCGTCGCACAGCAGCAGCGCCGCACGCGCCTGGGACCTCAATTTAGCAATCGGCTGCACCGTGCCGATCTCGTTGTTGACGAGCATCACGGCGAGAAGGTCGAGGCCGGGCGGAACAGATTGGGCCTCGGCCAGCCCGTCGGCATCGACAGGCAGGATGGTTACGTCATGGCCCCGCGCTGCCATCCAGCGCATGGTGTCGATGACCGCTGCATGTTCAGTGGCCAAGGTCGCGACCCGCGACGCGCCGCTGCCAAATAGCGCCCAGTTGAGCGCCTCGGTTGCCCCACTCGTGAAGTAAACCTGTCCGCCCGGCGGCAGCAGCGCCGCGACCTGCTCGCGCGCCACCTCGACCGCCGCCTTGGCGACACGCCCCGCAACATGAGCGGAATGCGGATTGGCCGACCCCTCGGCCGTCAGCCAGGGTAACATGGCCTCGCGCGCCTCAGGCGCGAGGGGCGTCGTTGACTGATAGTCGAGGTAGATCACGCCCGCGCCTTTGCATCGCCGAAAATGCGGCGCCAGACCTCGACGAAACGGTAGACGTCGGTGCGCGTGGTTTCCGGGCCAAAGCTCACGCGCACAACCTCGGCAGCCTCGGCCTTGCTCCAGCCCATGGCGGTCAGCACATGGCTTGGCTTCAGGCTGCCCGATGAACAGGCGCTTCCAGCGGAAATGGCAATTCCGGCAAGATCGAACTGGATGAGCTGGGCTGCCGATGCCACGCCCGGCATCCGGTAGGACGCAATGGTGGCGATCCGCGGCGATGTCTTGCCAACAACCACCCCTCCCGCTGCTTCGATCGCCCCATCGAGATGCGCCCGAAGGTCTCCGGCGCGGTCGACCCAGGACCGCGGATGCTCAAGCGCGGCAACCATCGCCATCGCGCCGGGCACATTTTCGGTACCGCCGCGATAGCCGCGCTCCTGCCCGCCACTCGCTTTGAGCATCGCATGGTCGCGAACAAGAAGCGCGCCGATGCCGGGTGGGCCGCCCGCCTTATGCGCCGACACAGCGATCAGATCCGCACCTGGAAGCGGGAGCTTGCCCGCCGACTGCGAGGCGTCAACGAAAAGCAGTCCGCCAGCATTGCGGACAACCGGGATGATGTCGCTGAGCTGCTGGAGTACCCCGGTTTCGCTGTTTGCACTTTGGAGGACCACAAGGGGCAGCTTTGCGCCAAGTGCCCCGAGTCGCCCTGTGATGATATGCGCTCCAACCAGGCCATCGGCGGCGACAGGCAAGACGATGGCACCTTCGGCGTGACGTTGAACAGCATCATGTTCGGTCGCGCCGACCATAACTGCATCGGCATATGTGCGCGTCATCGCGATGCTGATCGCCTCGCTCGTGCCGCTGGTGAAGATGATTTCGCCCGGCCAGTCGAGCGCGACCTTCATCCGCTCGCGGGCATTTTCCAGTGCCGCGCGTGCAGCGCGCCCCGCGCTGTGGGGCGAAGACGGATTTGCCCAAATGTCCAGTCCGCGTGCCATTGCTGCCCGCGCCACCCCAAGGAGTGGCGTCGTCGCCGCATGGTCGAGATACAGCCGTTCCGGCATGTGGGTCTCCGTCGCGCGATCCAGCGCCGTTGCGATTGTTACGTCGCCCCCTATATATCGCGCCAGCTTTCGCAAACACTCGTCCTGTCGTTCCGGGCCCCGGACGATGGGGCCAACGCAATCGAGAACATATGCCCGAAGTCATTATTCCTGGACCTGAAGGCCGTCTAGAAGGCCGTTTCGCGCCAGGTCCGCGTCCACGCGCACCCGTCGCGATGATCCTTCACCCGCATCCGCAAGCGGGCGGCACGATGAATAACCGCATTGTGCAGTCGCTTTACCAGACGTTCGTACGGCGCGGTTTTGCGACCTTGCGCTTCAATTTCCGCGGCGTCGGCAAATCGCAGGGCGTTTTCGACAATGGCGTCGGCGAGCTCTCAGATGCGGCCTCGGCGCTCGACTGGGTGCAGCAGGTCCATCCGGAGGCGCAGACGACGTGGATCGCCGGGTTCAGTTTCGGCGCTTGGATTGGCATGCAGTTGCTGATGCGTCGACCCGAAATCAAGGGCTTCATCTCGATCGCGCCACCGGCGAACATGTACGACTTCACCTTCCTGGCCCCTTGCCCGTCTTCAGGAATCATCATTCAGGGGACCGGCGACGAGGTTGCGACTCCCAATGCAACGCAGAAGCTGGTCGACAAGCTGCGGACCCAAAAGCACATTACCATCCATCACGACGAAATTCGCGGCGCGAACCATTTCTTCGAGAAGGAAGGGACCGAACTGATGGCGTCGGTGGACAATTACCTCGACATGCGTCTCGCGCCGAATTCCCCCATCCGGTAAGAGCATGAAGGTGGCGAGGGCACTCGACAGCGAGGATCCGGCGACGCGGGCGATGTTGCTCGACATCTTTACGGATATCGCGATCTTAGAACATCTGACCAGAGAGCGGTTCAACCCCGCAGCGGGTGAGCTTGATGCGCGACAGTTCGGCGTGATCAACTATCTGGTGCGGCAAAAGAAGAGCAGCGAAACGCTCTCGACGCTGGCGTGGTGCTTCCAGGTCGAGATGGACGCAATGGACGAGACCATCGAGCGTCTTGCCGCGCTGGGGCTTGTGCGCATCGATCGGCTGGCCAACAACCGTTGCGTGTTCCTGACGCCAGCTGGCACGGCTCGACATGAGGCATTCCTGATTACCGTGGCCCCCGATGTCACTGAGCTCATGTCGGAGTTCGACCCCGAGGCGCTGCGCATCACGGCCGAGACGCTCAAGGAGTTGCGGCGGACGTTCGACAATCTGCCCGATCGCTAAAGTGTCATGATCAGCACATTGGCGAGGAAGACCGCTGCGGCGACGAGCATGAGCGTGCCGCGCTTGCGGTCTCGCCTCTGCCGGATGAGGTAGACGCCGCCGGCAATGAGCGCGAACACAGCGAGCATCAGCAGCCCCGGGGCAAGCCCGCTCATGCGCCGCGCCCCAGAACAGCGGCGAATTGTGCCGCATCGACATTGCCGCCGGACAGGGTGATCAGCGTTCTGGCGCCCGGTGTGGCTCGGCCGGCCAGGATCGCTGCGAGCGCAACCGCCCCCCCGGGCTCGATCACAAGGCGCAGCGTTTCATAGGCGAAGCGCATCGCGACTTCGATTTCATCTTCCGAAACTGCGACGCCAGTTGCGCCGCGCGAGGCGAGGATATCGAAGGTCAGCGGCGCCACCTGCTTGGTCATCAGCGCATCGCAGGCGGTACGCGGGGGATTGGGTCCTACGGGGATGATATGACCAGCCCGCAGCGATAGGCCCATGTCGTTCCATCCCTCTGGCTCGACCACGACGATGCGTGCCTGGGGGCAGGCGATGGCGAGCCCTGCCGACAGACCGCCGCCGCCGCAACACGTCACGACAAGGTCGGGCGCATCATGCCCGAGCGCCGCCATCTGTGCGGTCGCTTCGATGCCGGCACTGCCCTGCCCTTCGACCACCCAGGGATCGTCGAAGCTCGGTACCAGCGTTGCGCCGCTTGTTTTGGCCAGCGCCGCCGCGATTTCTTCGCGGCTTTCGGTTGCGCGGTCGTAGAGGACGACCGCGGCACCAAGCGCACGCGTTCCCGCAAGCTTTGCCGCCGGGGCATCCGATGGCATGGCAATCGTTGCTGCAATGCCGAGTCGCCTTGCCGCCCAGGCAATGCCTTGTGCGTGATTGCCCGAGGAAAAAGCGACCACGCCCTTCGCGCGCTCGGCGGCCGAGAGCGACACCAGCCGCCACCAGGCCCCGCGCAGCTTGAACGCTCCCATCGGCTGCAGCGATTCGGCCTTGGCAAAAATCGTCGCGCTGCCGAATTCAAAGGTTAACAAAGGTGTCGGTAAAGCGACTTTTGCGACGGCGTTGGCCGCGTTTTCCACACCCGAAAAGCTTGGAATTCTCACACTTCAGCGCTCCCATGACATTTTTGTGACCAGTAAAACCAGTGGTCCTTTACACAAGGGGAACCCCCCCATATATGCCCCCTCGCTGCTCCATGGGACTTCCACCGCAAGGCAGCTTTTTACGACACTGCCGCGAGGCAATTGGAGGTCTCTTGAGTTGGTCAATTACCATAGCGCGCTGGGGCTAGCGTCTGCCCTGAAGCCGGTCCAGCCGGTTACGCTCATTCGTCCGCACGCCGCAAAGCGCGCAGCTCGTTTCTTCGTCGAGAAGTTTCCGGGCCGGTCGATCTATGCCGTGAAGGCGAATCCTTCGCCCGACCTGATCCAGTTGCTCTGGGACAGCGGCATCACGCATTTCGACGTCGCGTCGATTGCAGAAGTGCGGCTCGTTGCCGGACTGGTTCCCGAGGCGACCTTGTGCTTCATGCACCCGGTCAAAGCCGAGGAGGCGATCCGCGAGGCGTACCAGACGCACGGCGTCCGCACCTTCTCGCTCGACACGCTCGAAGAGCTCGAAAAGATTGTGCGCGCCACCGGCAACGCGACCGACCTGACGCTCTGCGTGAGATTGCGCGTGTCGTCGGAGCATTCAAAGCTCAGCCTCGCCTCGAAATTCGGCGCTGATCCAACCGAAGTGACAGAACTGCTGATCGCAGCGCGCCAGGCAGCCGATGCGCTCGGCATCTGCTTCCATGTCGGATCGCAGGCGATGACGCCGGCGGCCTATTCGGACGCCATGGAGCGCGTGCGCGCCGCGATCGTTTCGGCTGGCGTGACGGTTGACGTCGTCGATGTCGGTGGCGGCTTCCCGTCGTCGTACCCCGGCATGGAGCCGCCGCCGCTCGAAGTCTTTTTCGACGTCATCCACCGCGCGTTCGAAAGCCTGCCCGTCAGCTATTCGTCCGAATTGTGGTGCGAGCCTGGCCGTGCGTTGTGCGCTGAATATTCGTCGCTGCTCGTCCGTGTCGAAAAGCGCCGGGGTGACGAGCTGTACATCAACGACGGTGCCTATGGTGCGTTGTTCGATGCAGCGCATATCGGCTGGCGCTTCCCGGTCGACCTGCTGCGCGACACGCCGTCGCGGTCGCGCGACCATGGGTTCAGCTTCTATGGCCCGACATGCGACGACATGGACCACATGGCGGGGCCGTTCATGCTCCCCGCCGACGTCGATACGGGCGACTATATCGAAATCGGTATGCTCGGTGCCTATGGGTGCGCGATGCGGACCGGGTTCAACGGGTTCGGATCGGTCGACACAATCGAGGTGACCGACGAACCGATGGTCTCGCTTTATGTCGAGGATCATCAGCGGATCGCGTCGAACGTCGTCAAGCTGTAACGTAAAGCATTAACGTCGCAGCGGCACGGGGCCCACGAAAAGACATGTTTTCGTGGGTGCCCGCCGGCCGGGGCCGCTCTTGGAAAGCCGTTGCTCGCTTCGATGGCGGCCCTGGCCTCCACCGGAGCGACGAATTTGGAGAAACGAAATGACTACCCCCCAGATCAACGCCCAGCGCAAGGCCGAGCTTTTGTCGACGAAGGTCGAGCATATCGACATCACCAGTTTCGACGCGCGGCCGATCATCGACCAGATGGGCAAGATGAGCTTCACCTCGCGCGACCTGGCGCGAGCGACTGGTATCTACAACCAAATGCTCGAGGATCCTGATTGCTCGATCTTCCTCGTCGTCGCGGGTTCGACCAGCGCCGGCGGGTGCATGGACCTTTATGCCGAGCTGCTGCGCTCCAACATGATCGACGGCATCGTCGCGACCGGCGCGACGATCGTCGACATGGATTTCTTCGAAGGCCTTGGCCACAAGCATTATCAAGCGCTGGAAGTGCCCGACGACGATACGCTGCGCTCGCTGCTGATCGACCGGATCTACGATACGTACATCGACGAAGAGCAGCTGCAGCACGTCGACCACACGATCTTCGAGATCGCCGAAACGCTCGAGCCGCGCCCCTATTCGAGCCGCGCTTTCATCCGCGAGATGGGCAAGTACCTGGTCGAGCACGGCAAGAAGGACAACAGCCTCGTCAAGCTTGCCTATGAGCATGACGTTCCGATCTTCTGCCCGGCGTTCGTCGATTCCTCGGCAGGCTTTGGTCTGGTCAAGCACCAGGTCGACCGGATGAAGGCCGGCAAGCCGTACATGGTCCTCGACGCGATTGCCGACTTCCGCGAGCTGACCGACATCAAGATCAAGGCGGGCACAACGGGCCTGCTGATGATCGGCGGCGGCGTGCCCAAGAACTTCATCCAGGACACTGTCGTCTGCGCCGAGATCCTGGGGCATGACGATGTCCAGGTGCACAAATATGCCGTGCAGATCACCGTTGCCGATGTTCGCGACGGCGCGTGTTCGTCGTCGACGCTGCAGGAGGCGGCCAGCTGGGGCAAGGTCAATACCGGCATCGAACAGATGGTGTTCGCCGAAGCCGGATCGGTGATGCCGCTGCTCGCCAGCGACGCCTGGCACCGCCAGCAGGACCGCACGCGCGCCAAGCGGCGCTGGGGTGCGATCTTCGACTAAGTTGCAATCGGCAACATCGTCGGGCAAACTCTCTGGACTAGTCCTGGGGAGGCTCCACATTGTCATCTGAAATTCTAAAACCCGTCGCGGTGCTGATCGCGTGGTCGCTGGTCATGCTCGTCTGGATGGTCATGGCCCGCTTGCCCGCGATGAAGAAGGCCGGGATCGACATGACCAAGGCGGTGGGCGGCAGACCCGGCGCACTCGACGGCGTCGTCGATGAAAAGGCCCAATGGCCTGCGCACAATTATATCCATTTGATGGAACAGCCGACACTGTTTTACGCCGTGGCGCTGCTGCTGGCTGTTGCGGGCATGGGCAACGGGCTGAATACGACGATTGCCTGGGCCTATGTCGGCCTGCGCATCGCGCACAGCCTGTTGCAGGCAACCGTCAACATCATCCGTTTCCGTTTCCTGCTGTTCGCGCTGTCCAGCCTGTGCCTGATGGCCCTGTCGCTCCACGCGCTGATCGGCGTGTTCGCGATGCACGGCTGAGGAAATCCCATCATGGATTCAGCAATATTGAAGCCGGTGATCGCGCTGGCGGCGTGGTCGACGATCATGTGGATATGGCTTTACGCTGTCCGACTGCCGGCGATGTCGCGGGCGCGGATCGACGGCACCAAAATGGTGGGGAGCACCGGCAAGAGCCTGAGGGAAGACCTGGTCGCTGCAGGCGAGGAGCGCGCGTCCTGGGTCGCGGACAACTATAATCACCTGATGGAACAGCCGACGGTGTTTTACGCCACGGCGATTTCGCTCGCGCTGATCGGTCAGGGCAACGGGCTGAACGCGACAATTGCCTGGGCCTATGTCGGCCTGCGGGTGGCGCACAGCCTGGTTCAGGTGCTCTCCAACCGGGTCATATACCGTTTTGCGCTGTTCATGCTGTCAGGGATCGCCCTTGCTGCACTTGTGCTTCATGCCGCGGTTGCGGCATTTTACTGACGCACAAAGGCAGAGGCCAGTTCGACATGCGTTGACCAGCGGAACTGGCCGACGGGGGTGATGCTTTCAAGACGATAGCCGCCGTCGATCAGCGTCCGGGCATCACGCGCGAAGGTGGCGGGATTGCAGCTGACATAGGCGATGCGCGGCACACTTGATCTGGCGAGTTCGGCCACTTGCTCGCGCGCACCCGCGCGCGGCGGATCGAGGATGACGGCGTCGTGGGAAGCCAGTTCCCCGACGGCAAGCGGACGTCTGAACAGGTCGCGATGCTCGACCGCGACATGCCGCGTCGCCAGCAGCGCCAGCGCGGCGTCACGGCTCCCTTCGATCGCTTTGGTCACACCCTTTACCGTGAGTGCGAAGGTTCCAAGGCCAGTGAAGAGGTCTACTCCTGATTTGACGTCGCCCACGGCGGTCCGAACGGCCGCGACCAGCGCTGCCTCGCCATCGGCGGTTGCCTGAAGGAATGACCCTTCCGGCAGACCAACTGCCACGCCGCCTAAGGTGATCGTCGGCGGTGCCGGGCACCAGCGAGGTGAAGGCCCCAGACCCTCGTCGACCGACAGCCGAGCCAGCCCCTGCCCTGAAGCAAAGTCGCACAGCGCTTCGATTGCCGACAGCCCTTCGATCTCAAAGCCAGAAATGAGGACGTCGACCCCCTGGTCCGCACGCGTCAGCGTGACCGCTCCCCTGCCCTTGTCGGGCATGATCGAGGCGAGCAGGCGCCGCAGCGGCGCGATAAGGACGACGAGTTCGGGCAGCAGCACATGGCATTCGCGCAGGTCGATGATGCGGTGGCTTGCCGCTTCGTTGAAACCGAGCGCCACCTGCTTGCCGCGCCGTTCAGCGCGCAGGCTGGCGCGTCGGCGGGTGTTGGGGGGCGACAGATGGACCGGCGCGAACAGCGGTGGATCGATGCGCTGTTCGGCAAGCGGTCCACAGATCCGATCGACCACAAACCGGGCATAGCTTTCGTCGTCGATATGCTGGAGCTGGCAGCCACCACATCCGTGCGCAGGCGGCAGCGCAAAGTGTCGGCATGGTGGGATCGCGCGATGCGGCCCCGCCTCGAGCCGATCGTCTGGCCCGATGGTGTCGCCCGGCGCCGTGCCCGCAAAGAACCGGCCCCGGTTGCTTACCCCGTCCCCGCGCGCGGCCAAGCGGACGATTGTCTCGCTCACCGGGTTGCAACCGCGAGAGCGGACGGAATGTACAGGCACAATTCGTCGGCGATGAATCCGACGCCGGCTCGCCATGCGGCTTCGCCATGCAGCCAGACAGCGGCGCAGGCGGCCTCATGGGCCTCAAGGCCCCGACCCAGCATCGCAACCGCAATGCCCGCCAAGACGTCGCCCGTCCCCGCCGTCGCCAGCCAAGGCGAAGCTGACGGCGCCAGCGTCACGCGCCCATCCGGCGATGCGATGACGGTGTCGGCCCCCTTTAAGACGACCGTCGCGCCCGACTGCGCGGCCGCGCTGCGGGCGCGGTCAATTTTGCTGCCGCAAAGCTGGCCGAACAACCGCACGAACTCGCCCTCATGCGGTGTCAGGATCGTTCGGGCCGCCCGCTTGAGGCTTTCCGAAGTGACGAGTCCCAAGGCGCCCGCATCGACGACCATCGGCACCCGCGACGCCAGCGCAGCGTCGATCTTGGCCCGGTTGTTCTGCGTGTGGCTCAGGCCCGGCCCGATCAACAGGGCACCGAGCTTGGGGTCCGCGAGCGTGGCTTCGAAGCCACGACGAACGACAGCGGCAGGGGCATCGCCTTTGCCGCACAGGATCGTGTAGCCGGCCAAATGGGCTGCTGCGGTGACGCCAAGCGTTGCTGCACCCGGCATGTCGCCGGACACGACCGCAACCATGCCGCGTGTGTATTTGTGGTCGCTCGCAGTCGGCGGCGGCAGATGTGGCCGGGCAAGCACATTGGCGTGGGACTGTGGCTGCACGCCAATGTCGGCGAGCAGCACCCGGCCGCAAAGGCTGGCCGCTGGCTGGAGCAGATGCGCAGGTTTTAGGGCCCCAAATGCCAAGGTGATGTGGACTGGCGCGGCCCCCAATTGTGTGCCGTCATCGGTGGCGACCCCGCTGGGGAGATCGGCCGCGATTACGAGCTGGGATGCCTTGGCCAGCCGGGCGAGGATGGCGCCGAGCGCGGCATCGAGCGGTCGCGTCAGTCCAGTGCCGAACAGGGCGTCAACGAGAACATGCGCAGGCGTTGCATCGGCCAGCGCGGCGACCGCGCCCGACCATTTCGCCCTGGCCGTGCGGGCCAGATCGGTCGTGGGTGGTGCAAAAGCCGCAACGCTGACCCAGACGCCGCGCGCTTGCAGCAGCCGGGCGGCAACATAGCCATCGCCGCCGTTGTTGCCGGGGCCGCAAAGGACAAGCACGGGATTGCCGCCCCCGAAACGGATCGCTGCCTCGGCCAGGGCGGTCCCTGCCCGCTCCATCAGCACGTCGAGCGGAACGCCGCAGGCCCGTTCGGCTGCCTTCATTTCGGCAGCGGTCAGCACCGAGCCGCAAAGGGGCGTCACGGGCGCGGCGGCAGGCGGTAGCGGTCGCGGCCCAGGGTCAGTTCGAAGTGTCCATCAGGCAGCGGCTTGCCGCCCGCTTCGTCACTCCCGTCCAAGGCGGTGATGGTGCCGTCCTCTGCCAGATCGATGCGGCGGAATCCGCCGTCGGCGTGGCGCAGGACAATATGCGATCCTTCGCCGCGCTCGATCGCGCAGGTCCTGCTGAAGTCAGCCGCTCCCCCGGTCGCACAGTCGATGCGGTCGTCGGGCTCAGCCGTCGCAACCTTGTTCTCGGCGGCTGGGCCGCACGCCGTCGCGGCAAGCAACAGACCGAGGCTAAATATCCGCAAAGACATGGGTTTCGTGCTTTGCGCCGGGGTGGGTAACCGCACCCTGCCATGCCGGTCCGACATTTTGGGCGTAGCGCCACAAAGCACCCGACTGGTAGTCATTCGTCCGCGGGCGCCACTTCGCCTTGCGCGCTGCGAGCACATCAGGCGCAACGTTCAGCTCGATGGTGCCGCTGACAGCATCGATGCGGATCTCATCGCCTTCCTCGACCAGCGCGATCGGCCCGCCGTCGGCCGCTTCGGGCCCGACATGGCCGATGCAGAAGCCGCGCGTGGCGCCGGAAAAGCGGCCGTCGGTGATGAGCGCAACCTTCTCGCCCATGCCCTGGCCGTAAAGGGCCGCCGTCGTCGAGAGCATCTCGCGCATGCCTGGTCCACCCTTTGGCCCCTCGTAGCGGATGACGACGACCGAGCCCTCGCGGATTGCGCGCGCCTCGACCGCGGCAAATGCATCCTCCTCGCAATCAAAGACCTGCGCGGGGCCGGTGAATTCGAGCCGCGCCATGCCGGCGACCTTCACAATGGCTCCATCGGGCGCGAGCGACCCGCGCAAGCCAACGACACCGCCGGTCGGGGATATCGGGGCGCTGGCGGGATAGATGACCTTCTGGTCGGGGTTCCAGGTAATCTCGTCGATGTTCTCACCCAGGGTCTTGCCAGTCACGGTCAGGCAATTGCCGTGGAGAAGCCCCTCCCCCAACATCGATTTCATGAGCATGTAGACGCCCCCGGCCTCATACATGTCCTTGGCGACATAGTTCCCACCGGGTTTTAAGTCCGCCATATAGGGTGTTGATTTAAAGAATTCGGCGACATCGAACAGCGTCAAGTCGATACCGGCTTCATGCGCCATCGCGGGCAGGTGCAGCGCGCCGTTCGTCGAGCCGCCGGTCGCCGCCACGATGCGCGCCGCATTCTCGAAGGCCTCGCGCGTGCAGATGTCGCGAGGGCGGATGTTGCGGGCGAGCAGTTCCATGACCTGCACGCCGGCTGCGTGGGCGATCTGGTCGCGGGTGCTGTAGGGCGCCGGGGCCATGTTCGAGTTCGGGAGCGACAGGCCGATTGCCTCGGCGACACAGGCCATGGTGTTGGCGGTGTATTGGCCGCCACACGCGCCGTGCCCGGGACATGCCGCCTTCTCCAGCTCGGTCACTTCCTCGAGCGGACAGGCGCCGGCTGCATATTTGCCGACGACCTCGAACACGTCGACCACGGTGACGTCGCGGCCCTGGTAGCGACCGGGCAGGATCGACCCGCCATAAACGAAGATGCTCGGCACGTTCAGGCGGAGCATCGCCATCATCATGCCCGGCAAGCTCTTGTCGCACCCGGCAAAGCCCAGCAGCGCGTCGTAGCAATGGCCGCGCACGCTGAGCTCGACCGAGTCGGCGATCACTTCGCGGCTGACCAGCGAGGATTTCATGCCCTGGTGGCCCATCGCGATGCCGTCGGTCACGGTGATCGTGTTGAAGCGGCGTGGCATGCCGCCACCGGCCTCTACCCCGCCGCGCGCGACATCGGCCTGACGATCGAGCGTCGTGTTGCACGGCGCACTGTCGTTGCCGGCAGAGGCGATGCCGACGAAGGGCCGGGCAATCTCCTCCTCGGTCAGGCCCATCGCATAGTAATAGCTGCGATGGGGGGCGCGTTCGGGCCCGACCGAGACGTGGCGGCTGGGCAGGCGGGCTTTATCGAAATAATGTGTCATGTCGCAGCTGCAATCGTCGCAACGCGCGCATGAATCAAGCGATGCTGGCGCAAACCTCGGCAATAATTGGCCCGAGCTGCGTGGCCCAGCGAGCGACGCCGTCTTGCGTGTCGATCAGGTCCTGCCGCACCTCGAACCCCAGATAGGGGATGTTATTGGCTTCCGCGTGCCTGTTCATCGACGCGTTGAGCAGCTTTCCCGAATAAGGTTGCTGGTCGCCGGTCACGATTCCCGCCGCCTCGAGGCGCGGGATGGCAAGCCGCGGCGCGCATTCGTCGCAGTTATAGAGCACGCCCACTTCCCACGGGCGCTGTTCTTCAGGGCGCGTCGTAAGCCGGGGCGTGAAGCTGTGGAGCGACACCAGCATCGCCGGCGCGGTCAGCGCGATGTGGCGGGCAAGGCCATCATGATAGGGGTGCCAATACCGCGCGATCCGGTCGGACGTGTCGCCCGCATTGCCCGGAATGTCGTGACCGTCGCTGGAAAGTGGCACAAGCGCTGCATCGCCTGGGTCGCGGTTGAGATCGATCACCAGTCGCGAAACATGGCCGAGCCAGGCGGGCGCCTTCAGCGCCCGGGCAAGCGCTGCGACGCCGATATCCCAGCCGATGTGCGTCTCGAGCACCGCTTGGTCGATGCCGAGGTCGATCTCGGGCGGCACGCGGTTCGAGGCATGGTCCCCGACGATCAGCACATTGCCAAGTGCGGCCAGGCCAGTCGTGTACCAGATATCGTTCATCGCAAGACGGACTCCATCGCCCAATAGCCGGGGAAACGCGTCGCCAAAGCCGCGGTCGCTTGCGCACGCGCCGCTTCGCTTTCGAAAGCGGCAAAGCAGGTCGCACCCGAGCCGGACATGCGGGCCAATGTGACGTCATGACAGCCGTTCAGCCAGTCGATCAGATCGACGATCTCGGGGACTAGCGCACAAGCGGGTGCTTCAAGATCATTGCGGCCCGAACGCCAGTCACCCAGCGGCCCGCGATCGATCCCGCCCCATGCGCGGAACACAGCCGCAGTTGAAAGCGCAATGCGCGGGTTGACCAGCAAGACCGGCGTGCCAGCGACGGACCTTTCTTGCGACAGGGCTTCCCCCACGCCTTCGCCGCGCATCGTCTGCGACACGACGCAGGCAGGCACGTCGGCGCCAAGGGCACGCTGGACGTCAAGCAGCGGCAAGTCGCGCCCGCTGAGGCGGGCAAGCAGACGCAGCGTGGCGGCGGCGTCTGCCGATCCCCCGCCAATGCCGCTGGCAACCGGCAGTTTCTTGGTGAGGTGCAACCGCGCCGTCACGCCCAGGGCTGCTGCGGCGCGCACGACCAGATTGTCTGTCGTCGATAGCCCCTTAGCAAAGGGACCATCGATCGTCAGCGAGGTCGCTTCCGCAAGCTCGGCCGACAGAACGTCGCCATCGGCGCAGAAAGCAAAAACGGTTTCGAGCTCATGATACCCATCCGCGCGCCGTCGCCGGACGTGGAGCGCGAGATTGAGCTTGGCATAGGCGGTCTCCTGCGCGGTCAAGGCAGGCCCCGGTCGATCTTGTCCTGAATGCGGCTGCGCGCGTCGTCCGCGGCGCTCTCGCGCGCTGCCGTCCAGGCATAGCGAGCCTCAACGCGCCGCCCCGCTGTCCAATAAGCATCGCCCAGATGTTCGGCAATCTCGGGCTCGATGGGGTCGAGCATCCGCGCCCGTTCGAGCACGTCGACCGCACGACCGATTTGACCGGCTTTGAAGGCCGCCCACCCGATCGAGTCAGTGATCGCGGCGTTCTCTGGATTGACGGCGTCTGCCTTGCGCAGCAGCGAGGCCGCTCTGTCGAGCTGCTCGCCGCGCACAGCAAGGCCATAGCCGAGCTGGTTCAGCAACCGGGGATCATTCGGCGACAGGGCGAGCGCACGTTCCAGCGCTGCGCGCCCCGCCGCCCAGTCACCGCTCTGATCGAGCGCATTTCCAAGCGCCAGCCAGAGCTGGGCACTGGCCTTGTCTGCATCGATCGCGTCCACGGCGCGACGATAGTGGACGGCCGCTGCTCCATAACGCCCGCGTCGCGCTTCCAGGTCGCCGAGCCGGGTGATATCGTTCACCGATTTATCGGCGCGCGCCAGCGCCTCGGCAAACGCCTCTTCGGTACGCCCCAGCGCTTCGAGCCGGTCGATGCGCAGCGAGCGCGCAAGGTCTGCATAGACCGGGTCGCGCCCGACACTATCGACAAGCGACAGAGCTTCGGCGTTGCGTTTGCCGAGCCCAAGCGCTGTCGCAGCAACAAGCCGAGCGTTCGGGCTGGCGGGATCCGCAAAGGTCGCAAATCTGGCGAGCGTGATCGCCGAGCGCGCCGAGCCTTCGTTCATCAGATCGCCGGCCATGCGCGCAAGCACGAATGCCGCACCCCTCGCCGGGCTGTCGACGGCGCCCGCCAGGCGTTTTCCACGCGTTATAGCTTGGCGTGCGGCAACGATCGTGGGATCGTCGCCAATGAGTAACGCCATAGCAGCGGTGCGCTGTTTGCGCGCGGCGAGCGAAGCCGCGGCGGCCAGTCGCAGGCTGGTGGCCCGATAGGGGTCAGAGGTCCACAGGCCTTTGACTGCGGTAACGCTGTCTGGTTGCGTACCGCGCGCGATATCGACCAGAATATCGTTTTCCGCGACATAGGCGCTGGCCGCCGGATTCGACTTGGCCGCAGTTTGGCCTGTCGCGAGCTCCAGCCACGACCTGAACAACGGCGAGAGGAATCCAAAGCCGTCCTGGTCCTCGATCTGGTCGAGCCGCGCCGAGGCCGCAGGCCAGTCGCCATCACGCACGGCTGCAATGTAGAGCAAGATCCGGGCGTCCGGCGGCACGATATCCGACCGGTCAAGCGCCTGAGCGGCGCGCAAGGCCAGCGGATAGTTTCCACCGTCCACGCCCGCCCGATAAGCGCGGAAGGCAACCATGGTCGCATCGGAGGCCATGGTGAGCGCGGCGGCATAATTGGCGACGGCGGCGGGACTGTCGCTTGCCTTATCCGCTACCCGCGCGCGAACGTAAACGCCGAGCGCCGAAGGCTCCGTCCGCTTCGCGGCGCCTGCTGTCGACAACAGTGCGACCGCAAGGGCAGCGAGGCTACATGTTCGGATAGTTCGGCCCACCGCCACCCTCCGGCACCACCCAGTTGATATTCTGGGTCGGGTCCTTGATGTCGCACGTCTTGCAGTGAACGCAGTTCTGGGCGTTGATCTGCAACCGGGGGTTATTTTCTTCGCGGCCCACGATTTCATAGACGCCGGCCGGGCAATAACGTTGCTCGGGATTATCATAGAGCGGCAAGTTGACGGTGATCGGAACGTCGGCGTCCTTCAGCGTCAGGTGAATCGGCTGATCTTCCTCGTGATTGGTGTTCGACAAAAACACCGAGGACAGCCTGTCGAAGCTCAGCACGCCGTCAGGCTTGGGATAGGCGATCGGTTGCACCAGATCCTTGCGCCAGATGTTCTCGTTGTCGGCGTGGTGCTTCATCGTGATCGGCAAACCGATCTTCAGCGTGCGCATCCACATGTCGGTGCCTGCCAGGATCGTGCCCAGCACACCACCGAACTTGGCGACGGCAGGCTCGGCATTCTGGACGAGTTTGAGTTCCTTGGCGATCCAGCTCGACCGGACAGCAGGCTCGTAATCGAGGAGCTCGTCGCTGGTGCGACCCGCAGCGATGGCGGCGGCGGCAGCTTCTGCTGCCAGCATCCCGGACTTCATCGCGGTATGCGACCCCTTGATCCGGGGAACGTTCACGAAGCCGGCGCTGCAGCCGATCAGGGCTCCGCCTGCAAACGCGAGTTTCGGGACAGACTGCCACCCGCCTTCATTGATCGCGCGCGCGCCATAGGAAACGCGCCGTCCGCCCTTGAGGATGGCCGCGATTTCCGGATGGTGCTTCCAGCGCTGGAATTCCTCGAACGGCGACAGATAGGGATTTTTGTAATCGAGCGCGACGACAAAGCCCAGCGCGACCTGTCCCCCAGCCTGATGATAGAGGAACCCGCCTCCCCAGGCATCGTCGAGCGGCCAGCCCTGACTGTGGATGACCCGCCCGGGCACATGGTTTGCCGGGTCGATATCCCAAAGCTCTTTAAGCCCAATTCCATAGACTTGCGGCTCACAGTTCGCTTCAAGATCGAACTGTCTTTTGAGCTGTTTGGTCAGATGGCCTCGTGCGCCTTCCGCAAAAAAAGTGTACTTCGCATGAAGTTCGAGGCCGGGCTGGTAATCGGGCTTATGTGTGCCGTCGCGCGCCACGCCCATGTCGCCGGTCGCGACACCCTTTACCGAACCATCGTCGTTGTAGAGGATTTCCGCCGCTGCAAATCCGGGAAAAATCTCGACGCCAAGGCCTTCGGCCTGTTCGGCCAACCAGCGGCACAGATTACCGAGCGACCCGGTGTACGTGCCCTTGTTGTTCATAAACCCGGGCATCATCAGGTGCGGCAGGGCATATTTCTTTTTCGCCGTCAGCACCCAATGCTGGTTGTCGGTCACTGGCACATCGGCGAGCGAACAGCCGCTGGTACGCCAATCGGGTAGCAATTCGTCCAGCGACCGGGGATCGACCACCGCGCCCGAGAGGATATGCGCGCCGATTTCCGAGCCCTTTTCGAGCACGCATACGCCCAGATCGCTGTTCAACTGTTTGAGCCGGATCGCCGCGCTCAGGCCGGCAGGGCCCCCACCCACGATCACAACGTCATAGGGCATCGATTCGCGTGTCGTCATATCGGTACTTTCGCTTATCTCTCTGTGCGGCGCTTGGCCGTCTTTCCTTGTCACTTGGTCACGATCCGCATTTCGCATCATTGACCGCGCCGTCAACCAATTGCTTAACATGGTGGCGATGCTCGACAGCCAAACCCATGATCTGCAGGCCCAAGCCGACAGCCTGATAAGCTGGTGGCGCGATGCCGGCGTCGATGTCCTCATCGACGAGGAGCCACGAAACTGGCTGGCGGAGGCAAAGCCCGTTGCAAGAGCCGGCCCGGGGGAAACCAGGGGGACCTATAGCCAGGATGCGCGTCCCGCAGGGCGAGCCCCGGCTGCCGTGGCGGCGTCGCCCCAATTGCCCGACAACCTCCCCGACAACCTCCCCGACTTCGTCGACTGGTTCGCGGCAGATACAGTGAGCTTGTCGGACTTTGCCGTGCGCCAGCGTCTGAGGCCCGAAGGCGATCCATCGAATATCCCGATGATCGTGACCGACGTGCCCGAACGCGGCGACGCTGTGGCCGGGCATCTTTTGTCGGGCGAAATCGGTGCGCTGTTCGATCGGATGATCGCTGCGTGGAAAATCGATCGCGCGCACATCTATCTGACGGCCATAGCGCCGGGCCGTCCGGCCAGCGGCCAGATCGATGCTGTATCGCTCGAAATCCTGGGGCCGATCCTTAGGCATCACATCCGACTTGCTGCCCCGAAAAAGCTCTGGCTGATGGGCGAAGCGGCGAGTCGTGCGGTGCTCGGGACGAACGTCGCCGAAGTTACGGGACGGTTACATCAGATTGACTATGGTGGTGCCCCTATAGAAGCGATCGCAACGCTTCATCCACGCGTGCTTCTCCGCGAGCCAAAATCAAAAGCGCGGGTGTGGGAAGACATGCAGAGACTGATCGGGGACGTGAAGGCATGAAACGAACTGTTCTGCTGGTCGGCGTGGCATTTTGGGCGACATTTGGGTCGCCGACCCTTGCCGCAGCGCCAGCCACAGCCGCAGTTTCGGCCACGCCTGCCCCCCTTCCCGTGCAGCTCGGCCCCAATGCGCGGCTACAATATCGTGCGATTTTCGATGATCTTGACGCGGGTCGCTGGACCGACGCTTCGGCCAAGCTCGATGTCATGCCAGAAGGGCCGCTCCACAGCGTCGCCCGGGCAGCAATTTATACCGCCAAGGGCTCGCCCAAAGTCGATGGCCTTCAACTGGCGATGCTGGCGACGGCAGCGCCGAACCTGCCCGAAGCGCCAGCGCTTGTCCGGTTGGCGACGGCGCGCGGTGTCGAGGCTGTGCCGACATTGCCGGAAGCACGGAGCCTGGGCTGGCTCGGCACCTCACCCCGGCGCGGCCGCACAGCCACGACCGAGGGAGACGCCGTCGCCTCGGCCATGGGGCAGCGAATCCTGCAACTCATCAAGGACGACCAGCCTGCACAGGCCGAAGCCCTGCTGGTTTCGAACGAAGCAAATCTGACTGCCGAAGGCCTGACCGAATGGCGTCAGCGGGTTTCGTGGTCCTATTATATCGAAGACGACGACGTGAACGCACGGCGTCTTGCCACGGTCGCACAGACGGGTACCGGGCCTTGGGCGGCGCAGGCGGACTGGGTTGTCGGCCTGGCGGCATGGCGCCAGAAGGACTGGTCGGCGGCATCCAATGCCTTCGCCTCGCTGGCAAGGCGGTCCTACGATCCCGAAATGATTGCTGCCGGTCATTACTGGGCCGCGCGCGCCGACATGGTGCGGCACCAGCCCGACCTGATCCAGCCCCGACTGCGCGCCGCTGCACGTCTCGAGGAGACGTTTTACGGCATGTTGGCGCAAGGAGCGATGGGCCTTGCGCCGACCAAGGACGACCCAGGGATCGGCGCGATCCGCCAATTCGTCGGCCATCCCAATGTCCGCGCAGCCCTCGCGCTTGCCGAGATCGGCGAAAGCGACCGCGCCGACGCGCTGATCCGCTGGCAGGCGCGGATCGGTTCGCCTGCCGAACATGCCACGCTGACAGCGATTGCGGGCAAGCTCGACTTGCCGTCCACGCAACTCTGGCTTGCGCATAATGGACCTGCCGGGGCCAAAACGACGATCGAGGGACGCTATCCGATGCCCGGCAACTGGTCGCCCGAAGGCGGCTGGCGGGTCGATCGCGCGCTGGTGTTCGCCCACGCCCTGCAGGAATCGAACTTTCGTACAAACGTCGTCAGCCCCGCCGGCGCGCGCGGCCTCATGCAGGTCATGCCGGCCACCGCGCAGCTGATCGCGCGGCGCAAGGGCATGGTGATGACGGGGTCGCTGACGTCACCGTCGACCAACATGGAATACGGCCAGAGCTATATCGAGCAGCTTCGCGACATGGCGCAGACCGGTGGACTCCTGCCGAAGGTGATCGCCGCTTACAATGCCGGCCCTGCCCCGCTCGACCGCTGGAACCTGAATGCTGCAGCCGGCAAGGATCCGCTGCTCTACATCGAGAGCATCCCCTATTGGGAAACACGGGGGTATGTAACCATCGTGCTCCGCAACTACTGGATGTATCAGCAGCAGTCGGGGCAAAAGACGGTGAGCCGGACGGCATTGGTGCAGGGCATCTGGCCGAAATTCCCGACGCTTGCCAGCGCGGCGCCCAGCGCGTCCTCAATCATCCAGTCTGCGCAATGGGAGCGTTGATGCCGCTGTCGATCAAGGGACTTTGGGCATGATCGATGAGTCCTTGCCGTTTACGCCCGTCAACATTGCCTTGCTTACCGTATCCGACAGCCGGGATGCATCGACGGACAAATCGGGCGACAAGCTGGCCGAGCTGATGGCAGCGGCCGGACACAAGCTCGTGCGCCGGGCGATCATCCGCGACGATGTCGATGCACTGGTTGCGCAATTCCATAGCTGGATCGAAGACGAAAGTGTCGACTGCATCGTGTCGACGGGCGGCACCGGTGTGACGGGCCGTGATGTGACCCCTGAAGCCATCGACCGGCTGGGCGGCAAGTCTATTCCCGGTTTCGGCGAGCTGTTTCGGTGGCTGAGCTATGCGAACATCGGCACCTCGACGATCCAATCGCGCGCCTGTGCCGCCGTGGTGCGGGGCACCTATATCTT
Source organism: Sphingomonas sp. (assembly GCA_049318505.1). Taxonomy (GTDB): domain Bacteria; phylum Pseudomonadota; class Alphaproteobacteria; order Sphingomonadales; family Sphingomonadaceae; genus Sphingomonas_O. The sequence continues at coordinate 9,122 of JBMOGG010000013.1, read as the reverse complement.
CGCCCTGCCCGGCTCGACCGGCGCCGTTGCCGACGGGTGGAACGGCATCCTCGCGACGCAGCTCGATTCGCGGCATCGTCCGTGCAATTTCGTCGAACTGATGCCGAGGTTGCGCGAGGTCTGACCCGCCGCTAACGCTGTCAGCTTAGTGACATCGATGACCGCCTTCCCGCACCGGCACCTGACCGGCATTGCTGGCCTGCAGCCGCACGAAATCACCTTTCTGCTCGACGAGGCCGACACTTGGGTCGCGCATAACCGCACTCACGCCGCCTCCGACCACCGGCTCGACGGGCTGACCCAAATCAACGCCTTTTTCGAAAACTCTACGCGGACACTGCTGAGCTTTGAGATCGCAGGGAAGCGGCTGGGGGCAGACGTCGTCAATATGCACGCGGCGCAGTCGAGCGTAAAAAAGGGCGAAACGCTGATCGATACCGCGATCACACTCAACGCCATGCGCGCCGACGTGATTGTCATCCGCCATGGGAGCTCGGGCGCAGTCGCGCTGATCGCCGACAAGGTCGATTGTCCGGTGTTGAACGCGGGTGACGGGACGCATGAACACCCGACACAGGCGCTGCTCGACGCGCTTACTATCCGGCGGCGGCTGGGCGCCATCGCAGGCAAGCGCATCGCGATCTGCGGCGACGTTCTGCACAGCCGCGTTGCGCGATCGAATATCCTGCTGCTGACCGCGCTGATGGCCGAGGTGCGTGTCGTGGCCCCGCCAACGCTCATTCCAGCCGGTATCGAACGTTTCGGGGTCACGGCGTTCACCGACATGGATGCAGGAATCGAGGGAGCCGACGTCGTCATGATGCTGCGCCTTCAATCGGAACGGATGTCGGGCGGCTTCGTCCCAAGCTTGCGCGAGTTCCACGCCCTCTACGGCCTCACGTCTGAACGTCTCGAACGTGCGCCCGATGCCATCGTCATGCACCCAGGGCCGATGAACCGCGGTGTCGAAATCGCCTCGAGCGTGGCCGACGATCCCCTGCGTTCGACGATCGCCGAGCAGGTGGAAATGGGTGTGGCGGTACGCATGGCGTGTTTGGATGTTCTGACGCGAGGTCGGCGATGAAGCTGACGGGGACACTGATCGACTCGCGCGGGCAGCGTGAAGGGTCGTTGACGGTCGATGGAGACCGCATTGCGTCGGTCGATGCGGCGGGCGCTGAAATTGCGGGGAGAACGTTGATCCTGCCCGGCATCGTCGATCTCGGCGTTTTCACAGTCGAGCGTGGCGCGTCAGCCGCCGGAGGAATTACGCGGGTCGCACTCATGCCCGACCAGTCACCACCGCTCGACGATCCCGGACTCGTCCAGCGCGCTGCGCTCGCCGCCAAGCCCGCCCTCTGGGTGCACCCGCTTGCGGCCGCAACGAAAGGGCTAGGTGGGGCAGAGCTCGCCGAATATGCCCTGATGGCACGCGCCGGCGCAAAGGCCGTGGCGACCGGCAGGCGCTGGATTGCCGATTCAGGCGTTATGCGGCGCATATTGGCCTATGCGGGTTCGCTCGGCCTCACCGTTATCGCCCACGCCGAGGACGGGGGACTCGCGGCAGGAGCCGTCGCGACCGAAGGAGAAACGGCTACGCTTTATGGCTTGTCTGCCGCCCCAGCGGTAGCAGAGGCCATGTCAGTGGCGCGCGACATCATGCTGGTCGAGGAGACCGGCGCGCGGTTGCACTTTCGCCAGATCACGACGGCGCGGGCTTTCGACCTGATCCGTCATGCCAAGACGCGCGGCTTGCCCATCACGTGCGGGATCGCACCTACGCACCTGTTGCTCAGCGACATAGCCGTGGGCAATTATCGAACCTTTGCGCGACTTTCCCCGCCCCTGCGCACCGATGCGGACCGTCGCGCAAGCATCGAGGCTTTGCGCGACGGAACGATCGATGTGCTATGTTCGGCACATGATCCGCGGGGGCCGGAGGTCAAACGACTTCCCTTTGCCGATGCAGAGCCCGGCGCGTCAGGCGCGGAAACGCTGCTCACGCTTGCCTTGGGGCTCGTCCGCGATGGCGTCATCGACTTGCCGAGACTTGCCGCTCTGACCAGCGCCAACCCGGCCGCGATTCTGGGAATCGACTGTGGTCGTCTGGAGGCAGGTGCACCGGGCGACATCATGGTCGTCGATGCCGATCTTCCGTGGCGGATTGACGGCACGAAGTTTGCGTCGTCTGCTGGGAACACGCCCTTCGACGGCCTGCCGGTCCAGGGCAAAGTCGTCCGCACGCTCAAGGGCGGCCGGACGATCTTTGAAGCTCTAGAAAGGATTAGCGCGAGGCGACCTTGAAGCTGTTGTTCTGAGCCCAGCGTGCCGGCGCGTCGCCTTCTTGAACACGGACAAAGCACACGTTGCCCGTCTTTTTAATACGCGCGCACATCCTGTCGGCTTCGGCCCGCTGCCCAAAGCTGCCAACTGAAACGCGGACGAGGCTGGCGTTGCGAAGCTTTGTTGCGCCGTTGGTGGCTTCATAGTTCGCAAGATCGACCCGGCTCGAGATCCTGTTCCAGGCCCGTTGCGCGGACGCGGCGGTCTGGAAGGCGCCAAGCTGAACCACAAACTTGCCAGACTTCGTGCGTTGCACGGAGGCATTGCGAAGCGGCCCTACGGGTGCCGCTACCGGCTTGATGGCTGGCTTGGCTGAGACCGTCCGCTGTGGTGACGATTTGACGGCCTGGCGCGCAGGCTGCGGGTCGGCGCGAATCAGGGCTGGAGCCGGCGCTGCGGCAACGACGACCGGCTGGACCTTCACCGGTTCGGCAGGCGCAGGCGTCTCAAATGTGTGCGTCGTATCAGCCATTGCGACTGGTGCCTCGACAGATTGGACCGCCGGTACTTCTACCGCCGCAACCGCCACGGCTGCCGCGGGCGATGAAAGTGCCAGACGTGTAGGCAGGCCTGAATCGGCGGCAGGCTTGACACCCAACAGTGCCGCAACCTGTGCGGGTCCGCCACCGGGCCGGGCAAAACCGGCCCAGACGGCGAGGCGCGCATCGGCCTGGTCAGGTGTGATATCCTGAACGGCCATGACCTTGGCGTTGGTCCATTTTCCGGCCAGGGCATAGGCAAGCGCGAGGTTCTGACGGGTTTTTGCCGTTGCATCGGGCGCGCGCGTTGCGAATTCGAGGATCTGAACGGCTTCCTGAGGATTGCCGGCCAGTGCCAAGGCCAGGCCAAAGTCGGCAGCAGCCAGCTTGTCGCGATAGTCGGCGAGGGTCGATTGCGCGGCAATATACTTGCCCAGCGCGACTTGAGCGAGCGAAAGGTTCAGTGCGGCGCGCTCTTTTTCAGGGTTGAGGGTGAGCGTATCGGCAAATGCCTGTTCGGCCGACTGGAAGCGCCCAGCCGCAAGATAGGCCTGCCCAAGGAGCATGCGATAGTCGGCATTGCGGCCTTCGAGCTCGACTGCACGTTCGGCCAGCACCGCAGCCTTTACCGCATTCTTCTTCACCAGTGCCTTGCTCGCCCGAGCAGCAAAGGATTGTGCCTCACGCACCACCCGGGTTTGCGATCCGGCGTCCGGTCCCTGAGCCTGACCGCTGACGCTGGCCAGCATCATGGATGAGCCCACAACCAGAGCGGAAGCGATCAAACGAAGCTTGGACGTGCTGCTCATGGCCTTTCCCTTCAAATTATTCATTTCGGCCCGCAATCGCTCGCCGTTCGGGCAAGCTTGGTTACAGCGGGCTGGGTTTCGAGAAACGCGTCGAGCGCCGCGATCACGAGCGCTTGTGCAGACTTGTGTGCGAAAGCACAGGCCAGACGCAGCCGCAGATGGCGGTCTGAATCGAGTCGAAGCGTGAAAGCAGCCTTGCCTTTGGATCCCGGTGCAGCGCGCTTGGCGCGTTCGGCAAATTCGACCGGAACGGCCGCCCATTCGCGCTGCAGTTCTTCCTGTTGGCGCACCACGGTGGGCGGCGCAGCAGGCGTTTCGATCGACGAAACGGGCAAGATCGGCACGATGTCAGCGCAAACCGGTCCATTGGCCATGTCAGGCTCAAGCCCGAGGTCATTCCAACCGAGATCGTTTTGCATCTGGTGGCTGCCGGCAAAACCAAAGCTGGCAAAGCCCTGAGGCCGCATGGCCGGCCTTGCATGTCCCTTGCGCGCAAGCAGCGTCGACGAAAGCGATGCGAGAGGTTTAGGTTCGCCCATGACGCTATCCCTCACTGACTGACGACGCGACGGCCGAAGCCCCCGCCTGCCGGTCGATGCATTACGGGTGCAGCAGTCGTCACACCTGGCGCCGAGAACACCGTGCGGCGGAAGTTTTTTTCGAGCCGGTCGCAAACATATTCCCACAGTTCGACGATTTCGGCGGCCGAGCGGCTCTTGGGATCGCACTCCATGACCGTCCGGCCATCGATCATCGATGCGGCGAAATCGGTGCGGTGGTGAACCGTGACCGGCGCGACCGTGCCATGCTGCGACAGCGCGACGGCGGCCTCATAAGTGATCTTTGCCTTTGGCGTGGCGCCGTTGACCACAAACAACAGCGGCTTGCCTGCGCGATCGCAAAGGTCAACCGTTGCACCAACCGCGCGCAGATCGTGCGGCGACGGGCGGGTCGGGATGACAATGAGTTCGGCCACGGCGATGACGCTTTGGATCGCCATGGTGATTGCGGGCGGCGTATCGATAACGGCGAGGCGAAAGCCCTGCTGGCGTAACAGCTCAAGATCGGCTTGCAGGCGGGCCACAGTTGTCTGGGCAAAGGCGGGATATTCGGCTTCGCGTTCGTTCCACCAGTCGGCCAGAGAACCTTGGGGATCGATATCGATGAGAACCACCGGCCCGGCACCTGCGCGCTGCGCTTGAACGGCGATATGCCCGGACAGGGTTGTTTTCCCCGATCCGCCTTTTTGGGAGGCAATGGCCAGTACGCGCATCGACGGTCCTTGGATGTTTTCCACTTCGCCCGGGGGGAATGTCACGCACGTCGCTAAGATAGGGTTAACATCGGCGAAGATTGTGAGCGGAGACAAGGGTCGCAATTTCGCAAGCATCTGTGGTAAACGGATATTCATCTTCAGGCGGTAAGTGCAGGCGACAGAATTCGTACGAGGGGACAAAAATGTTGTTGCGTCATGGTCTGGTCGCGGTGGTTACCGCCGCGCTCGTCGCCGTCGGCTCACCCGCGATGGCTGACCCAAAGGCCGGGTTCGATTTGTGGAACCGTGGCGACTATTATGGTGCCGTAAAGGAATGGCGACCGCTCGCGATTGCCGGCGACCCGATCGCCCAATTTAATCTGGCAAAGGCTTACCAGCTTGGGCGTGGCCTGCCGCTCGACATGAAAATGGCCGAAAGCTGGTACGGCAAGGCGGCGCAACAGGGGCATGTCCCCAGCCGTGACAATTATGGTCTGTTGCTGTTCCAGAACGGCGACCGTGCCACCGCCATGCCGTATATCGAGGAATCGGCAGGGCGCGGCGAACCACGAGCACAATATGTCTTGGGGACGGCGCTGTTCAATGGCGACATGCTGAAGAAGGACTGGGTGCGCGCCTATGCGCTGATGACGCGTGCGTCGGCGGCCGGCATCACCGCTGCATCGAGCAGCCTGGCGGAAATGGACAGGTATATTCCTCTGGACCAGCGCCAGCGCGGTCTTGCCCTTGCGCGAACCTATGAAAATGCAGCGTCCAACCCGCAGCTGGCCGCGAGCATGATCGGCGATACGGCGCCACGGTCCACAATCGTGAGCCAGGAGCTGCCGCCGTCCAGCGTTGGTGCCCCACCAGTGCCGGTGAATATGCCCAAGCCACCCGTCGCCACTTCGTCGCCACCCGTTGCCACCGATGGCAACTGGCGCATTCAGCTGGGCGCCTTCAGCAATCAAGCCAATGCTGTCCGGGCGTGGGAAAGCCTTGCCGGACGTCTGGGCGGCCTGAGCGTGAATTACGTGCGCGCCGGCAATATCGTCCGTCTTCAGGCGGGTCCGCTGGCCGACAAGGCTGCTGCACAACGCGCCTGCGCCGCGTCGGGCACGTCCTGCCTTGCGATTGCTCCCTGAGGCACGATGCTCGACTATCTTCATTCGTTGTTTGTGAAGGGGCGCCGGGCACGCAGCATCAGCGAAGGCGAAGTCTACGCTAGGCAGTCGGAACGAACGGCTATCGACTGGAAGCTCTCCTGACCTTGGCGGATCTCCATGAAGCGATGGAAGCAGCCGCAACGCGTCTCGACTTCGAAGAGGCGCGTCGATTGCGCGACCTGATCGGCCTTGTCCGGACCGGAGCCGATACGCTCGACGTCGACACCACCGGGCTGACGCGACAGCAGCCCGGCGCGATGGGCATTGGCAGCAACCGTGCGCGTACCATGCGGCCAGAGGGCTGGCGCGCGCCCAAGAAACCCGATCCGATGACCAAAGGCCGAAACCGATGAGCGTCGCATTTCGTCGTGAGAGCGATGAAGAACATCTGGAGCCAAAGTTCGAAATCCCCCTGCCGCTGGGTCCCAACATCGTGACCCCCAACGGGTTTTTGCTGATTGGGGCTAAGGTCGCTGAATGGGCCGCTGCAGTCGCGGCAGCGCCTGATGACGAAGCGCGCAAGAAAGCAGCGCGTGACCTTGCTTATTGGAACACCCGGTTATCCACCGCCCGCGTCGCCAATCCCCCAGCCGACGATGTCGTCGGAATTGGATCGATCGTGACGTTCAGGCTTAAGGGAGCGGTTCGCACCCTTGCTATTGTGGGCCATGACGAAGCTGACCCCGCGGTTGGCAGCATCGCCTATACAGCACCGTTAGCCAAGGCGATGATCGGGTCGGGAGCCGGCGATGTGGTTGACTTTGGCACCGGCGGCGACCTGATCGAAGTCATCGAGACGCGTTAGCTAAGCGCATACCGCAGCACATTCAGGTCGCCGTGTCGGATCCGTGCATCTGCGGCGGCTTCTGTCTTTGGCTTGGCATGGAAAGCGACGCCCAGCCCTGCCGTTTCGATCATCGGAATGTCATTTGCGCCGTCGCCAACGGCAATCGTCGCGCTGAGGGAGACGCCCAGCCTAGAGACTTCTCCAAGCAGGGTTTCACGCTTGGTTTGGGCGTCAACAATGGGAAACTCGACTTCGCCGGTCAGCGCACCATTTTTGACGACCAGCCGGTTAGCGACGGCGTGGTCGAAACCGATCTGCTGGGCAACACTGTCAGTAAAATGGGTGAAGCCGCCGGAGACGAGAACCGCCCTGCCCCCAGCCGCGCGGAATGCAGTGATCAGATCAACCGCGCCGCCGGTAAGTTTGATCCGTTCGCGCAGGCACTCGGCGACAATTGCTTCCGGCAGGCCGACGAGCAGCGCAACGCGACTGCGCAACGCCTCGGCAAAGTCCAGCTCGCCGCGCATGGCGCGTTCGGTGACTTCCGAGACCTGGGCTTTCAGGCCGATATAATCGGCAAGCTCGTCGATACATTCGACGGTGATCATCGTCGAATCCATGTCGGCGACGAGGAGTTTTCGATGCGGTGCGTGTTGGCGCTGCACGATCACGTCGAGCGTGGGAAGAGCATTCTCGAGCGCTTTGCGACCTTCACTACCGCTGCCCGAAAAGCCAACGTTACAGGCGACGCCGTCGACGACGGCGCCCGCGCTGCCGCGCACTGCATCGCACGCCGCCGAAATATCGCCCGCGCTAAGGCGTTCTTTTGCTACGAGGGTGGCGATGAACACCGAAAATCTCCCATTTGTCGCGCTCATCGCAGGGCCAACCGCGAGCGGCAAGTCAGCGCTCGCGATGGCGCTTGCCGACATGACGCCGTCGGTGATCGTCAATGCCGACTCGATGCAAGTCTACCGCGACCTGCGCGTTGTGACGGCACGACCGAGCGAAGTCGATGAGGCGCGGCATCCGCACCGTTTGTTCGGTTACATCGATGGCGCAGACGCATGTTCGGCGGCGCGCTGGGCAGCGGATGCGAAAACCGCGATTGCGCAGGCGCAAGCCCAGCAGCGACTGCCGATCCTCGTTGGCGGCACGGGTCTCTACATCCGCACGCTGCTCAACGGGATTGCACCCGTGCCCGACATCAATCCCGACGTGCGCGCCGAAGTTCGGGCGATGCCGGTGGCAGACGCCTATGGAGCGCTGACCTCCGCCGATCCTGCGGCAGCAGCCCGCCTTGCCCCTGCCGACACCACACGCGTCGCACGCGCGCTGGAAGTGGTCCGATCGACGGGGCACCCCCTGGCATATTGGCAGACGCACAAGGTCGGGGGGATTGCGGATCAGGTTCGGCTGGCGCCACTCGTCGTGCTACCACCACGCGACTGGCTGTTCGCCCGGTGCGACGCCCGTTTCGAAACCATGATCGAAGCAGGTCAAGCCGAAGTCGCCGCATTGCTCAGGCGCCAGCTCGACCCGGCCCTGCCCGTTATCCGCGCGATTGGCGTGGCTGAAATTGCGGCATTTGCGCAGCGACAGCTTGACCGGAAAAGTGCCGTTGCAGCGGGCGCGCTGGCCACGCGGCAATATGCGAAGCGACAATATACCTGGTTCGCGAACCAGTCGGCGACGGACTGGGAGCGGTTCGAAGCGCAGTTAGATGTCGAAACTATCCATTATTTAGCAACTAAATTACGTCTTAAGGCGTTGACAGCATAGTTTCATATCCCTAACCGCACCGCACCGCAACAAAGGAACATCCAATGCCTGCCGAAATGCCCGGAGCCGAAATCCTCGTCGAGGCGCTTGTCGATCTCGGCGTCGAAGTCGTGTTCGGCTATCCTGGCGGGGCAGTGCTCCCGATCTACGACGCCTTGTTCAAGCAAAAACGGATTCGCCACATCCTCGTCCGTCATGAACAGGCGGCGGGTCATGCTGCTGAAGGCTATGCCCGCTCGACCGGCAAGCCCGGCGTGGTGCTTGTGACAAGCGGCCCCGGCGCAACAAACGTCATCACCGCGATCACCGACGCGCTGATGGATTCGATCCCGATGGTCGTTATCACCGGTCAGGTGCCAACGGGCCTGATTGGCAGCGACGCGTTTCAGGAAGCCGATACCGTCGGCATCACGCGCCACTGCACCAAGCACAATTACCTGGTGAAGGATCCTGCCAAGCTGGGTGGTGTCATCCATGAGGCTTTCCACATCGCGACCTCCG